>NZ_JBWCCN010000005.1:0-356337 GCF_056279485.1 Pseudomonas sp. TE12508 | reverse complement strand
GATGGTAGTGTGGGGTTTCCCCATGTGAGAGTAGGTCATCGTCAAGATTAAATTCCGAAACCCCTATCTGCGTATGCAGGTAGGGGTTTTGTTTTGCCCGCAGGAAAGTTCGTACAGCATTATCGGACCGCTCCCGGCTGTCACAGTCTGATGACAGTGCTAAGGTTCGGCCCTAGCTTTTGTATTTTCCCAAGGAAGCCTTTATGCCGGACGCTACGTCTCTCAGTGCTGGTTTTATGGTGGTTCACGGCAACCGTCTGGACGAGTTGCGCAGCCTGGTGGTCAGCTGGATGCGGCGCTACCCGCTGGCTCCCTTGGAAAATGAAGTCGCCCTGGTACAGAGCAACGGCATCGCCCAATGGCTGAAGCTGGCACTGGCCGAAGACCCCGAAGATGACGACATGGGCGGCTGCGGAATCGCCGCTGCCATCGATGTGCAGTTACCGGGCAGCTTCATGTGGCAGCTTTATCGCATGGTACTGGGACGTGACGAGATCCCGGTCAAATCCCTTCTCGATAAAGCCCCGCTGACCTGGCGTCTGATGCGTCTGTTGCCACAGTTAATCAACCAGCCGCACTTCGAACCTCTGCAGCGCTTTCTTACCCATGACACCGACTTACGTAAACGCTATCAACTGGCGGAGCGACTGGCGGATCTGTTCGACCAATATCAGGTCTACCGTGCCGATTGGCTAGAAGACTGGGCAGAAGGTCGTCATCAGTTACGAAATGGTAGGGGCGAGGCCAAAGCCCTGACCCCGGCCAACTGTTGGCAGGCGGAGCTGTGGCGTGCGCTGTTGCTGGATGTCGGTGAACAAGGCATGGCGCAAAGCCGCGCAGGCGTCCACCAACGCTTTATCGAGCGCATCAATAGCCTCGACGTAGCGCCGAGTGGATTGCCTTCGCGGGTGATCGTTTTCGGGATTTCTTCACTGCCTGCTCAGGCCCTGGAAGCGCTTGCCGGGCTTGCTCGATTCAGCCAGGTCTTACTGTGCGTACACAACCCATGTCGTCACCATTGGGCGGACATCGTCGCTGATAAAGATCTGTTGCGACATCAGTACAAGCGCCAGGCTCGCAAGAGCGGCATGCCGGTCGTGCTCGACGCGCAAACGCTCCATCAGCATGCCCATCCGCTACTGGCCGCGTGGGGCAAGCAGGGGCGGGACTACATTAATCTGCTCGACAGCTACGACGATCCCAATAGCTATCGCTCGGCATTTCGCGACGGGCGCATCGATCTTTTCAGCGAAAGCCAGCCACGGAACATGCTCAATCAATTGCAGGACGATATCCTGGAATTGCGTCCCTTGAACGAGACTTGCGAGCGTTGGGCTGCTGTCGATCTGAAAAAAGACGAATCGATCCGTTTTCACATCGCCCATAGCGCTCAACGCGAAGTGGAAATACTCCACGATCAGTTGCTCGCACGATTCAGTGCTGACACAGACCTCAGGCCTCGCGACGTAATCGTGATGGTCCCGGACATCGACAGTTATGCCCCGCATATCCGTGCTGTTTTTGGTCAGATCGATCGCTTTGATCCGCGCTTCATTCCTTTCACACTTGCGGATCAAGGCCAGCGCGGCCGGGATCCGCTACTGATTGCTGTCGAACACCTGCTCAAACTTCCCGACAGTCGTTTCCCTGTCAGCGAGATCCTAGATCTGCTCGACGTTCCCGCATTACGCGCCCGGTTTGGCGTAGAGGAACGAGATCTGCCGACCTTGCATCGCTGGATCGAAGGCGCAGGCATTCGCTGGGGGATGAACGCCGAGCAGCGTGCGGGCCTGGGGCTGCCTGAAGAACTGGAGCAAAACAGCTGGCGTTTCGGTCTGCGACGGATGTTGCTGGGTTATGCCGTGGGCAGCGCCAGTGCCTGCGAGGGGATTGAACCCTACGACGAAATTGGTGGTCTGGATGCCGCGCTCATAGGCCCTTTGGTGGCGTTGTTGGATACATTGGAAGTTGCTCACCAGGAACTCACTCAACCTGCAGCGCCCAAACAATGGGGCTCGCGGTTGCAAGCTTTGGTGCAGTTATTCTTCCTGGCCAGCAACGAGCATGACGACTATTTGTTGGCCCAACTCGAAGAGCTGCGTGAGACCTGGCTTGAGACCTGCGAGTCCGTAGGTTTGCACGACGAATTACCGTTGACCGTAGTCCGTGAAGCCTGGCTGGCGGGTCTCGACCAAGGTCGCCTGTCTCAGCGCTTCCTTGCCGGGGCCGTTAACTTCTGTACCTTGATGCCCATGCGAGCAATTCCCTTCAAACTGGTCTGTCTGCTTGGCATGAATGACGGCGATTACCCTCGCGCGCAACCGCCGCTGGATTTCGACCTGATGGGCAGTGACTACCGCCCCGGTGATCGCTCCCGACGTGAAGATGATCGCTATCTGTTGCTGGAAGCATTGTTGTCGGCACGCGACCAACTCTATATCAGTTGGGTCGGCCGCAGTATTCGGGACAACAGCGAGCGCCCTGCTTCGGTGTTGATAGGGCAGTTGCGTGATCATCTCGGCAGCGGCTGGCGACTGCACGATGATAATGATGACCTGCTTGAGTCCATGACTCAGGAACACCCTCTGCAACCTTTCAGCGCTCGCTACTTTCATGAAGGCGATGATCTATTCAGCTACGCCAGCGAGTGGCAGGTTCTACATCAAGCCAGTGATCTGGCGACTGATATCGAAGTGCTTGAACCCTACGTCCAGGACGAGCCGCTGAGCCTGGGTCAGCTGCAGGATTTTCTGCGCAACCCTGTACGACATTTCTTCAGTCACCGGCTCAAAGTGTTCTTCGAGGCTGCAGAAGTGCCTTTGGCTGATGAAGAGCCATTTGTACTCGACGCGCTGCAACGCTATAGCCTCAGCGACAGCTTGCTTGAAGCGGCACTGGGGCAACCGGACCAAACCGATCAGGTACTGGAGGCGCAGGCAAAACGCCTGCAAAACAGCGGGCTCTTGCCCATGGCCGGTTTTGGCGAATGTCTTCAGCGAGAGTTGATCGAGCCACTGCCGGATCTGCTGCTGCGTTATCAGCAGCTTCTGGCGTTATGGCCGACCCCGCTCACCAGCGCGTTGCCGGTGAGTGTGGAACTACAAGGATTGCGTCTGGAAGGCTGGCTCAGTGGCCTGCATCAACGCGCAGATGGCGGGTTGTTGTCGGTGACTACGATTCCCAACAGCATCGGTTCGGTCAAGGCCCGCAAATGGCATCGCCTGACGCGACCTTGGGTCAATCACCTGGTTGCCTGTGCCAGCGGCATGCCGATGACCACTGCGTTGGTGGCCAGCGACGACAGTTTGTTGCTCGGTCCGCTGGAGGAGGCCGCAGCATCCCGGGTTCTGGGTGACCTGTTGTTGGCTTGGCAAACGGGCATGCGCCAGCCGCTGCCGATTGCAGTAAAAACAGCGTTCGCCTGGCTCGCTCAAACCGACCCGGCCAAAGCTGACGCCGCTGCCCGCAAGACCTATGAAGGCGACGGCCAGACCACTGACGGCGAGCGCCGCGAAAGCCCGGCACTCGCTCGGCAATTCGCCGACTACGATGCTCTGATTGCCGATGAAACCTTCCCCGATTGGTGCGACGCTTTGTATCGGCCTCTGCTTGAAGCCCCTTGGCGTTCATTGACCAGCGAGGAGGCGCGCGCATGACCACGAAAACACCGCTGGCCCTGGCATTCCCCCTGCGTGGTAGCCAACTGATCGAAGCCAGCGCCGGGACCGGCAAGACCTTCACTATTTCTGCGCTGTACTTGCGTCTGGTCCTTGGCCACGGCGGCGAATCGAGTGGTTTTGGCCGTGAATTGCTGCCGCCGCAAATCCTGGTGGTGACCTTCACCGATGCCGCGACCAAAGAGCTGCGCGAACGTATTCGTACCCGGCTGGCTGAAGCCGCACGGTTTTTCCGCGATGAGACACCGGCACCGGATGGCCTCATTGCTGAATTGCGCGAGCAGTACTTCCCCGAGCAGTGGTCCGGCTGTGCAAACCGCCTGGACATCGCCGCCCAGTGGATGGATGAAGCGGCGGTATCGACCATCCACAGTTGGTGCCAGCGCATGTTGCGCGAACATGCGTTCGACAGTGGAAGTCTGTTCACCCAGACCCTGGAAACCGATCATAGTGATTTGCTCGGCGAAGTCCTGCGCGACTACTGGCGACTGTTCTGTTATCCAATGCAAGGTGATGCACTGAACTGGGTTCGCGGCAATTGGGGCGGCCCTGCGGCGTTGCTACCACGAGTGCGTGGGTTGTTCGCCAGCGAGCGTGACAGTGTTGAAGGTAAAGAGCCTGCCGAGTTGATTGCCGAGTGCCTGCAGGAACGACGGGCCGCTTTGCTCGATCTCAAGATGCCCTGGCGCCAATGGGCGGATGAGTTGCTTGCCATCTGTCACCAGGGTGTCGCAAGCAAGAGCGTCGATGGCCGCAAGATGCAGCCGCGCTACTTCGAACCCTGGTTCGAAAAGCTCCGGGCCTGGGCCGAGGATGAGTCTCTCGAGCAACTGGACATTGGCACCGGCTTCACTCGTCTGACTCCCGATGGCATGACTGAAGCCTGGAAGGGGGAAGCCCCCCGTCATCCCGGTCTCGATGCGATGGCCGGTCTCAAGACCAGTCTCGATGGTTTGCCGACTCCCGATGCCGCTGTGTTGCAACACGCCGCTCACTGGGTCGGTGCGCGGTTCGAGGAAGAAAAGCGTCGCCGCGCGGAAATGGGCTTCGATGACATGTTGCTGCGTCTCGATGCGGCTTTGCAGTCCGAAGGCGGTGAGCGCCTGGCAACGCTGATCCGCGAGCAGTTCCCGGTCGCGTTGATCGACGAGTTCCAGGACACCGACCCGGTGCAGTACCGAATCTTCGAGAGCATTTATCGCATCGAAGATAACAATCCTGAAACCGGTCTGTTTCTGATCGGCGACCCGAAGCAGGCGATCTATGCCTTCCGCGGAGCCGACATCTATACCTACCTGCGCGCTCGCCAGGCCACCACTGGCCGCCTGCATACCCTGGGCACCAACTTCCGTTCCAGTCATGGCATGGTCAGTGCGGTAAACCATGTGTTCGAGCGCGCCGAATCTCGTGAGCAGGGGCGCGGAGCATTCCTGTTTCGTGAGAAAAATGGAGAGAACCCGGTACCGTTCCTGCCCGTCGAATCCCAGGGACGCAAAGAAGTCCTGCAGATTGATGGTCAGGCTGTACCGGCCCTGAACATCTGGCACCTGTCCGCCGATCAGCCACTGTCTGGCGCGGTGTATCGGCAACAATTGGCCGCCGCCTGCGCCAGTGAAATCACCGCGCTGCTCAATGGCGGTCAGCAAGGCTGTGCTGGCTTCATCCAGGACGGTAAGGACTTCAAAGGTCTACTGCCATCGGATATTGCAATTCTGGTGCGCGACGGCAAAGAGGCCCAGGCCGTGCGTGGCGAACTTTCGGCCCGCGGCGTGCGCAGTGTTTACCTGTCAGACAAGGACTCCGTGTTTGCCGCGCAGGAAGCCCATGACCTGCTGACCTGGCTCAAGGCCTGTGCCGAACCGGATGTCGAGCGTCCCCTCCGCGCCGCGCTGGCCTGCATCACGCTGAACCTTTCGCTGGCTGAGCTGGAGCGGCTGAATCAGGACGAACTGGCGTGGGAAGCGCGGGTCATGCAGTTCCGCGGTTATCGCGAGCTCTGGCGCAAACAGGGCGTGCTGCCAATGCTGCGACGTTTGCTGCACGACTTCCAACTGCCCCAGGCGTTGATCGCGCGCAACGATGGCGAGCGGGTGCTGACCAACCTGCTGCACCTGTCCGAGTTGCTACAGCAGGCCGCCGCCGAGCTTGATGGCGAGCAAGCCTTGATCCGTCACTTGTCCGAGCATCTGGCATTGTCCGGTCAGGCTGGCGAAGAACAGATCCTGCGCCTGGAAAGCGACGAGCAACTGGTCAAGGTTGTGACCATCCATAAATCCAAAGGGCTTGAATATCCGTTGGTGTTTCTGCCATTCATCTGCTCGGCAAAACCGGTGGATGGCAGCCGTTTGCCGTTGTATTACCACGACGCGACGGGCAAGGCTCAGGTGAGCTTGAAGCCGACGCCGAAGTTGATCGCCCAAGCCGATGATGAGCGCTTGGCCGAGGATCTTCGGCTGCTCTATGTCGCCCTGACCCGGGCACAACATGCTTGCTGGCTCGGAGTGACGGACCTCAAGCGCGGCAGTAACAACGGCTCGACGCTGCACCTTTCAGCGTTGGGTTATCTGCTGGGCGGTGGTGCACCATTGGCCGAGTCGGCCGGGTTGCGGCGATGGCTGGAGGATTTGCAGCAGAACTGCCCGGCGCTGAACTACGGTGAAATGCCTGAAGCGAGCGCCGAGCATTACCATCCGCCGCGCAATGAAGCGACCTTGCTTGCGCCGCTGATACCCAAGCGCAAGGCCAGCGAAAACTGGTGGATCGCTTCCTACAGCGCCTTGCGTATTGGCGACAGTCTGAGCGTGGGCAGTGACGAAGCCCCGGAGAGCCCGCAAGCCCAAAAGCTTTTTGACGACGAACGTCTCGATCCGCAAGCGCCGCGAGAAGTGATTGCTGGCGGCGCGGATATCCATCGATTCCCTCGCGGGCCGAACCCCGGCACATTTCTCCATGGATTACTCGAGTGGGCCGGTGACGAAGGTTTTGCCACTGCACCACAAACTGTGGAAGACGCCATCGCCCGCCGCTGCAATCGCCGTGGCTGGGAAGGCTGGATCACGACATTGAGTGACTGGCTACAGCACTTGCTCAAATCCCCGCTGCACGTCGGCGGCGGGCAGGCACCGGTGGTGTTCGAGCAACTGACCCAGTACCGGGTCGAGATGGAGTTCTGGTTCGCCAGTCACAAAGTCGATGTGCTCAAGCTCGATGAACTGGTGCGCCAATACACCCACAACGGCGTGGCCAGGGTGGCCGCCGAACCGGTGCTGCTCAATGGCATGTTCAAAGGCTTCATCGACCTGACGTTCGAGCACGACGGTCGTTATTACGTCGCCGACTACAAATCCAATTGGCTGGGCGTCGATGACGCGGCCTATACCGAGCAGGCCATGGAGCAGTCGATTCTGGACAACCGTTACGACCTGCAATATGTGTTGTACCTGCTCGCCTTGCATCGCCAGCTCAAGGCGCGGCTGGTCGATTACGATTACGATCGGCATATCGGTGGGGCGTTGTACCTGTTCCTTCGCGGTACTCGCGCGACCAGCCAGGGCGTGTACTTCGCCCGTCCGCCACGGGAGCTGATCGAGCGTCTGGACCGGTTGTTCCAGGGCAAGCCAGAGCCCAAGGCCGAACCCGCCTGGGAACAGGGAGTACTGCTATGAGTCGCACCTTCGCCGATTTGCTGCCCACGCCATTGGCGGCCGAAAGTCTGGCGGATCTGGCCCCCCTGAGTCGCGCAGATGACTTGTTGCTGCTGCTCACGCGCTGGGTCGAACGCGGTTGGCTGCGTGCGCTGGACAAGGCCTTCGTGGCCTTTCTCCACGAAATCGCCCCCGACGATGATCCGCTGGTGCTGCTGGCCGCCGCGTTGACCAGTCACCAGTTGGGCCACGGCCATGTTTGCCTGGATCTGTTCGAAACGCTGAAAGAGCCGGACTTCGCTTTGTCGCTGCCGCCGGAAGGTGATCTGCAAAGTGGCGCGATGTTGCTGCCGTCGCAATTGCTTGAGGCGCTGGAGGGTGCTCATTGGTGCAAGGTCCTGGCGTCGAGCCGTCTGGTGGCTCTGGCCGTCGATGGGCGTGAGGCCGCGCAGCATCGGCCGTTGGTGCTGTCGGGAAAACGCCTGTACCTGCGCCGCTACTGGGCTTACGAACGGCGCATCGATAACGCCCTGCGTCAGCGCCTGGCTGCACACGAAACGACACCGAGTGATTTGCCCCAACGCCTGACCGGCCTGTTCGGCCCTGCCAGGCCTGATGAAGTGATCGACTGGCAGAAGCTCGCTTGCGCCCTGGCTACCCGTAGCGCATTCAGCATCGTCACCGGCGGCCCGGGGACCGGCAAGACCACTACGGTCGTACGCTTGCTCGCATTGCTACAAGCGCCCGCGGTGGAAGCCGGCAAACCGCTGCGCATTCGTCTCGCGGCACCCACTGGCAAAGCTGCCGCACGATTGACCGAGTCCATCAGCCAACAGGTTCAAACCCTGGAAGTTGCTGAAACGGTGCGGGAGAAGATCCCGTCGGATGTGACCACCGTGCACCGTTTGCTCGGCAGTCGTCCCGGTACCCGGCATTTCCGGCACCACGCCGGCAATCGTTTGCCGCTGGATGTATTAGTGGTGGACGAAGCCTCGATGATCGACCTGGAAATGATGGCCAATCTGCTCGACGCATTGCCGGCCCATGCCCGTCTGGTACTGCTCGGTGACAAGGATCAACTGGCGTCGGTAGAGGCCGGTGCCGTCCTGGGCGATCTGTGCCGCGATGCCGAAGCCGGTTGGTACAGCCCGCAGACATGCCAGTGGCTGGAGTCAGTCAGCGGGGAAAACCTTGGTGGCAGCGATTTGCACGAAGACATCAACGGAGCGCATCCCTTGGCTCAGCAAGTGGTGATGCTGCGTCACTCACGGCGCTTCGGCGAGGGCAGCGGCATTGGCCAGTTGGCCCGTTGGGTCAACCGGCAGCAACCCGAGGAAGCCCGCAAGTTACTGGCGGCTGGAAGCCATGGCGACGTATTTTCCCTGCCCCTCAAGGGTGAGCAGGACCGGGCGCTGGAGCGTTTACTGCTCGAAGGCCATGGCGAGGGGCCGCAAGGTTATCGGCATTACCTGAGTCTTTTGCGCAGTCAGCGGCCACCGCTCGACAGCCCGCTCGACGATCCAGGCTGGACCCATTGGGCTCGTGTGGTCCTGCAAGCTTTCGACGCCTTCCAGCTATTGTGCGCGGTACGCAAAGGGCCTTGGGGTGTGGAAGGCTTGAATCAGCGAGTGACCGACGCGCTGCTCAAGGCTCGGCTGATCGACAGCGACCACCAATGGTACGAAGGTCGGCCCGTGCTGATGACCCGCAACGACTATGGCCTGGGTTTGATGAACGGCGATATCGGCATTGCCCTCGAGCTGCCGGAGCGTGAGGGGGCCGAGGCGGGACGGCAAGTGCTGCGTGTGGCCTTCCCGCGCAACGATGGCCAGGGTGGTGTGCGCTTCGTTCTGCCAAGTCGGCTGAACGATGTCGACACCGTGTACGCCATGACCGTACACAAATCCCAGGGCTCGGAATTTGCCCATACGGCGCTGATTCTGCCGGATGCCCTGAACCCTGTGCTCACCAAGGAACTGATCTATACCGGCATAACCCGGGCCAAACACTGGTTCACCCTGATTGAGCCTCGTGCCGGCGTATTCGAAGAGGCCGTGCGGCGCAAGGTCAAGCGCTTGAGCGGGCTGATGCTGGAGCTGGAAGAGGGTATCGAGCCGAGTCACTGAGCGGGCGGCGCCAGACGACGGAATCTGTACGAAGTGCCGTGGTACGTGGCCTCGCTGGTGTTTCGGTGCTGTGCTATCGTTGCGGCATCATTTCGTTGCGATCGAAGAGAATCCCTGCATGAAGGTGGCTGTCTGGACGACAGAGCGCGTTATTGGTTGCAAGAGAGCGCTGCTTGCCGGCTTTCTCTGTTTGTTGACGGGCGTTGCCTTCGCTCAGCCGGAAACCGCCGTAAGCAAGGCCGACCAGCGCGCCAGATCAGTCACTCAGGTGGTGCTCGGGATCCTCAGTTATGCCCGGTGGCCTGTTGAGCCTCAACAGTTGCGTCTGTGCGTGGTCGGCCCTACCGAGTACACCGACGATCTGGTCAAGGGCACTACCCAGGCCACTGGTCGGCCTGTCACCGTGCGACGGCTTTTGGCCGACAACCCGGCCATTGCCGGCGAATGCGACGCGGTGTACATCGGCAAGCTGACCAGCGACGAACGCAGTCGATTATTCGCCTCGCTGACAGGGCGCCCGGTGGTGAGCATCAGCGAAGGCGGCGATCAATGCACCGTCGGCAGTCTGTTCTGCCTGCGGGTCGGCGATGAACAAGTATCCTTCGAGGTCAACCTCGACTCGGTCGCCCGCAGCGGTGTGCGCATCCATCCCAGTGTGCTGCAACTGTCGCGTCGCAAGCCGGCGGCACCATGAGTCTATTCAAATCCCGTATACGTCCGACCCTGGGGGCGGTTATAGGTCGTGGACATTTGATCGTCGCCCTGGTGGGCGTGGCCATGGCCAGTGTTTCGTTGACCCTGCTGGGGGTTCTGGCCTTGCGGGTTTATGCCGATCACAACCTGCATCTGATCGCCCGTTCGATCAACTACACCGTGGAAGCCGCGGTGGTGTTCAACGATAAGGTCGCCGCCACCGAAGCGCTGGCATTGATCGCGTCTACCGAAGAAGTGGCCGATGCACAGGTGATGGACGAGAAAGGTGAGTTACTCGCACGTTGGCAACGGCCGGAAACGGGATTGTTGTCCGATCTTGAAGTGCAGATCGCCCGGGTGATTCTGGAAAAACCCATCAGCATGCCGATCGTCCATCAAGGTCAGGAAATCGGCAGCATTCTGCTCATCGGCCACGGCGGCAGTCTCATGCGCTTTTTGCTCAGCGGCCTGATGGGGATCGTCTTGTGTACCGCTGTCAGTGCCTGGGTTGCGCTCTATCTGGCGCGGCGGCAATTGCGGGGGATCACCGGCCCGTTGCGCAGCTTGGCTGCCGTGGCTCACGCCGCTCGCAGCGAGCGAGCCTTCGACCAGCGCGTACCGCCCGCCGACATTGCCGAACTCGACAACCTGGGCAACGACTTCAATGCCTTGCTCGATGAGCTCGAGTCCTGGCAGACCCACCTGCAAAGCGAAAACGAAACCCTGGCCCACCAAGCCAGCCATGACAGCCTGACCGGACTGCCGAATCGAGCATTTTTCGAAGGCCGCCTGATGCGTGCCTTGCGCAATGCCGGCAAGCTCGATGAACGAGTGGCCGTGCTGTTCCTGGACAGCGACCGGTTCAAGGAGATCAACGATAACTTTGGCCATGCTGCCGGCGATGCGGTGCTGGTCGCCGTGGCAACCCGGGTTCGTTCGCAACTGCGTGAAGAGGACTTGGTCGCGCGTCTGGGCGGCGACGAGTTTGCAATCCTGCTCACACCGCTGCACAAGGCCGAAGACGCCGAACGGATTGCTGACAAAATCATCGCCAGCATGGAAATACCCATCCAGTTGCCGGGCAGTACCCAGGTGTTGACTTCACTCAGTATTGGCATCGCCGTGTACCCCGATCATGGGGTCACACCGGGCGAGTTGCTCGATGCTGCCGACGCCGCGATGTACCAGGCCAAACGCCTTTCCCGAGGCGCGCAGCAAACGGCAGGGGCGGAGCTCCCTGTCGCCCATGTTCAAACCAGGAGCTAATGTCTGTGTTCACCTTCAATCAGCGTTCTCTGCGATTTTTCACGATCACCCTGTTCCTGGCCTTGCTGGCATTGACCGGTTGCCAGACGGTACCGCAAAAGGGCCTGACCCCGGCGCAGATCGCTGTGCTCAAGCAGCAAGGTTTCGAAATGACGGATGATGGCTGGGCCTATGGCCTGTCAGGTAAAGTTTTGTTCGGCAGCGATGTCGAGAGCCTCAATCCTGCCAGTACCGAGATCGTGGAGCGCATTGGCAAGGCGTTGTTGAGTGTGGAAATCGAACGGGTGAGGATCGACGGCCACACCGATGCGTCAGGCAAGGAATCCTATAACGAACAACTTTCTCTGCGTCGCGCAAAAAGCGTCGGCAAGGTGTTGACCACCGTCGGCATAAAAGAAGAAAACATCCAACTGCGCGGCCTGGGCAGCAGTAAGCCCGTCGCTTCCAACGACACCGCGGTCGGACGCACCGAGAACCGTCGGGTGTCGATCGTGGTGAGCGCGGATTAATCGGCGAACAACATCTCCCGACTTTCCCCCATCAACAGCGCTTGATTCTGCTCGGTGACCCCACGGATGTAGTCCCACAACAAGGTAATCCGCTTGAGTTTGCGCAGGTCTTCCCGGCAGTACATCCAGAACTGCCGGGTAATGGTGATCTCTTGCGGCAACACCGGCAGCAATCGCGGGTCCTGAGCTGCCAGGAAGCACGGCAGAATCGCCAGTGATCGTCCTTGCTGCGCCGCCACGAACTGCGCGATCACGCTGGTGCTGCGCAGATTGGCACTGGCACCGGGCAACACATTCGCCAGGTACAGCAGCTCCGAGCTGAACGCCAGATCGTCCACATAACTGATGAATTGATGCTTGCCCAAGTCTGCCGGGCGGCGGATCGGTGGGTGCTTGTCCAGATAATCCTGGGTCGCATACAGCTGCAGTCGGTAGTCGCAGAGTTTGCAGCAGACATACGGGCCATGTTCCGGTCGCTCCAATGCGATGACGATGTCTGCCTCGCGCTTGGACAGGCTGATGAAGTGCGGCAGCGGCAGGATGTCCACCGAGATCGCCGGGTAGGCGTCGACGAAGTGGCTAAGCTGCGGAGTGATGAAAAAACTGCCGAACCCTTCGGTGCAGCCCATGCGTACATGCCCGGACAACGCCACGCCGGAGCCCGAAACCTGTTCGCAGGCCATGTGCAGAGTGCTTTCGATCGACTCGGCGTAACCCAGCAGCCGCTGGCCTTCGGCAGTCAGGACGAAACCGCTGGTGCGGGACTTTTCGAACAGCAACGTGCCCAGCGAGGTTTCCAGCGAACTGATGCGTCGCGACACGGTGGTGTAGTCCACCGCCAGGCGCTTGGCTGCGGTACTGGCCTTGCGAGTGCGGGCAACCTCGAGGAAGAACTTGAGGTCATCCCAGTTCAACGAGCCTAAAGACGTGATGTTTTTTTGCATGATGGACCGGCTTTTATGTGCGTTCTTATTAGAAGTTTGCACATCTATACTCCAAAAACAGTCCGATAACCAATTCGTGACACACGCCTCATCTCAAGGCGACTTTCTCGCCTTGGCTCCAAAGATCGCTCTCTAAATAAGAACAACGTCCGGAGACCAATATGAACGCATCGCTAGAAACCACCGTGCAAAAGGTCAAGCTGTTGATCGATGGCGAGTGGGTCGAATCCCAGACCACCGAATGGCACGACATCGTCAACCCGGCGACCCAACAAGTGTTGGCCAAAGTCCCATTCGCGACGGCTGCCGAAGTCGATGCTGCCATCAGCGCCGCCCATCGCGCCTTCCAGACCTGGAGGCTGACGCCGATCGGCGCGCGGATGCGCATCATGCTCAAGCTTCAGGCGTTGATTCGTGAACACTCCAAGCGTATTGCCGTGGTACTCAGCAATGAGCAGGGCAAAACCATCGCCGATGCTGAAGGCGATATCTTCCGCGGCCTGGAAGTGGTCGAGCACGCCTGCTCCATTGGCAGCCTGCAAATGGGCGAGTTCGCCGAGAACGTCGCTGGCGGTGTCGATACCTACACCCTGCGCCAACCGATCGGCGTCTGCGCCGGCATTACCCCATTCAACTTCCCGGCGATGATTCCGCTGTGGATGTTCCCGATGGCCATCGCCTGCGGCAACACCTTCGTGCTCAAGCCGTCCGAACAGGACCCGATGTCGACCATGCTGTTGGTGGAGCTGGCCATCGAGGCCGGCATTCCGCCGGGTGTGCTGAACGTCGTTCATGGCGGCAAGGATGTGGTGGATGCTCTTTGCACTCACAAGGACATCAAGGCTGTTTCGTTCGTCGGTTCGACTGCGGTCGGCACGCACGTCTATGACCTGGCCGGCAAACACGGCAAGCGCGTGCAATCGATGATGGGCGCCAAGAACCATGCGGTCGTGCTGCCCGATGCCAATCGTGAGCAAGCCCTCAATGCTCTGGTCGGCGCCGGTTTCGGTGCGGCCGGGCAACGCTGCATGGCCACATCCGTCGTGGTGCTGGTGGGCGCGGCCAAGCAATGGCTGCCAGACCTGAAAGCACTGGCGCAGAAACTCAAGGTCAATGCCGGCAGCGAGCCGGGCACTGATGTTGGCCCGGTGATTTCCAAGCGAGCCAAGGCGCGGATTCTCGATCTGATCGAAAGCGGCATCAAGGAGGGCGCCAAGCTCGAACTGGACGGTCGCGACATCAGCGTTCCGGGCTACGAGAAAGGTAACTTTGTCGGTCCGACCCTGTTCTCTGGTGTCACTCCCGAGATGCAGATCTATACCCAGGAAATCTTCGGTCCGGTGCTGGTGGTATTGGAAGTCGATACCCTCGATCAGGCCATCGCTCTGGTCAACGCCAACCCATTCGGCAACGGCACGGGGTTGTTCACCCAGAGCGGTGCGGCGGCGCGTAAATTCCAGACGGAAATCGACGTCGGCCAGGTCGGCATCAACATCCCGATTCCTGTGCCGGTGCCGTTCTTCAGCTTCACCGGTTCCCGTGGTTCGAAGCTCGGCGACCTCGGTCCGTATGGCAAGCAAGTGGTGCAGTTCTACACTCAAACCAAGACCGTCACCGCGCGCTGGTTCGACGACGACAGCGTCAACGACGGTGTGAATACCACCATCCACTTGCGTTAAGGAGCCGGACATGAAAATCGCTTTTATCGGTCTCGGCAACATGGGCGCGCCGATGGCGCGCAACCTGATCAAGGCCGGCCATTCACTGCGCCTGGTCGACCTGAACAAAGCTGTGCTGGCAGAGCTCGAGCAACTGGGCGGCAGCATCAGCGCTTCGGCGCGTGAAGCCGCTCAAGATGCAGAACTGGTGATCACCATGCTGCCAGCCGCTGTGCATGTACGCAGCGTCTGGCTGGGTGAAGACGGCGTGTTGGCGGGAATCGCCAAGGGCGTGCCCGCAGTGGATTGCAGCACCATCGATCCGCAGACGGCGCGCGACGTCGCCGCAGCGGCTGCCAAACAAGGCGTGGTCATGGCCGATGCCCCGGTCTCTGGCGGTACCGGCGGTGCTGCGGCCGGGACACTGACTTTCATGGTCGGCGCTACGCCTGAACTGTTCGCCACCCTGCAACCGGTGCTGGCGCAGATGGGCCGCAACATCGTCCACTGTGGCGAAGTCGGCACCGGGCAAATCGCCAAGATCTGCAACAACCTGCTGCTGGGGATTTCCATGGTCGGCGTCAGCGAAGCCATGGCCTTGGGCGATGCGCTGGGGATCGACACGACGGTGCTGGCGGGGATCATCAACAGTTCCACCGGGCGCTGCTGGAGTTCGGAGATGTACAACCCGTGGCCGGGTATCGTCGAAACGGCGCCGGCCTCGCGCGGGTATACCGGCGGTTTCGGTGCTGAACTGATGCTCAAGGATCTGGGCCTGGCCACTGAGGCGGCACGTCAGGCGCACCAACCGGTGGTGCTTGGCGCGGTGGCGCAGCAGTTGTATCAGGCGATGAGTCAGCGTGGGGAAGGCGGCAAGGACTTCTCGGCGATCATCAACAGCTATCGCAAACCCCAATAAGGATTTTTCGGGATGGTGATGGGAGGCTTGCCTGTGGCGAGGGAGCTTGCTCCCGTCCGGCTGCGGAGCAGTCGTAAGTCCTGAGCATGCGGTGTATCTGAAACACCGCATCAGCTTGTTGGGTTCGCTTCGCGAACCAGCGGGAGCAAGCTCCCTCGCCACAAGGGATGCGGATTCCTATCAGTTTTTTTGCCGAGAGACCACGTCGGGTGGTCTCTCGGTTTTTTGCATCAGGCAAACACGAAATACTTGCGCACGGTCTCAACCACTTCCCATGTGCCCTTCATCCCTGGCTCGATGACGAAAATGTCACCGGCACGCAGGTGGATCGGCGCCATGCCTTCCGGAGTGATGACGCAGTAGCCTTCCTGGAAATGGCAGTATTCCCACTTCACGTATTCCACGTACCACTTGCCTGGCGTGCAAATCCAGGTGCCCATGATCTTGCTACCGTCTTCGCTGGTGTAGGCGTTTAGGTTGACGGTGTGCGGGTCGCCTTCGAGTTTTTCCCATTTGCAGGCGTCGAGCACGGGCAATGGGTGGGTATCGCGTAGGACGGTGATAGGTGCGGGCATGTCAGCTCCAGGCTAGCGGCAGGATTGAATGACCAGCCTATCGCCGAGAGGGGGGCACCCGGATGTCTGGGGTCGACATCCAGTTACCTGTAAACGCTGATAGCCTATGCGAAGCTGTTTCGCACCATTGCCGTGCATGTGTGAAGGTTTCGCTACAGCAACGAACCATAAAAGTTCAATAATTTTTTAGACGCAAACGAAATAACCCACCGGACACCTATTGCAAAACAAAATCGTCTGTACTATAACATTCGTACTAGCGGACTTTTCCGCCAATGGAGCTACATTCTAGTCACGGACAGACTTTATTCAGCTTTCTCTATCATTAATTGCTGACTTGGCCATCGGGCCAAGTGTTGCTGTCTACCTGTTGTTATCCAAATAACAACGTGGCGGCGGAGTAACAGTTATTAAAGTTGCGCGGACGCAATGTTATGCGTGCTTTGAGATGGCAGAAAAAATAAACAGTTAGTTATTGCTTATGCACAAGCGGATAGGTCCGCAGGTTTCTGTGTGCATTAAATCATCATGCATCCCGTATCAATGGAATGAGGCTTTACTGTGGATGACACTAATGTAGTCGAAGTTTTAACGACGATCGATTCTGGCAGTGAACTCGGTCGGCATGTATGGATTCGCGCCGCCAGTCGTCTGCAAAATGTTCAATTGGGTGATGACTGTTTCGTCGGGTTCAAGTCCGACTTGAGGTTTGTCGCCATCGGCAAGGCAAGCATGCTGGCCACCGGTGTGCAGTGCCTGGGGACGGCTCAATCCCCGATCCAGATCGGCGCAAACGCCTGGCTGGGTGCGAAGGTTACGGTGAAAGCAGGTGTCTCCATCGGGGCTGGTGCAGTGGTTGCTGCGGGGGCTCTGGTGGTCTCGGATGTTCCGCCCGATGCTGTCGCAGTAGGGCGCCCTGCCCGAATCTTCGCCTATCGCAGTGTTGTAGAGGACGGCGCACCGAGCCCCGAAGGCGTACTGGCGAAGGTGCGGGAGCGGGCTCGTCAGGGCATGCCTTCATTGCTCGACCGGACTTCGTTATCCGTGGCCCGACTCAAGGAACTGAACCCGGATACTCAAACCTGGGACATCAGTGAAGACACGCTTATCGATGCCGAATTGCGCGGTGGTGCCTCGGTGGAAATCGCTCGGGACTGCATTCTGATCGGGCGCAGTGTGCGTCAGGGCGGGATGTCGCAACTGGGTGGTATCGATATTGGAACCGGGACTTCGTTGGATGAAGGCATCGTTATCGAGGCCGCGGGCGGCGTCACGATTGGTGCCTTCAGTGAGTTGGGCGCGCGGGTCACTGTCGTTACTTCATCACATGATCATTCGTTTCGTTCACTGCCTTGGGAGGAGGCCCCTGTACGCATTGGAAGTCGCTGCGTTATTGGTGAGGGAGCAATCATAGTTGGTCCACTGAGTATCGGTGATGGTGCCGTTATAAAACCCTACTCAGTGGTTATAAGGGATGTATTGGAAAACACTGTGGTCAATGGCGTTGTTCAACTAATGGAGATACAGGAATGATTTTATTTGCCCCCAACCCTACTGGTTCCGGACATAACATGCGGGCTCTTTCCATCGCTCAGGCGATAAAGAAACAACGTCCGGATATGGCGCTGACCGTGGCGCTGGCTTCCTTGCAACCGACCTTTACGCCATTGTTCGAAAAGGCCGGGGTCGAGGTAGTGGACATCGCCGGGCGACTGGTCGATTACTCGAAAAAGAGCAACTTGTCGAAAGAGCTGGACTGGGCCAATTACATTGGTGGTTATATCGCCAATACCTTTTTGTCCGGCGAGCGAATCCTGTCTTACCTGGCGTTGATCGCGGAATACAAGCCGGCGGTGCTGGTGTCGGACTACAACATGGCGGCCTGCCTGGCGGCGATTTTCAGCGGTACGCCGCTGGTGTTCGTGACCGAGCGTTATGACTTCACCCTCTGCCAACTGGAAGACAGCGACCTGGCCGACGGCGGATTCGAAGTCAACGCCCTTGAGATGGCCAGAGCCCGCACGGCCCTGCACAGCCAGTTCTCCTGGATGATCAATCAGAGCCAACTGGTCCTGACCGACAAACCCTATGTCGCTTCCCTCGATCAAGGCACTCCGGTCGCCGAGGCCTTGAGTACCGGCAAAGCACACTTCGTCGGGCCGATGATCCGTGACATCACGGTGCAAAGCGGCTTGAACGTGCGCGCCGAACTGAACCTTGGCGACTCGCCGTTCATTGTCGCCTCCATCAGTGGCACTACGATGTTCTCGCAAAACAAGGAAGCACTGCTGGCGGCTTACCTGGAGAGTTTCAAAACCCTGCGCGAACAAAATCCCGAGCTGAAGATGGTGCTGCTGGGACGTCAGGATATCCAGGCCCAGGAAGGTGTTATCTGCGTGCCGTACTACCCCGACTGGATGGGCTTGTTGCGTGAAGCCAGTCTGCTGATTTCGGCACCAGGCTGGATCACCGTGACGGAAATTTCGGCGCTGAACATCCCTACATTGTTCGTCCTGCCTTCGAAGTCGGAATACCACGAACTCGAGGCCTTGCGTCGCCTGGAGCTTCTGGGTTTCCCGACCCATTTGGGTCACGACCAGCACCGGATCGTTGAATTGGTGGCGGGCGAGCTCGAAAAAAATACCAACGCGACCGGTTACTTCGCCCCTCATCAACAAGTGGCCGCCCCGGACGGCGAAGGCGCTGCCCGCGCTGCCATGCGGATTATCGAGTTGTGCCAGGGCGCCGTTGTCCCGTTGACCGAAAGCAAAGCCGCCTAACCTCAAGGAAGAGGGATACACCATGTCGCTTCATCCACAGTTCCTTTTTGATCAAGGCCTCAAAGACGCCGAGTACGGTGGTTATTTTGCAATCACTGATGCCAGCGGGCAGGTCGCGATTTCCAGTGACAAGCAGTTGCAGGATCAGGTTGAGGTGACGCTCTACCAGGCTGCTCATGGCAGCGAAGCGCAATTGCGTTTCGCCCATGAGGGCCTCATGCGTTTGTATGATGGCCAGCACGCGGGGTTTCACGAACTCGCCGATCGGTTCTGGACGCCCCACGGTTCGGGCCGTTGCCGGACGCTGGCGCTGCAACTGGACGCCTTGGCGGCATTGATTGCCTACCAGCGCAAAGTGCCGCAAGACATTGCAAACCTGGCCAACATCAAGGCAATGCTGGAGAAAATCGAAACTGTTTATAGCCGCTCGGTGGTGGCGGGGATGTACAGCAGTGACTGGTCCGAACCGCTGGAACTGGCCACCTCGATCGAGCTGGACATCAGCGCCGTCAACTTGCTCGCGCTGATCGGCACCGATCCGCTGGGAGCCGGCCTTGTCGGGCATCTTGAAGCGCATGCCGAAAACCTGATCGCTCGCGTCGCCGGCAGTGACAGCGAGCAGGGCGTCGATGTGGCGTTGAGCCGCTGTGCCGTGCGGGCGCAAACCAGCCTCGCACTGGTCGGCTTGGCGAGCGTTCGCGATGACAATGCGCTGTCGAATCTGGCGTGTTCGTTTCTCAAGCAGACGTTGGCATTGTTCCGCGATCCCGCCTATGGCGGGTACTGGGATCGGGTGTGTATCAGCGGCAAAGTGCGGGTCGATTGGCACACGTCTTATAAGAAACACGAGTCGCCATTTCCGATCAAAACGGCCTATGACGCAGCGCTGCTGTTGCAGGCGATCCAGGCGTTCCCGGCGGATGCGCATGACCTGGATCGGGCCGGCGTAACGGCTGCCTTGCTGGATTTTCACGACAGCCGCAACGGTGGGCTGTTCATGGGCAAAGGTTATTTCTGGTCGACCCCCGATGACCCGACCGTGCCCTTCATTCGACAGTTCTGGGCGACGCCGCGCCAGCCAGGCGTGTTCACCATCGGCAACCTGACATACCTGCCGTTGCATTTGAAAAGCCTGAAAACCCAGCTCGCCGCCGCGCAGGCACTGCAGGCGGTCCAGCCAGCCACGGCGGTGCATCATCACGATGACGCAGCGTTGGTGGCGCAGGGGCTGGAGAGCATCGATGGCAGTGGCGATGTGCAAGACATTCATCCAGCGGCCGTGCCGGCGATCAATGTGGACTTGAAACGTTATCTGGCGTGGCTGTCCCAAGCTCGGGCCTCCAGCGACACACCTTACGGGCTGACCGCTGAAACCGCTCCGCTGGGGTTTCGGGCAGACAAGACGTGGCAGGTGTTTTCCGGCTTGCATGTGATCTCGGATTTGCATGCCTTGGGCATCGAGATTGAAAACAAGGAGAGCCTGATCGACTGCATCAAGTCATCGCAAAACGCGGACGGCGGCTTCGCCGAACAGCCGGGTCATCTCAGCGATGTGTTCGCCAGTTATTGCGCGGTGCTGTCACTGCGGGTGCTGGGGGCGCTACCGAATGATGTCGAAGGTTGCGTGCGTTACTTGCAGGCGTGCCAGAACCCGGATGGTGGTTTCGGCGACGTCGCGGGTTATGTCTCCGATATCTGGCACACCAACCTGGCGGTTTTGTCGCTGCATGCGCTCGGCGCTCGGGCGCCAGACGAACAGGCCGTGCAGGCTTTTGCGCTGCGATGCCGAACCGCCGATGGCGGGTTTGCCAACAAACCGGGTTATCCGCCGGATGCGTTCTCGGTGTACCGCGTGGTTTCCACGCTGTTCATTCTCAATAAACGCATCGTCGACGCGCAGCAGACCGTGGCGTGGCTGCAAAAACTGCAACAACCCAATGGCTCGTTCCATTACCGGCCTGGCAAGGCTGTCAGTCTGGTGGGTACGTACATGGCCATCGCCGCGATGTATTTGCTCGATGCCCAGCCGCACTACTTGCAAGCGTCGAAGGACTGGATCGCTGCCCATCAAAAACAGGATGGCGGTTTCGGGCCGCTCAATTCGACGTCGGCCACCACCGATGAAAGCTTTGTCTGCATTCAGACCTTGCTGATTCTGGAGAAAGGCTTGAGCCAGTACTGGGTGGCCTTGCTCAACTGACCGATGGCTCGATGGCAGACGCCATCGATGGACTGTGAATCATCAATTGGCCAAGGGAGGCGCTGATGAAAATTTTAGTGACAGGGGGCGCGGGCTTTATCGGCTCGGCAGTCGTGCGGTATCTGATCAACGAAACCGAGTGCGAAGTCATCAACGTAGACAAGTTGACCTACGCCGGTAACCTCGAGTCATTGGCCGATGTGGCCGACTCGCCGCGGTATCGTTTCTATCAAGTGGACATCTGCGACAGGAACGCGCTGGACGAGATCTTTGCGCGTCTTCAACCCGATGCCGTCATGCATCTGGCGGCCGAGTCCCACGTGGATCGCTCGATTGACGGGCCCCAGGCCTTCATCGAGACCAATATCGTCGGCACCTATACTTTGCTCGAAACGGCGCGTGGCTACTGGAACCGATTGGATGCGCCACGTCAGGCGGCGTTTCGTTTCCATCATGTGTCCACGGATGAAGTGTACGGCGACCTGGAGCCCGCGGATCCGGCGTTCACCGAAACCACCGCTTATGCACCCAGTTCGCCGTACTCGGCGACCAAGGCCAGCTCCGATCACCTGGTTCGCGCCTGGCACCGGACGTTCGGTTTGCCGGTGGTGCTGAGCAACTGTTCGAACAATTACGGGCCGTTCCATTTCCCGGAAAAGCTGATCCCTCACATCATTCTCAATGCGCTGTACGGCAAACCGTTACCGGTGTACGGCGACGGAGGGCAGATCCGTGACTGGTTGTTCGTCGAAGATCATGCCCGGGCGTTGTATGCGGTGGTCAGTCGCGGTGAGGTAGGTCAGACCTACAACATCGGCGGCCACAACGAGAAAACCAACCTGCAAGTGGTGCACACCTTGTGCGACTTGCTGGAGACGCGCGGCGCACTCAAACCGGCGGGCGTGGAGCGCTTTCGGGACCTGATCACATTCGTCAAGGATCGCCCCGGCCATGACAAGCGCTACGCCGTCGATGCCGGAAAAATCCAGCAGGACCTGGGCTGGACGCCGCAGGAAACCTTCGAGAGCGGCCTGCGCAAAACGGTCGACTGGTACCTCGACAATCGTTCCTGGTGGACGCGGGTACTGTCGGGCGACTACGCCCTGGAACGCATCGGCGAACACCAAAACGAAGCCGTCGAGGCCTGAACCCAACCCACTTCACAGACGCCATTGCGGGCGTCTGTCACACAACTGCTTCAAGGAGAAAAGCATGGCCAGGTACAAAGGAATCTTATTGGCGGGTGGCGCGGGTTCACGGTTGCATCCTGTGACCCTGGGCGTTTCCAAACAGTCGCTGCCGGTGTACGACAAACCGATGATTTATTACCCGCTGTCGGTATTGATGCTGGCAGAGATTCGCGAAATCCTGATCATCTCCACCCCAGAGGATTTACCGGGTTTCCAGCGTATGCTCGGCGACGGCAGTCAGTTGGGCTTGAGCTTGAGTTACGCGGTACAACCGAGCCCGGACGGTTTGGCCCAAGCCTTCATCATCGGTCGCGAGTTTGTCGGCGAAGACAACGTATGCCTGGTGCTGGGCGATAACATTTTCTATGGCGCCGGTTTCGGTGACACCCTGCTGGAAGCGGCCAGCCGCGAGGAGGGTGCCACTGTGTTTGGCTATTACGTGGCCGACCCGGAGCGCTTCGGCGTCGTCGAGTTCGATGATACCGGCAAGGCTCTGAGCATCTGCGAAAAACCGACTCATCCGAAATCCAATTACGCGGTCACCGGGTTGTACTTCTACGACAACGACGTGCTGCAGATCGCCGCGGATATCAAGCCATCGCCACGGGGTGAGCTTGAAATCACCGACGTCAACAATGTCTACCTGGAACGCGGCAAGTTGAACGTTTCGGTGATGGGGCGCGGGTTGGCCTGGCTGGATACCGGGACTCACGACTCCTTGCTGGAAGCAGGAAATTTCGTGCATGCCATCGAGAAACGCCAGGGCCTGAAGATCGCTTGCCTGGAAGAGATTGCCTACAACAAAGGCTGGATCGACGATGCGCAACTGTTGGAGCAGGCAGGGAGCATGAGCAAGACCGGCTACGGTCAATACCTCGCCCGCCTGATCAACGATGGCGTGCTGTCGGTCATGGATGCGCGGCAACCGCTCAAAGGCGCGGCCTGACACCGTTCAGTGGCCCACGGGATGATAGTGGGCCATTGAAAGGGCGATTTATCGTCCGGTGACCCTGTCGTGTTGCGGGGTTTTGAAGCCAGGTCGCGGTTCAATTGGCGGCGTTTGCGTCGAACGCAAACGTGCCAGGCGACTGGCGTGGGTCGGAGGCTCGGCCGCTAACGGTGAACGACGCTTGCGGGTCTCTTCGCGCAATACCGGCAGTACTTCCTTGCCGAACATGTCGAGTTGTTCCAGCACGGTTTTTAAAGGAATACCGCCATGGTCGAAGAGAAACAGCTGTCGCTGGTAGTCGCCGAAGTGCTCGCGGAACGTCAGGGTCTTGTCGATGATTTCCTGGGGGCTGCCCACGGACAACGGGGTCATCTCCATGAACTCTTCAAGGGAAGGGCCATGACCGTAGACCGGGGCGTTGTCGAAGTAAGGGCGGAATTCCCGTCGTGCGTCCTGGGAGTTGCGGCGCATGAAAATATGCCCGCCCAGGCCGACGATGGCTTGTTCTGGCGTGCCATGCCCGTAGTGCGCAAATCGCTCACGGTAAAACTCCACCAGGGCAATGAAATGCTCGCGGGGCCAGAGGATATGGCTGGCAAAAAAACCATCGCCGTAATACGCCGCTTGCTCGGCGATTTCCGGGGTACGAATCGAGCCATGCCAGACAAAGGGCGGCACGTCGTCCAGCGGTCTGGGAATGGAAGTGAAGTTCTTCAAAGGGGTACGAAAGCGACCGCTCCAGTTGATGTCTTCTTCGCGCCAGAGCCTGTGCAGCAATCGATAATTTTCCATCGCCAGCGGCAGGCCGTCGACGATGCTTTTGCCGAACCAGGGATAGACCGGTGCGGTATTTCCCCGGCCAAGCATCAAGTCCATGCGGCCGCCTGCCAGGTGTTGCAGCAACGAGTATTCCTCGGCCAGCCGCACCGGGTCATTGGTGGTAATGAGGGTGGTAGACGTCGACAAAATGATGCGCTGGGTTTTCGCTGCGATGTACGCCAGCAACGTGGTGGGGGAGGACGTGATGAACGGCGGATTGTGGTGCTCGCCCGTGGCGAACACATCCAGGCCGATGTCTTCGGCTTTTTGCGCGATTTGCAGGGTGGCCTGAATGCGCTGAGATTCACTTGGGGTACTGGCGTTGGTCGGGTCTTGTGTGACGTCGCCAACGGTGTAGATCCCGAATTGCATAAAGCCTCCTTGCCTTGCGTGTAGGTGTGTTTGAAGCCGCTGCCTCGAGGTTAAATAAACGAGGCACTTGAAATGTACGCCTGTACACGTACAATCGCAATTGTGGTGCGACGTCCAACGGACATTTCGAACTGACAAGGACGGGAGCAGAGCATGGAGCTGGGATTTATTGGTTTGGGCACGATGGGCGTGCCGATGGTGCTGAACCTGTTAAAGGCCGGTCATCGGGTCAAGGTGTGGAATCGATCGTCGGCACCGCTGGATGAATTGGCGCGTGCCGGTGCTCAGCCCGTCGGTAGTCCGGCACTCGCCGCACAGGCCGAGGTGTTGATCTCGATGTTGGGCGATGACGTCGCCATGCGCTCGGTGTTCATTGACGGCAAAGGGCTGGAGGGCCTCACGGCGGGGAGTGTTCACGTGAATATGTCCACGGTGTCGGTCGCGCTGGCCAAGGAGTTTGCGGCGCTGCATGCCGAGCGCGGTGTGGCGTATGTCTCTGCTCCGGTGCTGGGACGGGTGGACGTGGCCGCGGCAGGCAATCTGAATATTCTCGCGTCTGGTCCCGCGCAGGCACTGGCCCGTGTTCAGCCGCTATTCGATGTGTTGGGACGCAAGACCTGGCCATTCGGGGAATGCGCGGAGCTGGCGTGCGTGGCCAAACTGTCGGCCAATATGATGATTGCGGCGGCGATCGAGTCCATGGCGCAAGCGTCCACTCTGGCCAGCAGCTATGGCATCAGCCGCGCGACGTTCATTGAAATGATCACCTCGACGCTGTTTCCCGTACCGGTTTATCAAGGCTACGGGCAACTGATGATCGATAAACATTTTGAGCCGGCGGGCTTCAAGCTGTCCCTGGGGCTGAAGGATATTCGCTTGGCCCTTGAGGCAGGCGAAGCGGCGCAGGTGCCATTGCCGTTTGCCAGTGTTTTGAAAGACAACTTGCTGGACGCAATGGCCCATGGTCAGGGCGATCAGGACTGGGCATCGTTGTCAGAGGTGAGTGCACGACGCGCCGGCTCACGCTAATACCCGAAAGTTAAAGAAAGCGTAACTTCTATGGGAGTTCGGTAGTGTCTTTTCGTCTGGAGTTTTTCATTAAGCTGGACGGAGTTTTTTCTAAAAGAAAACCTAACTAACGCTTGCCAATGTACGACTGTAGACGTACATTTTTGTCGGCTTCAAAAATAATAAAGATTCATCTGTTCTTCGTCTGCTGATCATTAAATAAATAATAGCTAGGAGCCGTTATGAAAAATCTTATGCAATGGAACAATCTTCCCACTGAGTCCAACGAATGGCTTGAGAAGGTGCGTGCGCTGAACCCGTTGATCATCAGGCACAGGGATTACAGCGAACAGACGAATGCGACTCACAAGGATGTGATGTCTGAGCTCTTCAAGGAAGGTTTCGGCAGAACGTCGGTGTCCAAGGCGTTTGGTGGTTCGCAAGTGGATATCCAGACGACCTCCGCCATGCTGCTCGAATTTGCCCGTCATGATGCCTCGGTGTCCTGGCAATTGGCGGTGCAAGTGGCAATGGGTCGGCTCTCCGACTACTTGCCGGAGCAGACCTCCGAAGCGATCTACAGCACTTGCACGGGTTTTGTGATTGGTGCGATTCACTCTGGCGGTGAGGCCGTGCCGGACGGCGACGATTACCTGCTGAGCGGCAAGTGGGCCTTCGCCAGCGGTTCGGCCTATGCCGACTGGCTGGTGTGTACCGCCACGGTGAAAGGCCCGGCCGACGGTTCGGCCCCTGAAGTGCGGATGTTTTTTGTTCCGGCGTCTCAATGCAAGATCAACCACACCTGGGACACGCTGGGCATGCGCGGCACGGGCAGCCACCATTTCGAGTGTGAGCAAGTGCTGGTCAACAAGGCGTTCTCCCTGGATGTCGAGACGTTGAAGAAGTCTCCGGAAATTCGTAGTTCGCGGGCATACGCCACAGGCTATTACGAATTCGGTACCCTGGCGGCGATGTCCACCGTGCTGGGCGTTGCTCGTGCGGCGGTCGATCATTTCCGTAACGACCGGGCGGTGAACACCGATCCTGGCCTGGAAGGGGTGATTTTCGAGAAAACCGGTCGAGCCATTTCGTCGGTGCACACGGCTCAGTTGCTGCTTGAAGATGCGATCTGCCAGGTCATCAACCGTGGCGAAACGATCGGCGATCCGGTCAGTGCCCGGGTCGGGCTGGCGGCCTCGGTGCTCACTGAAAACTCGGTGAGCGCCGTGAATCAGATTTATGCGTTGGCCGGTTCCAAAGCGGTTTATAAGTCCCACTTCCTGGAACGCTGTTTCCGCGATATTCATACCGGTTCAAAGCACTTCACTTTGTCGCCTTTGAACTTGCACGGTATTGGCAAGTTTTACCTGGATAAGACCAATGCGCTCGCGGCAGCGTAAACGGTTATAAATAAATCCGGCGTGTCATGAGTGATTAATCACAGGGATTAATGACACGCCGGGTTTGTGCCGCCTCTTTTATTAATTCTTGAACTTTTGCGCTCGCAGTTGAGAGTCAAGGGAGTGCCACATGCTTGCTCGAAATAAAGTTAAATCACTGGTGTTTGTTCTGCTGGTTATTGTTATTGGCAGTGCTTTCGGTTGGCGTTTCTGGTGGCCCGACCCAGTCTCGGCCGAACAACGGCTACCCAGTACCAAGGTCGGTTTGGCGCAGGTCAAGAAACAGCCCTACACCTATTACCTGGAAGCTATCGGCAAGCTTGAGGCTCAGCGCCAGGTGCTGGTGTCGGCTGAAGTCAGCGGCAAGGTCGTGGACATCGACTTCGAGTCCGGTGATCAAGTGGCGGCGGGGCAAGTTCTGCTCACGCTTAACGATGCACCGGAGCAAGGTGAACTGGTTCGCCTGAAGGGCGAGTTCGAATCGGCCAAGGCGCAATTCGCCCGGGTGCAGGAACTGGCAAAAACCGGTGCCGAAAGCCGTCGAGCCTTTGACAGTGCCCGCGCTCAATATGACGCGGCCAAAGGCGACATGGAGCGCATGCAGGCGCAAATCGCCCAGCGTCATATTCGTGCGCCGTTCGCTGGCACCCTCGGGATTCGTCAGGCGCATTTGGGTCAGTACCTGGAGGCCGGTGGCGCTGTCGCGACCCTGACCGACCCCGGTGTGCTGCGGGTCAACTTTACCCTGGCCGAGCGCGATGGCTCCCGCGTCCAGCTTGGCCAAACCGTGCAGGCGAAAGTCGATGCCTGGGCGGATGTGAAGTTTCAGGGAAAGATTGTGGCGGTCGATCCACAGATCAATCAGTCCCATACCATCAACGTCCAGGCGGTGATCACTGACACGAAAAAACTGCTGCGCCCAGGCATGTATGCCCGAGTGTCGGTCACGTTGCCGCAGACTTCCGAGCTGGTGATTCCGGAGACGGCCATCACCTACAACGCCTACGGCGAAAGCGTCTTCTCCGTATACACGGATGACCTGGGGGTGCAGAAGGTCAAGCGCGAGAGCATCAAGGTCGGTGAGCGCCGCGATGGCTGGGCGGTTGTCGACAAAGGTTTGAACGAAGGCGTGCAGGTGGTGACTTCCGGTCAGTTGAAACTCCATGACGGAGTGGCCGTGGAAGGTGTGCCGGACACGGTTGGCCTTAACCTCACCACTGGATTGGAAAAATGAAATTCACCGACATCTTTCTCCGCCGCCCCGTGCTCGCAGTGGTGGTCAGTACGCTGATCCTGCTGTTCGGCGTGCGTGCGTTGCTGAACCTGCCGATCCGCCAGTATCCGATGCTGGAAACCTCGACCATCACGGTCACCACCCAATACCCGGGCGCCTCGTCGGAGTTGATGCAGGGCTTTGTGACACAACCGATCAGCCAGGCCGTGGCCTCGGTGGAGGGCATCGATTACCTGTCTTCGGCGTCGACCCAGGGCCGTAGCCAAGTGACGATCCGGATGGCACTCAACAGTGATTCCATCTCCGCGCTGACCGAGGTCATGGCCAAGGTCAATCAGATCAAATACCGCTTGCCCAAGGATGCCTATGACCCGGTGGTGGAACGCACCTCGGGTGGTTTTACCAGTGTGGCGTACGTGGCGTTCGCCAGTTCCAACCTGACCATTCCTCAGATGTCCGATTACATTTCCCGTGTTGTCGAACCGATGTTCGCCGGCATCGAAGGCGTGGCCAAAATCAACATCATGGGCGAGCAGAAACTCTCCATGCGCCTGTGGCTGGATCCGCAACGCCTGGCGGGCTACGGAATGACCGGCCAGGACGTGTCGCAGGCGATCGAAGGCAACAACTTCCAGGCCGCCCCGGGGCAGGTCAAGGGCTTGTATGTGGTCAGCAATTTGCGGATCAACACCGACCTGAACAGTGTTGAAGATTTCCGCGACATGGTGCTGCGCAACGACAATGGCCGCATCATCCGCGTGCGGGATGTCGGGACTGTCGAGCTCAATGCCGCTTCAACCGATACCAGTGGTTCGATGAGTGATGTGCCGGCGCTGTTCCTCGGCCTGGACGCCGCACCGACCGGCAACCCGCTGGTGATCGTCAAACGCGTACGAGAGTTGTTGCCACAGATCCAGGAAACCCTGCCGCCGGGTGTGACGGTACAAATTCCGTTCGAAGTGGCGCACTTCATTCAATCCTCGATTGATGAAGTGTCTTACACGCTACTGGAAGCTTTGGTGATCGTGGTCCTGGTGATTTACCTGTGCCTGGGGACGTTCCGCACCGTGCTGATTCCCCTGGTGACCATTCCGCTGTCGATGCTCGGCGCCGCGATGTTGATGCAGATGTTCGGCTTCAGCCTGAACCTGCTGACGTTGCTGGCGATGGTTCTGGCCATCGGCCTGGTGGTGGACGATGCGATCGTGGTGGTGGAGAACGTGCACCGCCACATCGAGGAAGGCAAATCCCCATTCGATGCGGCGTTGATCGGGGCCCGGGAAGTGGCTGGGCCGGTGGTCGCGATGACGTTCACCCTGGCGGCGGTGTACGCGCCTATCGGTTTGATGGGCGGACTGACCGGCACGCTGTTCAAGGAGTTCGCGCTGACCCTGGCAGGGGCCGTGGTTATCTCCGGCATCGTTGCATTGACGTTGTCGCCGATCATGAGCACCCGTCTGCTGGACGCCAAAAGCAGCGAGGGCTTCATGGCCGTCAAGGCCGACCGTTTCTTCCAGTCTTTGGCCCGCCGCTATGGCGCGTTGCTGGGCGGCTCGCTTGCACGGCGCTGGATCAGCCTCAGCGTGGCCCTGGTGATCTTTTTCAGCCTGCCGTTTCTGTACCGCTCGGCGCAAACCGAACTGGCGCCGCTGGAAGATCAGAACATTTTGCTGACGGCCATCAAGGCACCGCAGCATGCCAACCTCAATTACCTTGAGGCGTACGCCCACAAGCTCTACGAGACGTTCAACCAGATCCCCGAGGGCTATAGCAACTGGGTGGCCAACGGTTCCGATGGGCTGTCCAACAGCGTCGGCGGGATCAACCTGGTGGACTGGGACAAGCGCGGTCGCGACGCCAACACGATCCAGCCCGACTTGCAGGCGCGGGTCAACGAGATCGAAGGCACCAGCATCTTCGTGTTCCAGATGCCGCCCTTGCCGGGTTCCACCGGTGGGTTGCCAGTGCAAATGGTGATCCGCAGCGATCAGGATTACCTGGCGTTGTTCAACGTGATGGATCAGCTCAAGCAGGCAGCCCAGGCCAGCGGTTTGTTTGCCGTGGTCGACAGCGACCTGGACTTCAATAACCCGGTGGTGGAAATCCAGATCGATCGCGCCAAGGCCAACGCCCTGGGCATTCGTATGCAGGATATTGGTGAGACCCTCAACAGTTTGATCGGCGAGAAATACGTCAATCGGTTTTCCTTTCACGGGCGCTCCTACGACGTGATTCCGCAGTCGATTTCCTCGGACCGGCTCACCCCCGAAACCCTCAAGTTGTATTACGTGAAGGATCAGAAGGGCAATCCGGTACCGTTATCGACACTGGCCACGCTCAACATGAAAGTCGAGCCCAATCGCTTGACCCAATTCAACCAGCAGAACTCCGCCACGCTCCAGGCCATTCCGGCACCGGGCGTGACCCTGGGCGATGCCGTGGGGTTCCTGCAAAAGCAATCGGAAGGGTTCCCGGCCGGCTTCAGTTTCGACTGGCAGTCCGATGCCCGGCAGTACGTGCAGGAAGGCAACAGCCTGGCGTTCACCTTCGGTCTGGCGCTGGTGATCATTTACCTGGTGCTGAGCGTGCAATACGAGAGCTTCCGCGATCCGTTCATCATTCTGATCAGCGTACCGTTGTCGATTTGCGGGGCGCTGGTACCGCTGGCGCTGGGGATGACCTCGCTGAACATTTACACGCAAATCGGCCTCATCACCTTGATCGGATTAATCAGTAAGCACGGCATTTTGATGGTTGCGTTCGCCAATGAATTGCAGCGCAAGCAGGGCATGGACCGGGTCCAGGCGATTCAACATGCCGCGCAGGTTCGCCTGCGGCCGATTCTCATGACCACCGCAGCGATGGTGGTGGGGCTTGCTCCCCTGTTGTTCGCCAGCGGTGCCGGCGCCAACAGCCGCTTCGGGCTGGGCCTGGTGATTGTGGTGGGCATGCTGATCGGCACGCTGTTCACGCTGTTTATCCTGCCCTCGGTTTACACCTTGCTGAGCTCGATCAAACAGCCAGCCAGCGCGCCTGAGGCCACTCTGGTCAGTGCGCCGCAACCCATCATGTGAGGATGTTGTATGTATCGGATTACGCGCTTGATGCTGGCGCCGCTGGCTATTTCCATCCTGATGGCGGCAGGCTGTGTGAACTATGCCGGGATCGATCATCAGGGCAGCTTGTTGTCGGTTGACGATCTGCACTCCAAAACGCTGCAAGACACACTGCCGCCCGCCAACTGGCCTCGTGCCGACTGGTGGACGTCGTTGGGTGACCCGCGACTGGGCGCCTTGATCGAAGAGGCCTATGCCAGCAACCCGGACTTGCAGGAAGTGTCGGCACGGGTCGCCAAGGCCAACGCGTTCCTGGATTTGCGCGAGGCCGAGCGCTACCCCGAAGTCAATGCTTCGGCGGGCGTCACCCGTGCCCGGTTGTCCCGGTACGAGGACTACAGCGGAGAGGGCCGGAACTACGTCACTGCCCGATCGCTGGCGGTCAATTTCAACTACACCTTTGATCTGTGGGGTGGACAGCGGGCAGCCTGGGAATCGGCACTCAACGGTGCCATGGCGGCCGAAGTCGACCTGCAATCATCGAGGCTGATTCTGACGGTCAACGTGGTCAAGGCCTACAACCAGCTTGCCTACGCCTGGCAGGTGTCGGAACTCAATCGCCGGGATCTCGCGCGGTTGAGCAAGTTGGTGGAACTCTCGGGTTCACGCTATGACTCGGGGCTGGATAATCTGTCGCAGTTGAAGCAGGTGCAAAGTCTCAAGGCGCGCTCGGAATCGACCTTGATCGGCGCGCTGGATGACATCGAAATCGCCCGGTTGCAGTTGTCGGCATTGGTCGGCAAGGGCGTGGATCGCGCGCAAAGCATCGACCGTCCTTCAAGCCTGCAAGCCAGTGTGGTGGCGCTGCCCGCTCAGTTGCCGGCGCAACTGGTCGGGCGTCGGCCAGATATCGTGGCGGCACGCTGGCGGGTCGAAGCCGAGAACAAGAATGTCGATGCGCTCAAGACTACGTTTTATCCCAACGTTAACCTGGTGGCTTCGGCGGGGACTCACGCGTTGTCCGGGGATGCATTGCTCGCCAGCGTCAGCAAGTTCTGGAACATCGCACCGGCCGTTTCCCTGCCGATTTTCGATGCCGGGCGCTTGCGCTCCGACCTCAAGGCCGGCAATGCCGAACTGGATATTTCGATTGCTCACTACAATCAGGTGCTGACCTCGGCCCTGCATGAAGTGGCGATTTCGGTCACGCAACTGCGCTCTTTCGAACAGCAGATTGCAGTGCAGCAAGATGCCTGTGCCATTGCCCAGTCGTCCTACGATCTTTCTCAGTCCCGGTACAAGGCCGGTGAAGATACGTTCCTGGATGCGTTAAACATTGAGCAACAATTGATTCAGGACGAGATGCGCCTGGCCTTCCTCAACAGCAAGCACATCGACAGTTCGATTTCGTTGATGGCGGCCTTGGGCGGCGGCTTTCAGGAGCGTGAAGTGCAGTAAAAAACCAACGGGGGATTGCAGGGTTCAAGGTGCTGTAGTGCCCGGGGTGGTTATCGCGGGGGGGTACTTTTTGTGTATAGTTTTACTGTTCTCGTATAGACGAATCCTAGTAAGACACCTCCCGCCTATATCATCAAAGGTACCTACCTATGAACGTTGCAAATCACCCTAATCAGGACCAGATCTTATTAGAGAATGTTCTGTCCGCACTGGGTAGCCCGTTGCGCCTGACCGTATTGAAGGTGTTGGCCGATGGCCAGGAACACCCGTGCGGGCGCATTCTCAAGGGTGCGTCGAAATCGACAATGACGCATCACTGGCGGGTCCTGCGTGACAGCGGTCTGATTTGGCAACGGCCATATGGTCGTGAAAACCTGTTGTCTTTGCGCCGCGAGGACATGGACCAGCGTTTTCCAGGGCTGCTCGATTCATTACTCACCGCGGTCAAGTTCGACGAGCAAACCGTCGAAGTGATCAGCAAGCATGAAGTGAACGAAGAGACCGAGGCTTGAGTTTCAGGAGTACACGGCAAGTGAAGGGCAGAGCCCTTCACTGCAACCATTGAGTTCACGATCACCAGGGAGGTGAGAGTATGGGGACAAGTCATTATTGGTCGTCGCGACCGTTGTCGGAATTAACTGATCCCGAACATCACTGGCTGTTTTTGCCGGGCGCGCTGACCCCTCGTTTGAAGGCGATGGGCAGTTACTCCATCGAAGTGGTCGAGCAGTCCCACGGACCCCTCAACCCTGACGAGGCAGAAGCCTTGAACGTATCGGCGGCGTCGACCGGTTGGGTGCGTGAGGTGGTCATGAAGCTCGATGGTGAGCCCTGTGTCACGGCGCGCAGCCTGACCAGCGTACCGGCCCTGAGCGCCGATTGGTCGGAGCTCAACGAATACGGCGGCCGACCATTGGCCGAGATCCTCTACACGTCGGCCCAAACCCTGCGAGAACCTTTCCAGTGCGCTTTGCTGTCCCCCGGTGCGCCATTGGCGGCGCTGTCCTATCGTTTCGCCCCTCATGCCAAACGATTGCTGGCCAGGCGCTCGCGCTTCACGCGCAACGGCTCTGCCTTGCTGGTCAGTGAGTGCTTTCTACCGGCCTTTTGGGCGCGGGTTTAGTCAGGATCAGGCTCGGCAATCGAGCTTGAAGTCACGCATCTTCCGATCCCTCATCTTTTCATATCCTCTCAGCGTTCTACGTTTGAGTCCGGGACAACCCCCTGATCGTTCACCCGAGCAAGGGGTTTTGGCGTTCTTTGTCAGCGGCAAATCACCGCTTCTATCTGACTGATCGCCGGGGTGAGGGCCAGCGCCAGTTTTTCAGCTTTCGAGGTGGGGCGCATGGTATTGGAGGAGCGCAGGAACAACGGGTCATCGAACTTTTTGCGCAAGCGCGATAACGATCCGCTGATCGCTGGTTGTTTGACATGCAGGCGTTCAGCCGTGCGGGTAACACTTCGCTCCCGGAACAACACCAGAAAAATAATGATCAGGTTAAGGTCTATATCCGCGAAGTTTTCTTCATTGAATAACATGTTCTCATCCCTGTGATGACCCGGTATTGGACAGGCCGACGTCCAGGCAACACGGCGGCTGTCATCAATGCCGGGCAGGCAGCGGTTACTGATCGGGCGCCAATCGCAGTTCGTCGTTGAGACGGTAGTAATTGCGATTGAAGTAGACCAGGCCTTCCTTGGCCTCGCTGTGTTTGAGCTTGAGAATTTCACAGTAAAAAATGCTGTGAGTACCCACCTCGTCGATCTTGCTGATGCGACAGTCGAGATTGACCAGCGCTTCATCGATGGCTGGCGAACCGGTCACCAGGGTTTCGCAGTTCACACTGGAAAAGCGTTCCTGCATGGACAGCTGACGATTGGCGAACGCCCCGGATGTTGATTGATGATTTCCCGTCAGCACATTCACACAGAGCACCCCATTGGTTTTGAAATGCTCGTGATTGGACGAGGAGCGGTTCACGCAGACCAGCAGTGTGGGCGGTGAATCCGTCACGCTGCACACCGCCGACGCGGTAAAGCCAAAACGACCCGCGGGGCCATCCGTTGTCACAATGGTGACCGCACTTCCCAGCATCGCCATTGCATTACGAAATTCAGTTGAATCAACCATAGCGTCCCCTCATTCCTTGTAGGTTATTGGAGCTGATCCGTTCTTCCTTGCCCGCCGTCGCCGCAGGGTGGCGGGTACTGAACGACACGTTCGGCTTCGAAGCTATAGTACGTATGTAGTCGTACCATGCAAGCTATTCCTTGTGCTTATTTTTGCTGAAAAGGGGCAAGCATGAGAGAGCGTTCAAGGCCTCGCTAACGGGCGGTTTGCTTGCTCATCGTAACTGTCCCTGAAGCTGAAACCTCAAGGGTAAAGTCTGCCCCTCAGGGGAGAGTCAAGGCATTCAGCAAGGCCTGGGCATAACCGGGCAGTGCGGCGAAGTCCCGGGCACACAGCAACAGTTTGCGGCGGGCCCATGGCTCTTTCAGTTCGATGCTTTTGAACGGTGTTTCAGTCGGCCAGCGTTCGACCGTCGCCAAGGGCACGATCGCCAACCCGGCACCTCGGGCGACCATGCGCATCACGCCATCGAAGCCATCGGCACGGATGCGGATCTGCATCCGTAAACCGCTGTGCAGGGCTTGTTCTTCCAGGTACACGGCCAAGGCGCTGTTGGCGTTCAGGCCGACGTAATCGTGGTGCAGGGTGGCGCTGAAACTTAACGGTCCGGTGTCGGCCAAGGGGTGATCCCATGGCAGTATCAACACCAGTGGGTCGTCACGGAAATAGCGGGTCTGAAGGCCGTCGGCATCCACGGCGTCGGACACAATGCCCAAGTCCGCCGCACCTTGGCGCAAGGCGTGGGTGATGCGCGCGCTGGGCAACTCTTGGAGGTCGATGTCGAGGTTCGGATGGTCACGCAGAAAGTCTGCCAGCAACTCCGGCAGGTACTCGGTGATTGCAGTGGTGTTGCACAACAACCGCACCTGGCCTTTGACCCCTTTGGCGTATTCGGCCAAGTCCTGCTGCATGCGCTCGGCCTGTTGCAACAGGACTCGGGCATGCTGCGCCAGGGCCTTGCCGGCCGGGGTTGGACTGACACCGCGACGACCTCGCTCAAGAAACTCGATGCCGAGTGAAGCCTCCATGGCGCGGATTCGAGCGCTCGCCGCCGCCAGCGACAAATGGCTGCGAGCTGCGCCGGCGGTGATGTTGCCGGTGTCGAGGATGCTCAGGTAGAGGCGCAGGTCGGTGAGGTCGAAGTGCATCGTTACAGCCTCGGGAGGTTTGTTGTCTGGACGGGGCCCCTTCGCGGGCTTGCCCGCGAAGACGTCATCAGCCGCAACGAAAACTTTAGCCTCTACCAAATCAAGAGGCTGCCTCAGTATATGGCAGATTTTCAAGGCAACCATCAGGGCTCACCATAGCCCCATGAATACACTCGCCGCGTTCTACCAACATCTGGGTTTGGCCCTTTACTTATTGGTCGTCGCAACCTTCCTGCTGGCCGGGATGATCAAAGGCGTGATCGGCCTCGGCTTGCCGACCATTGCCATGGGCTTGCTCGGTCTGGCTATGGCACCGTCGCAGGCTGCGGCGTTGCTGATTATTCCCGCTACCCTTACCAACGTCTGGCAACTGGCATTCGGCGGTCATTTGCGCGGGCTGTTGAACCGGTTGTGGCCGATGCTGCTGGCGATTTTCATCGGCACGGGCGTCGGCACGCTCTGGATCGGCATGGCCGGTGGACACTGGGTTGTGCGAGGGCTGGGGGCGGCGTTGCTGATTTACGCCTTGAGCGGGTTGTTCCTACCGACCTTGCGCGTCGGCGGTCGCACCGAGCGTTGGCTCGGTCCGCTGTGCGGTGTGCTGACGGGCGTCATCACTTCGGCCACCGGGGTTTTCGTGATTCCGGCGGTGCCTTATCTGCAAGCACTGGGCTTGAGCAAGGATGAACTGGTGCAGGCGCTGGGCCTGTCGTTCACCGTCTCGACCCTGGCATTGGCCGCCGGGCTGTTATGGCGCGGCGCCCTCGGCGGAGGCGAGTTGAGCGCATCGCTGCTGGCGCTGATTCCGGCGGTGCTCGGCATGCTGTTGGGGCAATGGCTGCGCCAGCGGATCAGCGCCGTGTTGTTCAAGCGCGTGTTCTTCATCGGCCTCGGTATGCTCGGCGGCCACTTGCTGATCAGCGGCTAGCGGACGAAGTGCTGAGCATCTCGATCGGCCGGATATCGAAATCCCGTTCCAGAAACTCCATGCGCTGGTCGAGGAATTGCTTCATGTGTGGCAGGTTCGAGTGCGTATCCAGATGAGCCTGGGATTGCCAGATCTCGTAGAAGATAAACAGTGTCGGGTCCTGTTTGTCGCGCAGCATGTGGTACTCGATGCAACCGGGTTCGGCGCGACTCGGTTCGACATAAGCACGGAACAACGCTTCGAATGCCTCGGCTTTTTCCGGGCGGGTCTTGGCGTGCAGGATGAAGCCTTGCAGTTCGCTCATCAGGTTCTCTTTGAAAGTCAGAATTGGCGCAAGTTTACGGCAACAATCCCCTGTCGATTCGTGCGTATTGGTCAAATGAATTTTGCTGATCCTGGGCTTATTCCGCGCGAGGTCGATCGCTACTCTGCCGCCATCGAATTTCAACCTTGCGAGATTTCTCCCATGAAAAAAGTCCTGTTGCTCAATGGCGGCAAAAAATTTGCCCACTCCGATGGTCGCTACAACACGACGCTGCACGAAGCGGCGCTGAGCGTGCTGGATCGCGGCGGTGTGGATGTAAAAGCCACGTTTATCGACGAGGGGTACGACGTCGCGGAGGAAGTCGCCAAATTCCTCTGGGCCGACGTGATCATTTATCAGATGCCCGGTTGGTGGATGGGCGCACCCTGGACCGTCAAGAAGTACGTCGATGAAGTCTTCACCGAAGGCCACGGCAGCCTTTACGCCAGTGATGGCCGCACGCGTTCCGACGCGTCGCAGAAGTACGGCAGCGGCGGTTTGTTGCACGGTAAAAAATACATGCTGTCGCTGACCTGGAACGCGCCGCAACAAGCCTTCGACGACCCGACCGACTTCTTCGAAGCCAAAGGCGTGGACGCGGTGTACTTCCCGTTCCACAAGGCCAACACCTTCCTTGGCATGACCGGTTTGCCAACCTTCCTGTGCGTCGATGTGATGAAGCGCCCGAATGTCGAAGCCGATGTGGCGCGTTATGAGCAGCATTTGGCCGAGGTGTTTGGCCTTAAGGCATAACGCTCAGCTACTATCGAAAGTCTGAACCTGTGGCGAGTTGGCTTGCCCCAATGCCAGTTAGTCATGCGCAATCCATGTGGGAGCGGGCTTGCTCGCGAAGGCGATTTATCATTCAACATTAATGTCGACTGATACACCGCTTTCGCGAGCAAGCCCGCTCCCACAGGTTCCGCACGTTGGCTGGCATTAGGGTAAGCCCCCTCGCCACAGTAGAACGGCGCAGGACAATCGATAAGGGACACACGTGAAAGCCAGATCCGATGAGTTGCAGATTTTCGTCTGCGTGATTGAGTGCGGGTCGATTTCAGCTGCGGCCGAACAGGTCGGGCAAACGCCGTCGGCGGTCAGCCGCACGCTGTCGCGACTGGAGGCCAAGCTCGACACCACGCTGATCAACCGCACCACGCGACGCATGGACCTGACCGAGGAGGGCAAGTACTTCTTCAAGCACGCCAAGCTGATTCTCGATCAAATGGACGAACTCGAAGAGCGCCTGTCCTCACGCCAGCAAACCCCCTCCGGACGTCTGCGAATCAACGCCGCCTCGCCATTCATGCTGCACGCCATCGTGCCGTACATCGATGAGTTCCGCCGTCTCTACCCGGACATCCAGCTCGAACTCAACAGCAATGACCTGATCATCGACCTGCTCGAACAAAGCACCGACATCGCCATCCGCATCGGTACGCTGGCCGACTCGACCTTGCATGCCCGCTCACTGGGTTGCAGCCCGCTGCACATCGTCGCCAGCCCGGCGTACCTGGAACAACACGGCGTACCAGCCGCCGTTGCAGATCTGGCCGAACATACGCTGCTTGGGTTTACCCAGAACGAAGGCCTCAACCAATGGCCGTTGCGCTATGTCCACGGTGATCGCTGGCCGATCCAGGCGTCGATCAATGCGTCCAGCGGCGAGACGATCCGGCACCTGGCGCTGGCAGGGCAGGGCATCGCCTGCTTGTCGCACTTCATGACCATCGACGACATCCGCGCCGGTCGTTTGCAGGTGCTGCTGGCGGAATTCAACAGCGGATATCGCCAACCGATCAACGCGGTGTACTACCGCAACTCGCAACTTGCCCTACGGATTCAGTGCTTCCTGGACTTCATCCAAGGCAAATTGGCGGCTTATGCGATTGCGGATTTCAAGGGCTGATTCGTAGACCGCGTCATCGTTCATCGCGAGCAGGCTCACTCCCACATTAGTTTTGCGTCGATCCCATTGTTGGGGGCGATACAAGTCCAGTGTGGGAGCGAGCCTGCTCGCGATTGCGTTTCTGACGGCCCATTCACTGGTCGGCCCGCCCTCAATTCCGTAACATCCGCCCTCTCTTCTCCCGCCTGTCTTTTTAGGTAAGCCATGAAACCCAAACGTCTGCGCGCCGATGTCCTGGCCGGACTCACGACCTCTTTCGCACTGATGCCCGAATGCATCGCCTTCGCGCTGGTGGCCCACCTCAATCCATTGATGGGGCTTTACGGCGCATTCATCATCTGCACCCTGACTGCGCTGTTTGGCGGGCGGCCGGGGATGGTGTCCGGTGCCGCCGGATCGATGGCCGTGGTAATCGTCGCGCTGGTGGTGCAGCACGGCGTGCAGTACTTGCTGGCGACTGTGCTGCTGGGTGGATTGATCATGCTGGCGTTCGGTTTGTTGAGGCTGGGAAAACTGGTGCGCATGGTGCCGCACCCGGTGATGCTCGGATTCGTCAACGGCCTGGCGATTGTCATTGCCCTGGCCCAGTTGGAGCACTTCAAGAGCGGTGACGGCTGGTTGAGTGGTGCGCCGCTGTACATGATGGTCGGGCTGGTGGCGCTGACGATGGCCATCGTCTACCTGATGCCGCGCCTGACGCGTGCCGTGCCGCCAGCACTGGTGGCGATTCTGGGTGTCGGGCTGGCGGTTTACCTGCTCGGCCTGCCGACCCGCACACTGGGCGACATGGCGCACATTGCCGGCAGTTTGCCGAGCTTCGCACTGCCAGACATCCCCTGGAGCCTGGAAACCCTGCGCATCATCGCCCCTTACGCGATATTGATGGCGTTGGTCGGTCTGCTGGAAACCCTGCTGACCCTGAACCTGACCGACGAGATCACCGAGAGCCGTGGCTACCCGGACCGCGAGTGCGTGGCATTGGGCGCTGCCAACGTGGTCTCTGGCATGTTCGGCGGCATGGGCGGCTGCGCCATGATCGGGCAAACCGTGATCAACCTCAGCTCCGGCGGTCGTGGTCGGCTGTCTGGTGCGGTAGCCGGGGGGATGATCTTGCTGTTTGTGCTGTTCCTTTCGCCGCTGATCGAGCGCATTCCGCTGGCCGCCCTGGTCGGGGTGATGTTCGTGGTGTCGCAGCAGACGTTCGCCTGGGCTTCGTTACGGGTGCTGAACAAGGTGCCGCTGAACGATGTCTTGGTGATCATCGCGGTCACGGTGATTACGGTGTTCACCGATCTGGCCATCGCCGTGTTGTGCGGGATCATCATTGCGGCGCTCAACTTCGCCTGGCAACAGGCTCGCGAACTGTATGCCGACAGCTATCAGGAAAGCGACGGCAGCAAACTCTACCGCCTGCACGGCACATTGTTTTTCGCCTCTACCACGCCATTCCTCAACCAGTTCGATCCCGCCAACGACCCGCCCCAGGTGACCCTTGATTGTCGCCACCTGAGCTTCGTCGACTACTCGGCCATCGCTGCGCTTAAGACATTGCGCGAGCGCTACGCCAAGGCTGGCAAGCAGCTGCGCGTTCTGCATTTATCCGAACGCTGCAAGAAACTGCTCAAACGCGCCAGCGAGCATCACGACTGAAATCGATCAGTGATCGTTCCTACGCCGAGTGTGGGACGGTCAGCGTCGGGGGATGAAAGTCCCCTGGCCAATTTCCATAACTCGCGACCTGCCATACCTCTGCACGACATCCCATAGCCCTCCACGAAAATTACTTTCATTGATCCATGTCTCGTGGTGGCACATTGCGATTAAAGAAAGCCGTTCCCAAGCCGAAGCGCTGACATCCAGCCCAGCTACACTCTGGGCCTTCTCAATCTGGGAGCAACTCCATGAGCTTGGGCAAAACCACCCCGATCCTGCGGATTTTCGATGAAACCAAGACATTGGAGTTTTACGTCGACTTCCTGGGGTTCAAGATCGACTGGCAGCATCGCTTCGAAAAAAATTTCCCGCTGTACCTGCAAATCTCCCGTGGCGAATGTGTGCTGCACCTGTCCGAGCACCACGGCGACAGCACACCGGGCTCAGCGTTGCGTATTGAGACCGATGAACTGGAGGCGTTCCAGCAGCAATTGTTGGCCAAGGAGTATGCTTTCGCTCGCCCACAGATTCAGGCCATGCCCTGGGGGAGCCAGGACATGACCATCAGTGATCCGTTTGGGAATCGGTTGGTGTTTACCAATGCGATTAGTGTTTGAGAGAAACCGGCATTGATATCGTTTTGTGCAAATGCGGGGGGTCAGTAGGACTTAGTTTTTCGTCCCGTGACGATGTTGATGAAAGGAGGCAGAATTTCACTGCAATTGAAGCAGGCAGGGAAGTCCGAGCCTCGACCACGTTTTTGCATACGTGCCGTGTAAATAAAGGCTTGTGACAGTCGTTGATGGTGATGACTGGTACGCGGACCTCCCTGTAGCCAGACATTGGCCGCGACAACTTCGGCATGTAGACCCGCTATTCCTGCACTTACGGGGATTTTCTGGTGACGTGTCACGTGACGAATGATCCGATTGGTCAGGAACACGTGGAGCCGCATATCGGCGGCAAAATAAGCTTTTTGAATGCCATGCATAAACGCCGGAATACTTGATACTCGGTAAGTGTCTTCCTTGTTCCCTATTGATTCATTCAGGGTGACGCCGGGAAACAGGCTCTTAGGGCTTAAGCTTCCAGGAAGGTTGTGAAATCCGGTGAGTGGATGGTCATGGTGTTCATTCGTGATACCAGAGAGCGCGGTATGTTTATCCAGCGAGGTTGATGTATAGACGGGATTTGAAAATCTCACAGGTTCGGGATACATCCATTCTTTCGATTTCTCCAATGCTCTCAACTGATTGGATGTTTTCTTTTTGTTGGCCTCGACCTCGCTGATTATTCTGGCCGTTTCCATGGTGAAGCTTTTGTATTGCCTCTTGACGGTAGGGGTTCGCCGGAGGGCTACATCAACGAAGTTTTCACGAGACATCCCTTCTGTATATCCCGCTACCTGGTCGAGTTTCAGTTCTGCCAGATCGAGATAGTCCAGACGTTCTGATCTGGTCAGGCCTTGCGCATCAGTAAATCTGACGGGGTTGTTCCCTACCATGCAATACAGGTTCAACCCGTCGACCGTCCCCGCCGGATCAGGGCTGATCCAACGTTGCAACCAGGGTGCGTAATACCGGTGCCCGTAGTAATAAAGCCCACTGGCATCGCGTTCTTTTCCGGAATATCGAATGGTCCGGTAATCGGCTTCCACCTTTGAACGCGACTCTGTCCATGCCGTTCCGCCAAATGGGAAGTAGCTCTCCTGACTGATCAAGTCAGCATTGCCATCAAGTTCCAGTGAGCTGGAACCCAAATGGTCGTCAAGGCTATAGCGCAGTTGATCTGAGGGAATACCTGTGGGCTGGCCTTCGGTCCAGTGCAGGCAACGAACGCTGCCACGTCCGGCTTGCCCCGTTATGACTTCCAGCCGCTCTTTCCCCCGGGTACGGATTTCGATGCCCGGTAAATAACGGACCTCTCGGGTGTGAGTGATCGATGCACCCTGGGTGGTGGTAGTTTTGCGAAGACGCTGACCACTGCCGTCATAGTCGTAACGTTCATGGTCATCAGGACCATCCTCACGCTTGACCAACACCACGCCGGTAAGTTGATTGCGTGCATTCCATTGCAGCAACTGGCCCGATTGCAAGTCCTGCAGATTGCCGTTGTCATCGAAGGTTGTAGCAGTGCCTGGCAATTCAGAGCCCTGGCGCCAGGACACCAGACGATTACTGAGATTTGCCACGTTAAAAGTTCGGGTGTAATTGTTGCGATCCCGCACATGGCGCAGTTCGGTCAGGTTACCGCCAGCGTCGTATGTGTAGTGTTGGGTGAAATTGAACAGTTGCCGGGTATCGATGGGTGTAATGCCGAGCGCAGGAATATAGGGGGCAGTGGTTGTCCCTGCCGCTTCTCGTCCGGTTGCACTGGTCAATTGGTAGAGACTGTCATAGATGAATGTGCTGACGGCTTCGACTCTCTGGTTGCTGCCAAACTGCACGGGCTGAGCTTTGTCCTCGATTTGCGTCACATTACCCACCGCATCATAGCTGTAGTGCAGCGACTGCAAGGTGCGGTCCGATATGGAGGCAGTCATCGAGGTCAATCGACCGCTGGCGGGATCGAACACCGCGCGGCTCATGACGTTGTTGCCTGCGGTCTGTGATTCAACCTGGCCGAAGGCGTTGTAAACGAGATCCTTCACCAGGGTATTTTCGATTTCGGTATCTTTGAGTTTCAGGCTCACGGTTTTGAGTCGGCCTGCAACATCAAAGGAAAAACGCTGCTGGTGTTGACCGGCATCCACCAGCCGGATGAGCTCGCCCGTTGCGTCGTAGTGCCATTGCGTTTTGTAGCCATCACCCGTTTCTCGTAAGAGGTTTCGGCTGTGTTCCTCTGCCGGCCAGTCTAAGGCTTCGGCATTCAACAGAAAGTGGCGTGTCTGACGCGAGGGTTTACCACCAAGGGCGTACTCGTCGATGAGCAGGCTGCCTGCTTCGTCGTCGTGGCGAATCAACAAGCCACATCGATTGAGTGCGGCCGAATCTATCGAGTTGTCGCCATAACTGAAGCGTTCGATGATGCGTGCCGACTGCCCCGGCGATTCTTCCTGGATCGTGATTGGCCGTAGTTGATCATCGAAGGTCGTTCGCCAATGATTGCCTCGCTGGTCCCAGTTGCGAAGTGTCTGCCCAGCGTCCCCCGGCAGGTTCAGTCGCCACCCGGCGTCAACGCTGTCTACCCGCAGTGGTCTGCCGGACAGGCTGTAGAGGGTCGTCAGATTGGCCTTCTGCGTTTCGGCAAACAGTCGCGGATCCCACTGTGCAATTAGGCGTCCGGCAGTATCGTACTGCTGACGGGTAATGCGCGCCTGCGCAGCCTTGGCTGCGTCGCTACGCCAATAAGCGACATGCCGGACCGTCAGGTCTCGGCTGTCGACTACGTTGATCGTCGGTGTCTTGCAGTGAAGGCGTGCGCTCATGCCTCACCCCCGGTTGTCGGGAGTCGTTCGGACATGACCTCTTCCAGCGTATCGTTCTCATCCTCGTCCAGGGTGTACCAGGGGTGGCGGGTTTGCCGCCGCATATAGGAAAGGCCATTTTGTTTTGCCAGACGTGTACGCGTAGGGCGCCCCAACGCATCGTAAAACTGCAGATCGCAATGGCCGAACTGTCGCAAGGACACATCGTTGATGTAGTCATGCTGATCGGCGAAGTAAGGGCGGTAGGTCCGGATCGCCAATCCCTTGTTGTTGTATTCCACCCGTTCGCTGATACGCCAGCGCTTTGCTGCGGTGAGCTCCTTCGGTGTTCCGTCCTCGAGGGTCAGTTCTCCCTTGGCGTTGACGACGTAGGCCGTACCCGATTCGACTTGCTGCTTACTTTGCAGTGTTCGTCCGAAGCCATCGCAGCAGGTGACGGTAATGCGGATTTGTCTCTGGTTGTCATTGGGGTAGCGATCAGCGACCAGGGTGGCGATGTGTATCGGCTCACGGGCCGAGGTTGCGAGTTCGGTTGTCAGTTTCGCTTCATCGGCCAAGAGTGTTTTAAGGCCTGCCAGGCGCCTGCGGACCGAAGCGCAGATGTATCCGGTTGGCAGCACATCACCGTTGGCCACGCAGCGCATCAGCCAGTCGCGGTCCTTCAGAGCTGCGTCCGAGACGCGCCCCATCCAGCTAAATGGCGCGTAGTAGATGGCATTGGCGGCGTCCAGCAAAGCACCCCTTGCATTGTTGATCGCTTCGGTCGGGCTGGTGAACTCCGGACGTTTGTATTGAGCGATAGGTTTGAAACCTATGAGCGTATTGCTCTTGTTGCTGTAAATGCTGGTGGCCAGCACTTGGCCGAAACCATCATAGAGCCCTTCTTGAATGTTCCCGTTCGGGTCAGTGATGCACCGGGGCTGGAGTGAGCGGTAATCGTAGGTAGCCTTGGTGACACAACCATCGGGCAGTTTGAGCGCGGTGATGAGACAGTGATAGTTGTCGTAGCTGACCTCGGTCACACCATGGCTTTTGCTCAACCGCAGGGTCTGTGTCTTGTAAAAACCCTTCAGTGCGGCGTAGGTCGAGAAACCGCTTTTGACAGACCAGAGTTTTCTGGGAGACGTGGCTACGGGAAGGAAATCGTTCATTCGGTGATAGCCACTTCGTTCGAGCAGTCTTCCCTTGGGGCGAGCCGCTTGCGACAACACGTCGAAGGCTTTCAGGGCTGTTTCGTCCAGCTCGGCGGTTTCCAGATGGTCGGCCAGGGCTTCGAAGTGGGCGACGCCGTCCGGCAGGGCTTCTGCGGTTGAGGTGTTTTTGTAGCGTTGCACGGACAGTCCGGTGAGGACGTGTTGGGTCGTCCAGGCGGTTTGTTTGACGAGTTCGATGAGCCTTTCGTAAGTCATATCCTTTGTGGTCAGCCCTCCGGCCTCGGGCGCCTTGGGTCGCTTCAACGCATTGGTACGCTGGCGATAAGGCAGACCCAGCCGCCATCCTTGGGCGCTATCCAGATGAATGAATTCGGCAAGGCTTTCGTTCAGGTAGTAGAACTGTTGTGCCGGATCATGAGCATCGCGCCACCATTTTTGCTGGTCGGCATCGCTGAACGGCGGGATATCGCTGCCGGTTTTACGTCGGGCGTAATGGACGTTCACACTGTGGGTCAGTGTGCCGAACAGGTCGTGCTGCAGATTGAGGGTGTGCCGGCATTGCGGGTCATCGGCGATGCCTTCGTACTGATAACGGATGGACTCTAGCAGCAGTGGCAACATCCGGGCATAGCGTCGATTACCCTCAGGTGTTTGTAGCAAACGTACCCGATAGCGGTTTTCCTGAACCGAATATAGCGTTCTGGTCTTCAGGCGTTTATCGACTCCGAAGATCTCGCTGCGCAGTAAGTGACCGCTCAGGGCGCGGGCCATTTCGAGGGTTGTTGCCGTGTCTGGGGACGTGATGCGTGTGTCGTTCTTCAGCTCTGGCTGGTATTGGCAAAGCAGTGCCTTGCCCAGCGCCCCGGCTTCTTTGTCAGCATGGTGATAATCGGTACGAGGCAGATCCACTGCTTGTCCGGTGTGGAACCAGCTCTTTGTCTGGCATGGCGTGGTGAAACCTTGCGAATCGGCATCATCGGGGTTGGTTTCACTGTCGGTTTGCAGCAACAGGCCGAAGCCGCGAAATTCCCGCTCGATGCCGTCGTAGTAGCCTTGGCGGTAAGAGAAGCTCTTAGTCAGACGATTGCCGGTAATCTCGTCGAGTTGGGTCTGTTTCGATACCAGATGCTGGGCCATTGGCACATGACAGGTGCGGGGCTTGTCGGCTTTGATTTTCTCCGCTTTTTCATCCAGCCATTCCTGCGCCGAGCTGCGGTAGCTGATGCTGCCGGCGGCGCCCATATTGTTGTTGGTCCCCGTGAGTAAATACGGTTTTGCACTGACGAAGTCGTAGCGCCAATGACGGGGTGTCATGTGCGGCACGCTCAGAATCAGGCTGGAACAGCCGAGTCCTTGCAAGTCGGCGATGCTCACCTGGCAGAAACGGTCGTAGCGCACACCTTCCGGCCATGGCAGGGCCACTGAAGGGGCGAAACCATTGCCGCTGCGGTTCATGAAGATCCGCGCCTGATCCGCTTCAAGATAAATCAGGTCGGCGGCGCCAGAGCCGTCCAGGTCCGCCAGACGGATTCGCGAGGCGTCGAATGTTTCGTATGCAAGGCCAGGAGAGCCCAGCACGATGCCTTTACCGAAGCGTCCACGACCCAAGTTTGGCCAGCACTTCACCTCGTTGTGACGAATACGTATCAGGTGCTGTTGACCACTGCCCAGGATATCGCTGAAGGCCACCAGTTCGGAGGACGAAGAGGTGAGTACAGGAAGGGCGTCTTCATCCTCTTTACGAGTCACTTCGCGGGCGGTTGCAAAACCGTTCTGCCGTTGATTGGCGTACAGGCGAACACTACGTGGGCCTATCAGCGTCAGATCGCTGAGCCCTTCGCCCATCAGATCGGCCAACTGCCCTTGCGGATTGAAAAACTCCACGGGGAAGGCATTGAACGTGGCGAAATCCGACCACTCCCGGTCGGGGCCGAGGGAGAAAAAACCACTCAGCCCCGGCTGAGCAATGATCCAGTCCAGCCGACCATCGCCCGTGAGGTCGCTCAGCGACTGGCGCACAGGTTTTGCAGTGTCGGCAACGGGAATGTTGGGTAACGCTCGCCACTGATCGTAAGCCACTTCATTGCTTTTGGCTCTGGCTCGCATGGGTTCGCGGTAATACCAGCCTGCGTTACCTCGATAGAGCACGCCCGGCAGGCCTTCGCCGTACAAGTCCACCAGTTGATAACCTTGGCCGTCGTTGAGCCCCGGCATGTTCTGAAAGCGCTGCCAGGCGTGGGTATCAGGCAGGAGCTTGAACTCGATGTAGCTGAATTCAACGGGGGGACGGTTATCGGCGGTTGTCGAGTTGCCAAACGCCTGGTCATGGGCCGCGCTCAGATGGTGGTAACCCAGAGGCGTCTGTCGGTAATCGAGCAGCAGGCGTCGGACCAGAGCGGGGGCGGTGCCCAACTCATCGGGAAAGCGGTGAAACATCAGAATCTGGCGGCACAGGCGTTCGGTACGTAACTCAAAACCGTAGGCGAAACTGGAAAACGCGTCGCTACGGGTTTGCCACTGTTGGCCTTCATATAGAGGTTTGTGTTCGTATTCGGTACTCCGTTCGCCGTAGTCGAATACCAACTCGAAATGCCATTGCACAGGCTTCAGCCGGTCTGCTTGCCATAAGTAAAGGTTTGCATCGGCCTTGAAGTTGCCGTAGCTCACATGGCTCAAGTAACGCTGGGCCTTGGCGCCATCGCGGTCATCTTCTGCCTTGTACTGGTAAAGGATGTGCTCGCCGTGCGGGTTCAGACTCTCCTCTAGCAACCATTCGCCTACACGGCTCGTGTCCTGGGGGTTGGCACGACGCGATGCCGGATTTTTTCCGTACAGATGAAGGCTGCCATCGGCACCGTGCACCAACCAAAAACCCGGTTTGTCGCTCTCCGAGGACCAATGTTCAATCCGGTCGAAGCTGCTTTCGATTCTCGGGAAGTGGCGCACAACAGTATAGGTTGTACCCAGTTCCTGCCCGTTGTAACGATCGACGCGGGTTGAGGTGATGACGCCCTTTTGATCGCGCTCGGGCAGCCACACAACACCGCTGGGGCCGACAATCTCGTCATCCTCGGCATAGGCTGGTACACCCTTGCTGGTGCGTCGCGCAACAGTGGGCAATGACACCCCCCAGCCGATGCCAAACATACTGTTGCCGACCGAACTGCCGTAGCTGAGTGACAAGGAGGGTGCAAAGCCGCGACCCGGTGAAATCGGCAAGGCAATCTCATAAGAGGCTGCACCGTGGGCGCCGATGGCACCCCATCCTTTGCCAATGCTCTGGATGGCACCGCCACCCTTGGGTAGTGACGGCGCGATAACAGGCAATGCTATTTGTTCGCTCATTGCGAACCTCCGCCTGCTCTGGCCGTGTAGCTCACGTGCACGATGATGTCGGTGAGCGATTCGAGCATGGACTTTTGAGCGGCATGATTGGGAAACGACAGCTTCCACTTCGAAATCGCGCCCGTGTATTCGAAAGGCAGATAACGTTCGTCCTGGAAACTCAGGGTGAACAGGCCGTTATCGTCGATGCCCGTCGAGAGCGCTATTTGCTGATTGGCCCGCAGACTTTTAATGGTGGGCTTGTCGGTACCCGGCATGACGACTTCGCTGCCAGTCTGGGTCAGCGTGGCACGGATGTCTTCATAAGGGCCCAGGACGGCCGGCAGGGAAATGCTGATGCTCTTGATCCGGCGCAGACAGTGGCCGGGGTAGTCGTTGTCGAACAGGGACTGCGTCAGTTCAAACTCGCATGAGCCGGTCTTTACAAGCTCCGACTTGGTCCCGTCGGTTGTCGCCGTGCCGTCTGCTCCGGGCGTGTCTTCCCAGGGTTTATTGATCGATGTCGGGAGCGTGTCCTTACTCTCCTCCTTCGCCTTGAGCTGACGTAACGACACGGTCTTGCGGATTTCCAGCTCGCGTTCGTTGCCCAGAAGATAAGCGTTCTTCATCTTGAGCAAATTCAACTTCATACGCTCGCCAGGGCCGAGCCCACGATAGGTGCTGTTCCAGGTCTGGTGCTGGAAGAACGGTTGTGTGGTGTAGTCGAACATCTCGTAACGCCAACTCAGTTCGGTGAACTGGCACAGTGAAAAGGTCGAGTCATACACCTGGTAGTAGAAGCTTGAGAGTTGATAGGTGAACCACTGGTAAAGCTGCACGTTGGTAAAACGCTTGCTAAGAAAGTCGTAGGAGGCCTGGGCTTGGGTCAGGGACGTTTGAGTCTGTCGTAACAGCAGTCGCGAGGCGGTCTCTCTTTCGGCCTCCAGCGCCAGTTGTGCATCAATCTGTTCGATCTCCAGCTTTGCCTGGTCGCGGGCGAGCGTCCACTCCTGATGGCGACGACGGTATTGCGCGGCCCGTTCGAGGGCCTCACCAGCGCCATGAGCGGCGGCCGCCACGCCTTGAGCCCCGGCCATCATGGCGAAGGGCACCCCCTCCAGACGATGACCGCCGTCTGCCAGGCCAAAAATGTTGGGCGCGACTTTCAGGCCTTGACCGAGTGCCTGGGCCGCGTGGGCGCTTGCTTCTGCGATGCGCCCCGTCAGATGTGAAACGGCAGCTGCCACTTCTTCCGGATTGATAACCTCGTTGACCCGCTGACTGTAGTAATCCTGCCGGCATTCGACGATCGCTTTACTGGCCAGCAAGGCTGCCCGGTTTTTCTCGTCGATCTTCAGGGCCTGGGTCTGCAGGTCTACTGCCATGTTGGCGATGTCCCAGACATGGTGCTGCTGAAGCTCTTGATAACTGGCCTGCTCGCTGCGTTCGATGTACGACAGTAGGGTTGTGCCGAATTGAATCACCGTGTCGACCGCGCTCATGGCATGGGCATACAGGGCACTGAAACGGTACGCCGGAATCTCTGAGCCCAGGTGCTGGGTGATGCCGGGCTCCGCGGCGCGTGGGGGATTGGAGCCGAGCAGGTCGCCGGGTGCCATGGGGGGAGCGAAGAGTGGGAGCGTCAATGGACGGCCGACGATGTCGAGATTGTGCCTGAGGTTATGCAGACGGCTTTCCAGTTTCTCCCAGCGCGCGATCAGTACCGGGTTGAAGGGTAAACGCAAATGGGGTGTATCAATGGCATGGACCGAGGGAGGGGACGCATAAGGACGCACACATATTTGCGGTACTACTGCGGAGGAAGCGGATTGGTTTTTTCTGTCTTTGCCAAGTTGTTGTTCAAACGTTCGCAGTCCTTCGTTGGTCTCGCTACTGAATTTTTCCAGCGTGACAGTAGTCCAGGGATCGGTTTGTTTGAGGTCCGGACGGGGGCCCATCAGGTCCAGGGCGCGGATGTACCATGATTTCGCTTCCGTCAGGCCCTCTGGGGTTAGCGTTCGGAACGCCGTGTCACCGCGGTTGAGCAGGATATCGACATGGAGCAGGTATAACGCTTTGCGAAAGTGCACCGGATGACTGAGGGCAATTTGATGCGGATATTGTGGGCCCTGGATGGCGTAGGTGGTTTGACCGGGGGCTGGAATGGTGGAGCTGATCAACGGCACCGCATTCCAGTAGTCGGGGTTCATGCCAGTGACATTTTTGCGGCCGGGATTGAACAGGTAATGCAGCCAGCGTTCCGCTTCGCTGTATTGGCGCTCAGCCTTGAAGCGGTGCGCTACCAGCCATGGAAGGTACAGGAACAACTCGACAAAGTAGCGACCATAGGCGCCGTAGAAATCCATTGGTTCTGCCGCGTCTCCTTCTTTTAAAGATGGCTCCGGCAAGTGCTGGGAATCCCAGCTCAACAACGTGTCCATGCTCGACTCGGCGCGCTCGATCAAGTGTTTGGCGAACGTGATGTTCATTCGGATGGGCGCACGCTTCCCATCCGAACTGTTTCTGTCGTCACTGAATTCGATTGTTGAGCCTGCAAAGTCGATGAACTCTGCTGTGCCTGAGGCCGTGTCCTTACGTGAGCTGATTTTGGGTGGGGAAAGTGTCTTGTCTGTGGTCGAGTGCTTGAATTGAAGATTCTTTTCCGTGCCGAAAGACCGCCTTCGTACCAATACAACCTGTGATGCCTCCGACTCTCCTGAATTTTTCAAGTCATTGGGTGTGAGGTTAAGCTCCTGCGTGGTTTTCGAGTCTTTATCTATATTGGCTGACATCGAAACCAGGTGAGACAAGCCGGACGTCTCTTGGTTGTGCTTGCCATCAACATAGAGTGCAATGAAAAGTGAGTCCGTAGTCCCCGACTTTTCATGAATGGCAATGGTTCGTGTTTTTTCCCTGAGCTCGCTCGAGGTCAGGTCGTGAAGCAAATTGTGCGAACCGTAACCCTGCAGGCAGGTCTGCGGTGTGCTCCAGCTTTCGTCGTATTTTTTGTAGCAGAGGTTCAAACGGAACAGCGGGTTGATTCTGTCGTTTTGGCTGTGCGCTGGCCTGGTTACAGCTGCCTTGTCCTGGAAGATGCATTCGGCCCAAATCACGTATAGGCGATTGTTGAACACAACCGGGCGAATAGTGTGTTCGATGGCACTTTCGGAGATCGGCAGGTTGGCGCGGTTCCAGTCCGACCAGGCCTGTGGTTCGGGGGCATCGTATTTAGCACTGGAAACACCTGTGACCGAAGGGCGGCACGCCATGTCCAGCGAACGCCAGTAGTAGGTGTTGGCGATGGTGGATTTGGCGATGAAGTAATAGGTGCTGTTGGCAAAATCATCCCCGTCGATATAGCCATTGATCGTGGTCAGATTGGCCACTTCTTCAAGCCTTGCCAGATAGGCCAGTACCGCAGTTTGAACCGACTCGGTTGTCAGTTGGTTCTGGTTGATGTCGTTTTCCAGTTGCTGAAAACTGTCGGTTTTTGTCTTGCGAAGGGTCGGGTCAAGATAGACCGCAGGGAAATAATGCAACCGCTGATTGGTTACCCAGTTCGGATAGCGATGCATGACGGTGCGCCAGGTTTCGACCTGATCGGACGGAATCTGTGCCGTGTGATATCCCGGTTCCATGTTGCTCAGAATGCTGTTGATGTATTGCTGCAGGCTGGCAGTGGCGCAGGCCACCGGGGTGGTGGGCACCTCCTGGGAGACCCGCACGTCAAGCAGCCAGTAGTGATACAGGTCATTGGCCGTTTTGAGGTGCTCTGCGATTTTCAGGGCTTTCAGTGTCTCGTCTTGAGGAACGATGGCTGAAAGATAGAGCCCGAGCTGCGCATCACGCAGGCTTTCGTTCAATTGTTTTTCAATGGTTGCAGACATGTTCATTCCTTGAGCATGCAGTGGCATTAGTGACTGGCCGCCATGACCGCTTCACCGACTGTTTTCCAGGCCGTGGCCGGGCTCTCGTTTTTGAGCGCCGTGGCATTGAGCAGGGCAGTTGCGCTAAGCCCTGTGGCTTTGCAGGTTTTGTGGCAGCGCATGACCCAATCGATGTCCTTCATTGTTCGGGCCTTCGCAAGATCCAGCTGCGCGGTCAGTACGGTGACCTCAGTCGTCGTCCAGTTCAGCAGTTGGGCCAGGCGGTCATTGATGGCGGGTGTTGTGGAAGTGGAGTCGTTGGCGAATTCCAGGTAGCTCAGAAGACTTTCTTCTGTCTGCTGGTAGGTCACCCTGCAATGGTTGAAACGATCGAGCAGGTACAGGTTGCTGAGCGTCAGTGTCAGTGCTGTGTTCGGCTTATCCAGCAAGTGCGGGCGGTGCAGGAACATGCGAAAAGCCCTGTTGCTTAATTGCAGCCGGACAGCAGCCTCGGCGTGGCGCAAAACCGGACGCAGTATTTTGTGAAGGTTGAGTGAATCCTCTGTTTGCAGAGCCGCGACGAGGATTTGGTGTACAGAGGTTTTCGCCCATACCAACACCCCCTTTGCACAATTCATGGGCAGCAGGGTGGTTTCCTGCAAAAACTTCTCGATCAGATGTTGCTGTCGATCATGGGCCAGTAGTAGAAGGCGTTTGAGTTTCTGCTTGCAGTCGGCCTGGAGCTTCAGGTTTTTGCCGGAATTTGCATCCAGCTTTAACGTATCGACTACGTTGTCCAGCTCAGCGGCCAGCTTCTGTGGAACATCGTCATTGATTGCTGATGCGAAATCTTTCACCTGGCCAGTTGCATCGAGCAGGGTTGGAGCCAGCTTTGTGCGCCAGCTAATTTTTTCCGGCAATGACAATGCTGCCAACTCTTGTGGTGTTACTGCGCACTCGAGTGTTTCGGCGCGCAGTTTGGTGAGGTGCTGCTGCAAATCTCCCGAGGCAAGATCGTTGCCGGTCGTCGGTTCAAGAAGTTGTTGCAGTTTGGGGATGTCGTAGACCGATTCCTTGATCCAGCGGGTAATCCAGTCCATTTGCATCAGCATATCGAGCAGGTTGAATGCATCAAGCCCCTGGTGTTCCTCTTCTGTCAGGGTGACAGTCGGGTAGGTAGTCGTTATGTCGTTGTTATTGCGCCGTGTTGTGATCAGCTGAACAAACAGAGATTTTCGGCACAGGAGTTCATCAAGGGTGCCACCGTTGAACTGGATGACAGCCTCTTCCAGAGACGTTTCTTCATTTGCGCTAACGGTCGGGATCTGGCTGATGCTGATAAAGGGAAGATCCCCGGCTTGAGTCGGGGTAATCAGGACGCGGAACTCATTGATTGTGTCTTTGTTGGCGAACCGTGAAGTGTTCAACCGCAAGGTTGACCCGAAAAGCAGGTCAGGATTTTGCGCATCTCCTTGTGTCGACAGATGAAAGCGTACGGTCAGCTCGGCATTTTCAACGTCCTTGCTGGCTTTTATTCGAAGGAGGCGCATACCTGAGTCGCCACTCGCCAGGCATCTGAAAATGGATTCCCCGCCCAGCAAACTTGCCAGCGTCGAACTTTCGGCAATCGAAAGGCCGAACATTCGGGCAATGCGTGCCTGTCGATAAATCGATGAGAGTGTGGGCAAGTCACACCTGAGCGAGCCAAGGAATTTCTCCGTGTTTTTGACGACCCGCAAGAGCGAGTCCTCGGTCAAAGGCAGGCCAAGGCAGGCGCTCAAGTGCTGGAGAATGGTGTGCGAGACAGGATCCGAGTCATCCGCCTTGAAGGCGCGACCATCGAGTATCAATGGTGTATCGAACAGCCGGGCCTGGTTGAACAGTTGATCAAACAGGGCGGTGTGATCGCCGCAGGCATAGGGTGATATCTGGTGCAGCAGCGCCCCGAACTCCTCGGCCCTGAGGGAGTACCGGCGGTTCAGATAGCGATAGACCCCGAGGGCACGCATGACATGGCGATCGAGCTGCATTGATGTATTGAGTGGCCGTTGCGATTCAAAAACGCTGCAGATCAGCGTGTCCAGTTCGGTGAACGGGATATCGAGCCAGCGTTGAAGGCGGATCATTCGATGCAAGCGTTCGAGTCGTTCCTCGGTCGCGTTAGCGATTTTCTCAGGCCTTTCGTCTCTATCCAGAAACATGATGCTGGCGTTGCAAGCGACCGGACCGTTTACGTAACGGGCTCCATAGGGCTGGGAGTAACTCGCCGACAATGAGTAGTGAGGCGATGTGCGTGGTGCATATTTGCCTTGCACCAGCAATGCCTCCATTTGTTCGGCTTTAAGTTCGGTTCGCTCCAGAAAAATGTTTATTTTATTCAGGTCGGAAGTTGACGTGGTGCCGTAGATTTCTTTCCAGTAGTTCTGTTCCTCGGGGGGGAGATTCGCGTTCGCCGTATGTGTCAGCAGTGCCTGCCGTTTTGGGCCAAGCCCGGACATCAGCATTTGAGCTTCAGCAGAGGAGGCGCTCAGCACACTGCCATAGAGCGTATTGGTATTGATGCTCTGGGTGACGGGAAGATTGTCGCTGACGAGGTAGTTCAGCTCTCCCAGGGCCGTTTTTTTTGCGCCAAGGCCCAACAGGCACTGATGGTGGAAAAACTCATATGGAAGGGCGAAGGGGTAGCGCGTTTGCGCCAGCACTTCATAGGTCGATTTGCCTTTGTCGTCGGTGGACTCCAGACCTGCCTGAATGCTTTTGTCCAGGATGTCATTGACAATCTTGAGCATCGGTTGCGCAGTGAAAGTGCTTTGCTGATCAATCGAGAGCTTTGCCAGATCGGGGCGCCGTTTGTTCAACAGGATTCGGTTGTCTTTTTCAGGCGCCGATTCCGAGGCGCTGGATTCCAGTTGCAGGGCAAACAGGTATAGCGCCCTGAGATAGGCGACAGGCGAATCGATGGCGGCGATCGAATCGACCTTGCAGGCGTCGTCCCAGTTCTCCTGGAACAGATTGGTGTAGGTCGGCCCCTGTTTCTCAACAGCACGAATGCCGTGTGGGTGCCACTGGTGCTGAGCTTTTCCGTCTGAAGTCTGCTGCTCCCGATACAGGTGGCTGATCTGGGCTGCGAGGCATTTGACGTTGTCGTAGAGCGTTTTTGTGTCAATGCTGGACGCGTGATCTTTGAGCGCGCTGTTTTGGATTGCAGTACTGAAGCGATCCTTGAATTCGGCTTCGGTGAGGCGAGTGATATCGAACACTGAGGTGAGTTTCAGCGTGTCTTTAAAAAACTGTTCAAGTGCTGCTTTTGTTTGCTCGGTGCCGTGGGCCCCGATCAGTGACTTGAGTAAGGGGTTGTCGTCCATGCCGATGAGCTCCTTTGATAGAGCTGACGACACTACGATGTGGCATGGGGATGCGCTGTCAGCCGCTCCATGGAGCAGGGACCGGAACTTTCGCCGCTTGGCAGGGGAAGAGGGAGGGGACGCTGTAGGATTTTGAAACACGGTATGACCGGACGTCCCCGAGATCCCCGCCAGTACCGGCACTGACGGGGCAGGGGCGCAGGCATTACACCCGGAAGTGACTCACCATCATCTGCAACTGATTACCCAACCGTGCCAGCTCAACACTGGATGCAGCGGTTTCGTCGCTGGCGGCGGCGGTCTGTTCGGACACGTCGCGTACGTTGATGATGCTGCGGCTGATCTCTTCGGCCACGGCGCTTTGTTGCTCCGCAGCGGCAGCGATCTGTTGGTTCATCGACTGGATGTTGGACACCGTTCGGGTGATGTTTTCCAGTGACACGCCGGCCTTGCGGGTCAGCGCCACACTGCTGTCGGTCAGGGCGCGGCTGTTGTTCATCACCACCGACACTTGTTGGGTGCCGTTCTGCAGGCCGGCCACCAGGCCTTCGATTTCCTCGGTGGATTTCTGTGTGCGCTGGGCCAGGCCGCGAACTTCGTCGGCCACCACGGCAAAACCACGACCGGCTTCACCGGCACGAGCTGCTTCGATGGCGGCGTTGAGGGCCAGCAGATTGGTCTGTTCGGCCACGGCCTTGATCACGTCCATGACGCTGCCGATCTTGTCGCTTTCCTGCTGCAGCACGCTCATGGCTTCGGTGGAGCGCGCCACTTCGCTGGCCAGGCGTTCGATCTGGGCGATGGCTTCGTTGACCACTTTATCGCCTTCGCGCGCTTCGCCATCAGCGGCGGCTGCAGCTTGGGACGCTTCTTCAGCGTTGCGCGCGACTTCCTGCACCGTGGCAGTCATCTCGTGCATGGCGGTGGCCACTTGATCGGTCTCGATTTTCTGGCTGTTGACCCCGGCGCTGGTTTGCTCGGTCACGGCTGACAGTTCTTCGGCGGCGCTGGCGATCTGAGTGACGCCATCGCGGATACCGCTGATCAAATCGCGCAGGGTCACGCCCATGCGTGCGATGCCTTGCTGCAGTACGCCGAGTTCGTCGCGGCGGGTCACTTTGACGTCCTGGGACAGATCGCCGCTGGCGATGCGCTCGACCACGGCCAGGGTATCGCGCAACGGGCCGGTGATCTGACGGGTGATGATCACGGCGGCAATGACGCCCACCAGCAAGGCCAGCAAGGTGCTGATCAGTTGCAGCGTGCGGGCCTGGGCGCTTTCGGCGTCGCGGCGGTCGAGCTGGATCTGATACAGGTGGTCACTCAGGGTCACGATGGTGGCGCCCTGGTCAGTCATTTCCTTGCGCGCCTGCACCGCATCGGTGTTGGCGGCTTTATACGCTTGCAAGGCACTGCGGTAGTTGCTTAGCGCGGTTTCCAGCTGGCGCAGCGCGTCTTGCTGGGTCTCGCTGAAATACACGTCGAGCTGTTTCAGGCTGGCGATGGCTGTGTCCAGTTGGGCGACGGCTTTTTGCTCAGTCTCGGCGTTGGTGCTGGCCGTGTAGCCACGCACTTCGTAGCGAGCCAGGATGAACGCTTCCTTGGCCGCGGTGATGGCCTGGAACTGTTCGAAGCGTTGGTCGCTCAGGGGCATTTGCTGCACGCGGGTGCTGATCGCTTCGATCAACGTGTTGGCGGTTTCAGCATTGGTGCCCATGGCGTCGCGGGCGCTGTTACCGGTGCGGTAGGCGCTGCGCATTTTGTTCAGGGATATCTGGTAAGCGCTGATGGTCGCGCTCTGCTCTTTGAGCAACTTGACGTTTTCCGGGCTCTTGAAACTCGACAGCAACGCTTGTTGCTGAGCGATGAAGCCGTCGAGGGTGGTCTGCACATTCTGTGCGGCGGTTTCGTCACCGTTGGTCAGCATGTATTGCAGTCGAACCACACGCAGCTTGGTCAGGCCGGCGTTGAGCTGAGTGATGTCGCTCATCCAGTTGCTGCGGTCAATCAACCCGCCCAGGCTCGTCCAGCCAGTCAGGGCGAGTACGCAGGTCAGTGCCAGGACCAGGCCGAATCCCAGGCCCAGTTTCAGGTTCACGCTGATATTACCGAACCAGCTATTCATCAATATTCCTCCAGGAACGTTGTGCTTCTTGATCGTCGGTTGGCTGGAAGATTGTTGTTTTAAGAGCCAGCAAGGGGGGTAGCAGGTCTGTATCGGCAGCAATCCCGGGAGCTGAAAGGTTTTTGTCAGGCAAAGTTTGTAACAAGGTTTTCACACGGGTTTCACCGGCTGCCGACGCGCGCCTCTTTACCCTCGCGGCAACGAATGACAGTGGTGCATGCCGGCGAGGTGGCTTGATGTGGAATTGAGACTGAGTCTGTTCGGGATAAAACGCTCGATCGATCTGAGCCGTTTGGCCCGTTATCGAAACGCCGCAGTCGTGCTGGCATCTGCCTTGTTGGTTATTCCGCTGACCGTGTGGCTGTTGCGACCCGCCGCCGTCCCTGACCTGGCCCATGGCAATGTGGCGGGTGCCCGGGCGTTGGCGACCGGGTGGGCCAAAGGCGACATGATCGTGCTGGTGCGCCACGTCGAGCGTTGTGATCACTCCACGGCTGCCTGCCTGAGCGGCAATGACGGCATCACCGATCGCTCCCGTAGCGTGGCGGTGAGTGTCGGCGCGCAGTTCGAGCATCTGGGGCTGGATCGGGCCGACATCTACAACAGCCCAGTGATGCGCACGGCGCAAACCGCCGGTTACATGTTCAACAAGGTCGGCGTCGGCGAAGACTGGTTGGTCCACTGCAGAGACAACATGCTGCGCGATGCCTTGGCGCACAAGGTGGCCGGACGCAACCTGATTCTGGTGACCCACAGCGAATGCATGGCGCAACTCGAAAAAGATCTCAAGTTATCGACCGAGACCTTGGGTTATGGCGCTTCTCTGTTTATCTCCGCCAAAAAGTCTCAGCCGCCGCGCATGCTCGGTTTCATTGAAGCCTCCGACTGGCATTCGGTGACCACTGAATGAGCCTCACCATCATCCCTCTGGATCAGGACGTACGATGCTGACTGCTTCCCGTTACCGCTTTTACTGGGTGAACTTCGGTATTCCGCTGGCCTGCGCGGTCGTGGTGTTCCTGTTGTTTGACATGACCAAGATAGACATCGCCTTCAGCGATCTTTTCTATGATCCGGCCACACGGTTGTTTCCGTTACAGCATGTCCATCTGTTCGAAAAAATCACTCATAAATGGGCGCGGATCATCCCGAACTGGACTGGTGAGGTCGCGATGATTGGCGCTTTGCTGTCGTTTCTCTGGCCGCGACTGAAGGCTGAAAAACATTCGAAGATCATCACGCTCCTGGAAAAAATCAAAGTCGCGCCGATACTTCGGTTCGCCAGTAAACACCGTCGGGACTTCCTCTATGTGGTGTTCGCGTTTTCCATCAGCACTGGCGTTATCCACTACCTCAAAGGCCACACCAGTGTGTATTGCCCGGTCGAAACGACCCAGTACGCCGGGAAAATCGAACACAAGGAGTGGTACCAGAATTTCGACCTGCTGAAAGTCGCAGGCGATGGTCGCTGCTGGCCGGGTGGACATGCGTCGGGCGGCTTCACCATGCTCGCGCTGTACTTCGTGGCGCGTCGCTACCGCTGGCGGTATTCCAAAGCGCTGATGTACGGCTCGCTGCTGCTCGGTTTCGTCTACGGCACGACGCGGGTTCTACAGGGTTGGCACTACATGTCCCACACCTTCTGGGCCGGAATCTTTGTATGGCTGGCATGTTTGCTGACGGCGTTGGCGTTTTATGGGCGGGCGCGGCTGGAGCTGCCGGTGCGACAGCAGGCTGAGCGACCTGTCGTTGAGCCGTTTACAAGTTCACCCGCCAACGCGGAGATTTAGGCCGGGGGCCGTTGAATTCCTGAGTAGCAGTGTCCTTCCTGGCACTGCTACTGTTTGACGCTACGGAGTTTGAATTCAAGGAAGATGCAATGGAGCTTTCGCTGACGGTGGGCACTCATACATTGAGATTGAGTGCCCCCGACCCCGAATGGTGTAAAGCGTTGCAACATGCGCTTAACGCCAGTTTTACCACCCATTCCGAATTTCTGTCCTGGGCCAAACCCTACACCACGGAGGACGAGGCCCGATCGTTCCTCGCACGGGCAGTCGATGAATTCAAAAGCGAAACAGGTGAGCGGCGGCTGTTTATCGTCGACGATGCGGCGCACACGATCATCGGCTGCATTGGTTTGAAGCCCCGGCGCCGCAACCGCTACGTCGTCGGCTACTGGGCCAATACCGAGTATTCGGGCAAAGGTTACATGCGCACGGCGCTCGAAGAATTGATCAAAAGCCTGCCCGGTTTCACGTTTTACCTGACCATAGACGTGGCCAATGTGGCGAGCCAACGGCTGGCTGAAGCGACCGGTTTTGGCTTGATCAGGAAGTGTTATCAGGCGCGGTGTTCGCAGCAGCATGGGGAGCAGGATACGTATTTGTATCGATTGAAATGCCGGCAGGAACTGCCGAAGGTTTCCCCTGCGCGGGCTACTTAAACTAACCGCCAACAAAACCGCAGACAAAAAAAAAGCCCGCGGGAGCGCGGGCAAACCTTAGTTTCTTGAATGAGCGAGGGCAATGTACAGGTTGGGGAGAGGCGGTGGGGTGAAGAAAAATTCATGTGGATGGAAGGCCTTCAAATCTGGCCGAACTCGCAGGGCTGACTCGGCAGAAAGTCATCGCTGTAGAGAAGGGCACTCTTTCCGTGAGCCTGAGTGCTTATGCGCGCGTGTTAGGTGCTCTGGATTGCGAATTTGCTGTCATTCCGGCAGCCATGCCGACTCTTGAAGAACTTGGTGCGCTGTTCGAAATGAAAATGATGTAGCAACGACGGCATCAGCCAAAATGGGCGACCTCAATGAGGCCGCCCATTTTGCTTTTCTACGCCGAAATCTGCGTTTGTAGTCGTCGCTCGATCACTCAGTGAAAAACGGGAGGCTTGCCCGCCGGCACCGAAGCGTTCGGATCGAGGTTATCCCGCGCTCGGTTGACCAAAAGCTCGGTCAGCATCGTCAACTGCTGAAGCGCCAGCGCCACATTGCGCTGTGGCCCATCAAGTCGGTTGGCAAAGTCCAGAGTCATGACGTTGAGGGACGCCAGGGTTTCGCTGGCATGAGTGAGCAGGGTGAGCGTGTCGACGTCGGGGCGGACGCTGAAGATGTTCCTGTTCGGGTTGCGCCGGCGGGCGTTGGCGCGCTCGGTGGCTTGGGGGCGTTGGGTTGGGTCGAGGGTTTCAGGCTTTGAAGTGGCCGTATTTTCAACTAAATGCAGGGTGATTTTTTTCATAAGGGCGTTCCATGAGGTTAGGGATCCTTACGCTATTTCGGGCTTGTCAAACCGTCCGCAGGGTTTACAGCGAAGCGTGAAGACTATCTGCCGGAAACGTTGTTCGCCAGTTCATGGAAGTCGCTACAGGTTGCGGGAAATTTCCCAGGATGACGTGGTTCTAATCTGTCAGAGAAATCCTTTTTTTGCACAAGGCCGAAAGCGTGGCGACTCTGCGTCCATTGAGTCGACAGTAAGTTACAGATCATGAAACCTACTGTTGAATCATCTAATACCGCACAATCCAAAAAAGGCACCTGCGAATGTTCGTCAGGTGCCTTTTTGTGTTGGGGTAACATGCTGGGTTCGTTACAACGCCGAAACCTGCATCTGTAACCTTCGCCCAACCACATCCAGCAAATCACAGCCATCGCGCAGCGAAGTCACCAACACCCGCGCCAGCTCGCTGTGAACGCCTTCGTTCACAGCGAAACTCTCCAGCAATTGAGTTGCCGTGCGGATGCGGTAGGTCGCCGTTTCATGCAGCACATCCAGCGGTGCTTCGGTGTCGATCAGCAGCGACGCGATGGTGCAGTCGATGCCGGTGACCGGCATGTATCGATCCATGACAAAACCTCCATTCGATCAACGAGCGCGATCATTCAGTGGCAGACGGGCGTGACCGCCGGCAGGGGCGAATCGAGGTTATCCAGCGCTCGGTTGATCAACATCTCAGCCAGCACGGCCAGTTGCTGAATCGCCAATGCCACGTTGCGATGCGAGCCGTCGAGCTGGTCGGCCAGATCGGTGGTCATGACATTCATGGAGGCCAGGGTTTCGCTGGCGTGACCGAGCAGGGTGGGTGTGTCGACGTCGGGGAGGATGGTGAAAATATGGCTCACGGGATCGGGCTGTTTCGGGTTGCGCAAGCGGGCGCTGACGGCGCGTTGGGTGGCTTTGGAGAGTTGGGTCAGGTCGAGGGTTTCAGATTCCGAAAGGTCTGGGTTTTCAAGGGGATTTGGGTTGTTCTTTTTCATGGAGGAACTCCGAAAGTTAGGGATCCCTACGCTTTTCGGCCTGTCAAAACCGTCCGCCGGGTTGCAGCGAAGACAGAAGGTTATCTTCTCGGATCGTTACTCGCCAGTTCATGGAGTTCGCCACAACTTGAGGGAAATTTCCTAGGACGTGGTTAGTTTGCCTCCAGCAAAAGCTGCAATTAAGACCTAGGTTGGAAAGGAGAGTCGGGAGAGGCGGACGCAGGCGCTATTGAGCTACATCGAAGTGAGTAACGTGCTTTATCGTCCAGCCGTCCAGCCGCAATGAAGATCGCCCTGAAAGGAGATACCGAGCGTATACGGGAAATAAGAAGCCCGGCATCTGGCCAGGCTTCTCTTTGATTCTATGCATGTCTATCAGGCTTGCTTTGCCTCGGCCTGCATCATCACGAGGTTTTGTTGCTTGGTCGCCTCGGTCAAAACTTCACTGTAAACGCGTTTTTTTGCTCTGACTTCGCGTTACGAATAAAGTCGGCAAATGGGGTACACCTGCCGTGGCAACGGACAGCAATCGAAATGGCTTCGTTATGACTAGATGGCGGTTTGAGAAATGCAGGTTGCCGACGAGGAACAGTCCCGACCGCTGCGCACCCCTCGTCAACGTGGTTGCAAAGTGTGCCTGACCAAACGTCAGCTAATGCCCTCTTGCCGGAAACGGATTCCGGCTGGCTTGGAACCGTGAGATCGGGATCGAATTACGTTACTCAGTGTTAGAACGTCGGGGTGTACTTCACGCTGAACATCACGTTGCGCGGATCACCGTAGTTGTTGTTGCCATTGATCTGGTTGTAGGCCGCAGTGAAGTACGTCTTGTCAAACAGGTTGTTGGCGTTCATCGCCAGCTCGATTTCCGACGTGAGCTGGTAGCCGACACGGGCATTCCACACGGTGTAACCCGGTACGTTGACGGAGTGATCGTAACCCAGCGTGTGGGTTTGGGCGGTGAAGCCCAGGCCAGTACTGACACGGTTCCAGTCCCCGCTGAACTGGTAGTTGCCCCAGACGCGCAGCATGTGTTTCGGCGTCCACCAACTGAAGACCTTGCCCTCGTTGTCCGGGTCTTTCAGGTATTTGGTGGTGTTGTACGTATAGCCGGCAAACAGTTGCAAATTGTCGATCACTTCACCGCTGATTTCGGCGTCGAGGCCTTGGCTGCGCACTTTCCCCGATGCCGTCGAGCAATACCAACCGTTGCAGATTTGCTCACCCTGCCTATCGAGAACAGCACGGTTCTCCTGATCGTAACGGAACAGGGCCAGGGATGTATTGATCCGACCATCCATCAACTCGCCCTTGAGACCAATCTCGTAGTTACTACCGATAATCGGTTTAATGACTGAACCCGCTGTATCGCGTTCGGTCTGCGGTGTAAATACGTCGGTGTAACTGGCATAGACCGCCCATTCGCGGCTCAGGTCATAGACGATACCGGCGTAGGGTGTGACTTCCCCGGTTTCGTTGGCGGTGCTCTCAGGATTGACGGTACTGCCAGACAAGGTTTCGGTAGACGATTTGTAGCTGTAGTCGTACCAGCTGACCCGGGAGCCGAGCACCAGGGTCAGCCGCTCGTTCGGCTTGACCCGCCAACTGCCGTACAGGCCTTTCTGGCGGATGTCGTATTGGCTGGGAACTCCACGGCCACCGGAATCGATCAAACCCTCGTAGCTGATGTCGGGACGGTCGTGATCAATGTCGAAGATATTGTCGGTGCTGTTGTTGAAGGTTCGGGCGTATTTGTCGTCCGAGGTATATTTGGAATAGTTGCCGCCAACCATGATTTCCTGCGGCATGGACAAGGCTTCGAACTTGCCGGTGAGGTTCATGTCCAGAGCGACTTTGGTGGAGTCCAGGTCCGTCACGAAGTCCGCGTATTGCACACCGCTGCCATCGGGATTGATGCCACTGCCGCTGGTTTGCACCCGCTGGCTCTTCGCCTTGTTGGTTTCAGTCATGCGCACGGCGCCGACCTTGAAGGCCCAGTCGTCGTTGAAACGGTGTTCCAGATCGGTGTAGAGCGTGGTGACATCAATCTCCGAATGGTTCCACTTCGCCCCGGTGTAGGTGCTGCGCGACAGGTCGATGGGTTTACCGTCGGAGTAACGCGGGAAGCCGCGGACATTCGAGCGCGATTCTCCGTCGGACTGGCTGACCGCCACGCCCAAGGTAGTGGCTTCGCTCAGATCAAAGTCCAGCGCGCCGTACAGTGAGGTGGTTTTGTACCATTCGGAATCGACAAACGAGTGGGTGTCGTCCTGGTCGGCAACGAAACGTCCACGGATGGTGCCACTCTGGTTCAACGGCCCGCCGGCGTCCAGTTGCAGAGCGTAGTGATCCCAGGAGCCAGCCTTGCCGGTAAGGGTAACTTTCGGTACGGCCTGACCGCGCTTGCGCACCAGATTGACCGCGCCACCCGGGCTGCCGGTACCTTGCAGTAAGCCCGATGCACCGCGCAGCACTTCCATGCGATCGAAGAAAATCAAGTCCTGCGTGGCCCAGTTGCCCAGCGCGTAAGTGTTGCGCGGGATCGGCACACCGTCGTACTGCCAGTCATCGATCTGGAAACCGCGCGAAGAGAGGATCAAACCTCTGCCGACGCCTTGGGCGCCGACCAGTCCGGTGGTCTTGTTGGCCGCATCCTTGAGATCGACGATATCCTGATCGTCCATTTGCTTGCGGGTCATCACAGTGACCGACTGCGGAATTTCCTTGAGGGTGTGGGTGCCTTTGCCGATGGTCACTGCCCGCGCGGCATAGGAACCCGAGCCTTCGGTAGTGGGGTCGGTGCTGCGTTCAACGATGTTGGTGACACCCAATTGCAGTGCCGCGCTGTTCTCCGGGGCTGGTTCAATGCTGAAGTTGCCTTGATCCGTCACGCGTAACTGCAAGTCGCTGCCCGACAGTGCCCTCTGCATCGCTTGCTCGGCCGGCATCTGGCCGATCACCGATGGCGCCTGTTTGCCCTGCACCAGCGATGGCTCCAGCGAGATGATTTGCCCGCTCTGGCCGGCGATCGCATTAAGCGTGTTGGCGAGTGGACCGGCCGGCAGATTGAAGGTCAAGTTTTGCGCCAGGGCAGGGCTCGCCAGGGTTGCCAGGGCAACGGCGACGGAAAGGGCGTGGGGCCATGTGTTAAACACAACATTCTCCTGTTTGTATGGAAGTGTCAGGAGATAGGTGGGATGAGAAAGGAGAACCGGACACAAATAAGATCTGTTTTCAAAAAAAATTCACCGCTTTACTTCGAGCCAATCAGCGTCAGCCAAGGGCTGTAGCGATGCACCCGTATAGGCAGGGTTTCTGCCAGAGCACTGAACGCCCGGTTGGGATCGTCAAGCGGGAACACACCCTGGACGCGCAAGCCTCGAACCTCGGGAGCCACGCGCACAAAACCGCGACTGTAAGGGCGTAGGGCGTCGACCACTTGCTCAAGGGATTCGTCCAGCACATTCAGCCTCCCGCTCAACCAGTCGGCCCGCTGGCGCTGATCGCCGCTAACGAGGGCAATTTGCCGGGCGTGCAGCAGAGCCGACTGACCTTCTTGCACAACTTGCACTGTGCCGTCGAACAACCGTGCTTCGACCGAATGCTGTAACACCACCAGTCGGCTGGCATCTTGCTCCTGGGCAACGAGAAACCGGGTACCCAGCGCGCGCACTTCACCTTCAGCGGTGCGCACGCGCAACGGACGGCGGGGATCGGGCGCCACCTCAATAACCAGTTCACCGTGACGCAGGATCACCAGCCGTTGCTTGTCATCGAAGCACAGATCCACCGCGCTGTTGGCGTTTAAGCTCAGGCTACTGCCGTCGACCAGATTAAAGTTTTGACGCTCGCCGCGCCCGGTGTGCAGATCAGCCAGCAGCGCGTCACCCAGCTGGCTCCTGGCGCCTAGCCACACACCGCCTCCGAGCAGGCCCAGGCCGGCGATCACGCGCAGGGCGTCGCGGCGCGAACCATGAGGCTGCAAGAGCACTTGGCGGGCTTCGCTGGCCTGACCGGGCAAGCGTCGATCCAGCGCGCGAACCGTGTTGAACGAACCGCCGAGACGGTCCTGCAATTTTGTCCAGGCCTGGCTGTGCGCACGATCCATCGCCAGCCACGCGTTGAAACGTTCCTGCAGTGCAGCATCGGGCGTACCGGCGCGAAGCTTTACCATCCAGTCGATGGCCTGCTCACTGATGGGGTCCCGGCGCGGCTTACTCATGGCGATATTTCGCATAGATAGCACTGACGCAATGCCTGTTTCATGTAACGACTGACAGTGCGCTCCGACAGCCCCAGCTTCTGCGCAATCGCGACATAGCTCAGACCATCCAGTTGGCTATAGAGGAAAGTAGCCTTGACGACCATCGGCAAGCCGTCGATAGCCCGGTCGATGGCCACCAGGGCTTCGATCAACTGCTGCTGCTCTTCGGGGGAGGGGGCCAGCGCTTCGGGCAGAACGGACAAGCGCTCAAGGTAGGCCAGCTCCAACTTGCGCCGGCGATGACGGTCAAAGATCAGCCGGCGAGCAATGGTCGAAAGGTAAGCACGAGGTTGTTCGATGCTGTCGGGATCGACACGAGCCACCAGCATCTGGCAAAAAGTATCGGCGGCGGTGTCCTCTGCGTCCGCGTGATTGCGCAGGTGCCGATGAATATGCTGCAGCAGCCAACGATGATGATCGCTGAAAAAGAATCCCAGCTTACTGGACGGAGGAGATTGCACTGGTCGGCTTTCCAGATGTTAGTGTGAATCGTTCTCAATACTACCTGTGTGATGAGCGACAGTGCAATCCTGTCTGAAACGGATCAGCGTTTGGCTGAAGGCAAGAGCCAAAGGCGCTGCATATTTGGAAACGAGCGACGGCTATTGGCTGTGGGGGGATCAGACCCGCAGTACGCCGCAGGTCCAGATTGACGCTGACGCTGGCAAGCTCACCCTGTTCAACTTGCTGGCGCAGATGTATCGGGTGGTCCAGCGAGGTCTGTCGATCAATCTGCCGCGCATCATTGAACCGTAGTGCTGAATCCCCCCGTATTACTGGATTTCAGGCACAAAAAAAGACGTCCGTGGACGTCTTTAGATGATGAAGTGGTGGGCCGGGGTAATCTGAAATGATTCCGTAACCTATTGAAATAAAAAACAAAATATTGGTTATGTTTTTCCGTGGAATACCATTTGGAATACCGCTTGACCGGATTTGAACTCGGGATGCTTCAAGGTCATTTTTTGAGGCTGCCCTAGCAGTGTCTTGCTGACGCAGTAACCCTGTCTGCTGTCTCAACTGTCGGCTAGGTACACGCCGGTTTCGGCTTCCATTCTCAAACGGGTTTCAATTACTGTGCCCGTTTGAGATCGTACCGCATTGGCCAATGCATCGAGCTTGACGATCACGTCGTTTGACAGCATCACATTGACCTGCTTCTTCTTCTCAGTATTTCGCTCATCGAACTGCTGGCGGCTCCGTTGGTGCATATTCCAGACAATGCGGAGTACCGAATAGACCGGAATGTCTGCCCTGGTGATCGGGATCAGCTACCTGAACTGTTCTGTCGTGCCAGCTACTTGTGCAAGACAGCTACGAAGTCTTACGGAGGCCGGGTTCGATTCCAGCAGGGGATAACGTCGGCGCTGGCTCGTGCTCTACAGTAATTCTCTCTTTTCGCTGTGTGCCCCTTGCTTGGATATGTTGTGTAATTTAGGCGGGGCACCTCATCAAGCTCCGACCGCTTGCATCCATCAAAGGTCCGGGGGCGCACCTCTGGAGGCTGCACATCGCAGAGAATGGACGCGAGCCGGGAGCTCGCCTTGGAAAGTCGCGCAGGTTGCGGCTGTTCCGACAACGACGAGAAGAGACTTTGCCCTGCTCATGCCGACATAGAGCAACTCCTCGCTGCGTACTAAATCGATGGTATCTAGGCCCCACAGAATCACAATCGGAGACTCGAGTCCCTTGAAGCGCTGAATTGTATCGATCAGGACCGTATTGCTACTGCGAACGCTTTCCTCGAGCCAACTTGCTGGCTTCGGCAGGGGAAGTCGCCTCAACGCCGCGTAGTAATCGGCTTTACGCCGCGCGTCCGCAATCAAGACAGTGATGTCGCCAGCAGAAACGCCCTGGCGAGCGACAAGGTCAACGATACGGGCGTTAATCTTTGCAGCCTGGGCATCGCGCCCCGGCGAGGCTTCGAACTGCACATCGTCGCCTTCGATATCGGGAGGGCTGACAGGCACTCCCTTGTAGTGCTTGTACGCAGCCACATGAATCGGAGCGGTGTTCCTGCAATTTGTTGTTAGCGTGAACGGTTCTTCGCGTATCGGAAAGGTGCCAGCGCGCGCGTAAATGTTCTGGTTGTCATCGTAGAAGACGTATAGCGGTGCGCGTTCGTAGTCCGACAGCAAAAGTTCGAGCGGGACCCAGAACTCCTCACGGAAGTCTTGGCCCTCGTCGCACACGATCGCGTCATAGCGATCGGGAAGAATCTCTAGAGAGTACGCAAAAGCATTGGGCAGTTGTACGTCGTAGAGATCCTTTCCTGGGTACGTCACTTTGGCCTCTGCAACGAGATCCCGGCCCGACACGTGATTGGCCCTTTCGACCTGTCGATAGCAAAGCTGGTGGAAGCTCATTACCTCCAGGTTGCTCGTGCCGGCGCACGTGCTCGACAAGTGATCCGCCAACTGCCTGTTGTAACAAGTCAGGAGAGTCTTGAAGCCTTCCGATGCGAGTCGGCGTGCCTTCTCAAGTGCCAGAACAGTCTTGCCCGTACCGGCACCGCCGCTTACGGCGACCCTCCGATGCGAGCGCAGGAAATCAAGGACGCGTATTTGGTCCTTTGTGAGTACCAGTCTGCGTGCCTCTTGATCGGCAAGCCGCGATGCGACAAGCGGAGCGACGACAAAGGATCTCGCAAATACTTCGCGGACCACGTCAATGCCACGACGACCTATAGGCGTGAAGTCTCCAGCGTCGTTGCCCCAGTAGGCAAAGGCCCCATCGATCCACGACTTGGGATCTTGAAGAGACCTGGCTGCGCCAATCAGTACAGCTGGCATATCCGGACGGCTTAATGCATTTGCGTTACCAACGTCTGGGAAGGAGACCGTGTGACCACGGAGCACATTTCCAAGGCCAAGGTCACGCCACTGTGGGTGTTCGTTCAGTTTCGAGCGAATTGAGTACTTGGCTCTTAGCGCCTGACTGATTGGGTTGTTGATGGGGTGCTTGTGTTGGTGGCGGTCTACCGAAAACCATTCACCAGTATTCGCATCAAATCCGATGCCGCCGCCTTTCACCTCAATGCAGAGATAGCCGTGGTTGGGATGGCATACCAGAAAATCTGTTTCACCATCCTTCGCTTGCCCTTCTTCCCGGCGCAAGATCCATCCGACCTGAAAGAAGACGACGTAATCCTGCGGGAGCTTGTCTCTCAAAGCCCGGTAGACCTTCGCTTCGGCTTGCGATGGAAGGTCATTGAGTTGCGCTTCAGAAAGCTCAGGAATCATTGTCGTCATCGGAGTCTTCCATAATACGCATGCGGTGCAAGTTCAAGATCACGTTGGGGGTCGCCTGCGACTTTCCGTCAAACAGCACCGTCAGTAGCTTAGTGTTTCCACGGGTAACGACATCCCGAATTTCTCCACATCCCACGTCCTGGTGCTGTATCCGGGCTCCAGGAATGAAAAGTGCGGAAGGCTCGGCTCGCTCCTCCTTTACCGCGTCCCGCCAGTTGCCGTCAAACATGAAAGCGGTAACTTGGGCTGCCGGACTTCGGATGGGGTGTACTCGTATGTGCTCTGGATCAGAAACGAACTCAACGACATACAGCCAGTAGCGGTCCCCGTAGTCTTGAGCATTGCTAAATTGGAGGCGTGATAGACCGACGCCGGTTTGGTTCCACTCTCCGTTTACACCCTTTACTTCGACGAACCGGTCTTCGCCGGTCATTGGGTTGCGGCTGATGATGTCGTATCCAGGATGCGTTTGAGCCATCTGCTCCGGCACACGGCCGCGCTCCCTTTCGTAGGCGCATACCGCCTCACGCGCAACGATCTCGACAGCCAAATTGTGCTCTGACGGCCCCTCCTGATCGCCAGCTTTTGAGGAATCCTCTTGTTTTTTTCGAACGTAGGAAAGCAGGCGTCGATCCCACTGTTCCTTGTGCTTCGGGCGTGATTTCTTCGCGAGCTGCTCGCCTTGCACAGACCGGGTGCTGCCACCTTCGCGGGTTGTAGAACCATTTCGTTCGCTAGCGTCCTGGCCTGAGCTCTCAGAGCCTTCTCCTCGGCCGGATCGCTCTGACGTCTCTGCTCTGCCCTGGTATCCGGAATCCCCGGCCCATGGTTTCCGCTCTTTGCCGGGGGGGTGGGTTTCGTGCTTGTCAGAACTCTCATCTGGCGCAGGCGGCGTATCGCTTTCCTTGCGGCTGGACGGCTCCGTGGCGCCGCTCATCTCATCAAGGTCGGGTGAAGTCAAATCCCCAACACTGCTGGCTTCCGCATCCAAATACGGAATGCCGGCATCACTTAACTCACGATGGGCTTCCTCAACCGTCATCCCCATCAAAGGGCGAATGCTGAGCGTCAGCTTAGAGATTTCGCTCCCTGACTCTTCAGGCATTAGTTGATGGAATAACGCGTTGAGAATATGAGCCCAACTGCGATCGCTAACAGGGCGAGCGAGTATCAGGCGCCCGTTCTCAGGGTCGTAAAACGCCTGTGCCGAGGTAGGAGGAGCGATTGCCTGATCTCCCCCAACATGAACGGAGGCCTGGATGCGGACCACGTTGTGGCTGACTGCCTTCAGGCCCGAGAGAGCAACTCGGATCTTTTTTTGAACAGTTGTCGGCTTGTCGTGAAGCAATCGGGCGAGGATGTCCATCCGGTCCATCAGTTTTTCAGCGAGCGCGGATTCGTTGGTTTCCGGTCCATCCACGAACTCAAGTGCAACCTGAGCGCTTTCACTCAACCGCCTGACGCCGACCATTTCGATGAATGGCCAAAGCTCCGGTGCCGGCTTGCACAGGGCTTGGTCGAGTTCACCGACGAAGAATCCCGCGTGCCACTCGCTATCTTGAAGCAGCACCTCGTCCGGATGAGTAAGTCGACCTTGCAAGTTCAAGATGGTTGGCGCTTCCTGCAAACGCCGCAGGTCGGATGGCATCAACTCCTCGTGCTCATGGGCGGCAGACACACTGGTCAGGCAGATGTCATAGACTGCCCGATCTGGACCTATCACAGACTTGGATTGTTCGAAATACTCACCAACGATGTCGAGCAGGATGTCGATGAAATCCCGGCCTGCCGGAGCATTCTTTACCCCGATTGCATCAAAGAGCGGCTTGAATGACTCGTAATTGCCCGGAATGGTGTAGGCGTAGCGCCCGAGTTGTTGCGCTACCCAGTACAGCTGGTTGGGGCGAACGAACGTCTTTTGGCTTTCGACGTAAATACACCGCGAGCCAGCGAGAGTAGCAAGGAGCGGATCTGATCGTTGCGCGCGCTCGTTTAACACCTGATACGTCGAGACGTGGGGTTGCACCCCCATTGTGATGCAGTGCTGTAGGTGGTTGATGACCCGCTGGGTTTCGGGGTTAATGGCAACATTCAGTTTTTCCAGCAAGTCTGTTTTCAGACGTACCGTATTCCTGAAATCGAGGATATTGGCTTGAGAACGGAAAGCGTCAGCCCGGTAAGGGGCGTACAGGGAGTTGGCTATGTGCCACTCTTCCGTGTCCCCATCTGCAGGGAAACACGCCGCCTGTTGAAGATCATCAAGGGCATCCTGAAAGGCCTTTTTTTCTTTCCAATTTTCGTAGTTGTCGCACAGGACGTAAAAGGCCTCACTGCTGGCACGCTTGGCATTTTCGGTTGGTAAGTATTTCTCAGCAATGGACAGCATTCGATCGACCAGGTGTCTGGCGATCGGTGATCGCCGGATTCCCAGGCTGTCGATAAAGGTGTGCACCGATCGCGTATTGGGCACACGGCTGGCGTCGAGCCACAGATGGATCGCGTCACCAAGTACTTTCACAAGATCGTCAGTGCGGCGATAGGTATTGACCGGCCGCGACCAACCCCCATCTTGCGTAGGAACGATCGGAAGCGACCCCAGCAAGCGACGGATGTCATCGTCGTTCACCAGGGTTGGGTGATTGGCGAGCTCGCTGATGAGCTGGCTGAACTTGGTTGAGTCCAGCGGACCGTCGTCGCCGAAAAATGTCGGTAGCACGGTCTGCACAAACGCCTCGATCGTCTGCGTCTGTACTCCCAGTTTTGTCGATAGGAAGTCCCTGGCTGATTCGGTCAGGACAGATACGTCTAGCAAATCCGCCTGGCCGGTCGGGTCTGTGAAGTTTCCCGGCAGAAGCGCTTGGTTGGCTTTCACCAGCCCGCGACTTGATTGCCATATGGGCAGACCGCGTAGTTTTTGATAAACAGTCTTCTCAACGGTGGCTTGATGGTCCAGGTCAGCAAATAGCGAATAGATATCGCGTAGGTCCTTCGGGTGGACGCCGATGACTTTTTCGACCGGTTCGGTTTCGCACATCAGTTCGATGTGCGAAACCACCGCGTTGAGATCGAGCAGCTTTATCAGCCGAGTAATCTTCGGGAGCTCTGTGAGAACTCGGGAGGCAATGGCGAGCCTGGGTAGCAACGCCGCAATACGCTCCGCATCCAGTGCGGCGGAAGCGACGTACGACTGGTTGATGGTCACCGCGAAAAGATCCTCGGTGACAACAAGCGGCAATGCCTGCAAGCGTTGCACTGATGGATTCGCACTCGGGTTGGCCGTTCCCGACTCAGGAAGAAGGTCGTTGATGATGCTCCAGAGAGGGCGATAGAAATGCTCCAGCCTCTCTTGGTTCACTTGCGTCGCTCCCGCCACTTGTTGCGCCGTCGCGGATTCCAGCAGCACAACCAGACGTTCGAGCGTCAGAATCGGTGCGCCCAGCTGGTTCATCGCTGTTAGGAACGGCCGCAGCTCTTCAGCGACGAGTCTGCCTCCCGCCTCCAGCAGTGCCTTTGCTTGGTACTCGTTCAAAGGGCTGCGTGGCAGGAACACTCCGTTGGGCCGCTGGAGGCTGCCGTCCTGTGCCTCAGCAATATGTGCTTGTGTCGCGGTGGCCTTTAGGCGCTCCCAAAACCGCTTGAAGCAAGGTGGATGCCCTGACGGTTTGGAGGAAAGGTCGTATGCCCGCCCAAGGATCTGCCACAACTGCACGGGGCCAAGCATTTGCAGCAGGCCTTCGGGATCTCGAGCCAGTTCAACCGCTGCGGCGTCGATGAGCATCTCGTTCCACGCCTGCTCGTGTTGGTGTCCGGCGAAGATCAAAGCTTTGCGATCAGATTCAGGGAAGAAATCGGCGTTGATGTGCAGGGGGAGCCCTGTGGACTGTTCGGTGGGTAAGAACGCGTAGAGCAGGCCCTCAGCCAGTGGCTCAGGATCAATTCGCAGACCGATGCTTATCTTGGTGCTTCGATGAAGTGTCTCGAGCCGAGGGTGCGTCACGTACAAGCGCTGGGCCATATCCGCTGCATCGGCACGGAGGATTTGCCAATGCTCAACGGTATCGCTGGGGCTGAAACTGACAATGAGGTCCGAACCATCACTCCTATCTAGATCGCAGGCCAGCAGGAGCTGCCCATTTCGCCGCACCTCAGCTTTCTGGACATGGCGAAGAAACAACAGGCTTTTGCGTAGAACGGTTTGGAAGTCATCAGCAATCTGATCGATATGCGCGGGGCTGACATGGGAAACCCCAAGGGCGAGCCGCGCCTCAGTATTGGGATCGTCTGCCCAGGGCAGAAAGAATGAGGTGCCGTTTGGTTCTTCGAAAGCCTCAATGAACCATTGCCCGCGCTCAGGGTAAAGCGCCAGCTTGATGCCTGACGATCGGATTTCGGGATGGTCCGTCACCTGATAGGTCGATACGAATCCAATGCCAAAGCGGCCGATATTTTCTCCACGTGACAGCTTTCCGCCGCTACCTACATCCGTTATGCGGTGGTAGTCGCACTTGTAGTTTTCCTCGGGAAGAAACGCGCATGGCTTATTCAGGTCGCCACAGTAGGTGAACTGGCCGCTGTTTCGCACCAGCAAGCCGCTGTCCGTGATATCGAATAGGATTTCCTCAGCTTTCGCGTCATCCGCATTCTGGATGAGCTCCAACGCCATCACGTCGTAGCCTTGCAGCCCGGCCAAATGGCTCCGGATGTTGCCGAGGAGGTTGGCGGTGTACGAGCCGCTTGCCTTGGGTTGGGTTGCCTGATCCATTTGTGCTCCCTGAGTTCTTAAGGGCGGGCTTTCGGGTGTCAGTCGACACCTCGCTCAGTACGACGCTGGATCCCACGCTCTACCAACTATTTGTACATAGACGCTCAAGTTAGCCGTATCCTTGCCAAAATTACCATCACAACGGGTGCGGGCCGCCACAGCGGCTTAGGACACGATGAAAGACGAGACTGGCGAAATACTCACCCTCGACGACGTGGCTGCTTACCTGAAGGTAGGTAAGCGAACGGTCTATCGCTTGGCAGCAGCCAAGAAGATCCCGGCCTTTAAGGTCGGAGGGACATGGCGCTTCTCGCGCACTGACATCGATATGTGGATCAAACAGCAGTCGATGGAAGGTTTGAACGCCAGCCGGGCAGACAACACGGCAAAGAATCCAGGAAAGTGAATTGTTCATGAAACAAGAAAAAATAACCCTCTCCCAGCTCGAAGGTTTCCTCTTCAAAGCCGCCGACATCCTGCGCGGCAAGATGGACGCCAGTGAGTTCAAGGAGTTCATCTTTGGCATGCTGTTCATCAAACGCCTGTCCGACGAGTTCGACCGCAAGCGCGCGGTGCTGCGTAATACCACCTACGCCCACCTAAAGGACCGGCCTGAGCTGCTGGAGGAACTGCTCAATGACAAGACCTCCTACGGCGACACCTTCTTTGTGCCGCCCCGCGCCCGCTGGCACGAGAGCTGGATGGATGAGAAGGGCAACGAGGTGCCGGCGCTAAAGCACCTCAAGCACGATATAGGCAGCATGCTTAACAAAGCGATTGCTGCCATCGAGGATGAGAACGACGCCCTGGCCGGGGTACTGAAGAACAACATCGAATTCAACACCGTCAAGGGTAAGACCAAGATCCCTGATCAGAAGTGGAAAGACCTGCTCGATCACTTCAACCAGCCCCAGTTCGTGCTGGTCAATGACAACTTCGAGTTCCCCGACCTGCTTGGTGCCGCCTACGAATACCTGATTAAGTATTTCGCCGACAGCGCCGGTAAGAAAGGCGGTGAGTTCTATACCCCCGCCGAAGTGGTGCGCCTGCTGGTGCAGCTTACCAAGCCCCAGGCCGGCAATACCGTCTACGACCCCACCGCCGGCTCCGGTGGCTTTCTCATTCAGGCGCACCAGTATGTGGAAGAGCAGGGCCAGGACCCGAATGACCTCGCTCTCTACGGCCAGGACTCCAACGGTACGGTCTGGTCCATCTGCAACATGAACATGATTCTCCACAACATCACCCGCTTCACCATCGAACACGGGGATACTCTGGAAGATCCGCAGATTCTTGAAAATAGCCAGCCGCGCAAGTTCGACTGTGTGCTCGCTAACCCACCGTTCTCGCAGAACTACAGCCGCGCCACTATGAGCTTCACCAACCGCTTCCGCGAGTTCTGTCCGGAAACAGGCAAGAAGGCCGACCTCATGTTCGTGCAGCACATGATCGCCAGCCTCAAGCCGGACGGCCACATGGCTACCGTCATGCCCCACGGTGTGCTGTTCCGCGGAGGCAAAGAAAAACTCATCCGCGAGCTGCTCATCGAGGACGATTATCTAGAGGCCATCATCAGCTTGCCGCCCGGCCTGTTCTACGGCACCGGCATCCCCGCCTGTGTGCTGGTGGTCAACAAAAGCAAGCCCGACGAGCTGCGCAATCAAGTGTTGTTCATCAACGCCGATCGCGAATACGCCGAGGGCAAAAACCAGAACAATCTACGCCCCGAAGACATCGAGAAGATCGACCACGTCTTCACCCACAAGCTGACCATCGATAAATACAGCCGCCTGGTGGATAAGGAGGTGATCGTCAAACAGCACGACTACAACCTCAACATCCGCCGCTACGTGGACAACACCCCCGCCCCTGAACCGGAAGACGTGCAGGCTCACCTTATAGGCGGCATTCCCGAGAGCGAGGTCGCCGCCAAACAGTCCGAGTTCGACAAGTTTGGCGTGCAACCCGACACCCTGTTTGAGCCTCTGCGCCCGGGCTACCTGGCCTTCGGTCCCGCATTGGACACCAAGCCTGCTATCAAGGCGATACTGGAGTCGGACCAGAACCTTCATACCAGGGTCGCTGGGCATCACGCCGCACTCGAGCAATGGTGGCAGGTGGCTCGAGACGACTTCGCCCAACTGAGGGAAGGACGTAAGCTGCCCGACGTGCGCAGCGAACTGCTCTCCACGCTCAAGCACAAGCTCCAGCCTCTAGGTGTGCTGGATGAATTCAAGAGCGCGGGCGTGTTCGTCAACTGGTGGCAGGCCATCCGCTATGACCTGAAAACCGTCGTCTCCACCGGTTGGCACCACACGCTGATCCCGGACAGCTACCTCATCGCCGAATACTTTCAGAAGGAGGCTGAAGAGATCGAGGCGCTGGAGTGCAAGATCAACGAAGCCCAGGGCGATCTGGCTGAGGCTGTCGAGGCCGCCACCGAAGCTGCCAACTACGAGCCGGAAGATGCTGAAGGCGACGAAGGCGAGGTCAAACTCACTGCCGCCGTCATCAAGAAATACCTGAAGACCCTGATCGACGACCTGGCTGATGCCAGAACCGACTCCGCCAGAAAGGAGCGCAAGCAGTACGTCAACCTGCGCGACGGTATTAGCGCTATCGAAAAGCGCATCAAGGACTTCAAGGACCGACTCAAGATCAAGCAGGGCGAGCTGGAGCAGAAGCTGCAACTAAAACGTATTGGTGGAGAAGAAGTAAAGGCTGAGGCCAGGACGATTATCGCCCATGCCAAGGGCGTTATTCAGACTCTGGATGCTACAGTAAAGGACCAGAAGAAAAAGCTCACCGGCCTGCAAAAGGACGTGGTTGTGCTGGAGAATCGAGTCGCCCGTATCGACGATCTGCTCATCGCCATTGGTGGCCAGTTGGGGGTACAGGATGCGAAGCGCCTGATCCTGAAAAAACTGCACGACAACGCTAACAAGGCGCTACTGAGCTATCTAGATGCTGAGAAACGCGCGCTGTTCGCCATTGTCGAGAACTTGTGGGACAAGTATGCGGTGTCGAGTCAGACGCTGGAAAAAGAGCGAGAAAACACGTTGTTGGCGCTCAAAAAATGCCTCTCTGGTCTGGGCTATTTGGGGCTTGTGCAATGACGGTACCGATGCTGAAGCTTGGTGATCGCATCACATTGACCAAAGGCAAGCCTCCTTCGGAGATGCCGTACTTTGGAAAAGGCGCAGAACTGTACCTCAGCCCAGAATTTTTGCGCGGTAAAGGAGTTGCTGAGTCGGCTAAGTCGGCAGCAAATGGAGTACGGGTAAACGACGACGAAACCATTCTATTGTGGGACGGCTCAAACGCTGGCGAGGTTTTCCGAGCGCGTGGTGGTCTGCTTTCTTCGACCATGACGCTAATCAAACACAGCGATGAGTTCGAGCCAGAATACTTTTTTTATGCAGTTAAGCGGTGGGAGTCGTATCTCAAAGGTCAGACTTCCGGTTCCGGCATCCCGCACGTGGACAAAGAGGTGCTGGGTAAGCTTGAAATACTGAAACTACCGCCGGATGAGCAGAAACTTGTCGCAAATATTCTTAATAATCTTGACCGTGCCATCAAGCAAACCGAGGCGTTGATCGCCAAGCAGCAGCTTATCAGGACTGGGTTGATGCAGGACTTGCTCACCAAGGGGATCGACAAGCACGGCAACCTCCGCTCTGAAGCCACCCACGTCTTCAAGGATTCCCCGCTGGGGAGGATTCCGGTGGAATGGGATGTTAAGGAGTTAAAGTCGCTGCTCGCCGATGTAGACCCAGCGATGCGTAGTGGCCCATTTGGAAGCGCGCTATTGAAGGAGGAACTGGCAGAGGCCGGGATTCCGTTGCTCGGTATCGATAATGTCCTTCCTGAAGAGTTTGTTTCCGATTACAAGAGATTCGTTCCACCCAAGAAGGCAGAGCAATTAAGAAGATACCTTGTTCGGCCTCGTGATTTAATGATAACGATTATGGGAACGGTTGGACGCTGTTGCGTGGTTCCCGACGATATCGGGGAGGCTCTGTCATCGAAACATGTATGGACTATATCAATAGATCAAGCTAAGTATTCCCCCTACGTTGCTTGCTTCCAGATAAATTATTCTCCTTGGGTTCTTGAGCATTTCGCGAAAGATGAGCAGGGGGGAATAATGGCATCGATACGTGCAGAGACTTTGCGTACCACAAAATTACCCGTGCCACCGCGGAATGAGCTTGAGCAGATCGAATGTGTACTTCGATCAATTTCGGCTGATCTTGTCGAAAAGGAACTGCTCTCCGAAAAGCTTTGCTCTCTCAAAGTTGGGCTAATGCACGACCTACTCACCGGCGAACGACGCGTTACCTCGCTTCTCACACAAGCCGCTACACAATAACAAGGACAGTCGCATGGCCTATCAGGACAATACGCCCGCCCACATCCGCATCGACGAACGCAACCACGTCGAGAAGCCGCTGCTCGATCAGTTGCAGGAACTGGGCTGGCAGGTCATGGATCTGGAGATGAAGCAGGAGCCAGGCCAGAGCTTTCGCGAGAGCTTCAACGAGGTGGTGTTGGGGCCGGTGCTGCGCGAGCAGTTGAAGGTGATCAATCCCTGGCTGGAGGACGACCAGGTGGAGGAAGTTGCCAGGCGCCTCACTGCTGGCTTCCCCGGCAACAACCTGCTGGAAAACAATCGCCATGTGCTCAGCCTGCTGCTGGAAAACACAAGCGTGGCGGAGAACCGCCAGACTGGCGAAAAAAGACCGACTGTGCGCTACATCGACTTTGCGACCCTGTCCAACAACCGCTTTATTGCCATCTGCCAGTTTAAGGTGCGCATCCTCGGTACCGAGCACCATATTGTGCCGGACATAGTGCTGTTCCTGAACGGTTTGCCGGTGGTGGTGATCGAGTGCAAGTCCCCAAAGGTGAAGGAGCCGATTCCTGAAGCCATCGACCAGATGCTGCGTTATAGCGAACAGCGCGGAGCAAAGGGTGAGGGCAGCGCGCCACTGTTCTACTTCAATCAGTTTGTGGTGGCTACCTGCCGCAACCAGGCTAAGTTCGGCACCATCACCACCCACATCGAAAAGCACTTCTACCGCTGGTCCGACCCCTGGCCGCGCACGGTGGAAGACCTCGCCCACGGCGGTAGCAGCCCCAACGACCAGCAGCGCCTAGTGGTGGGGATGCTAGACCGGCAGAACTTACTGGACATCATCCGCACCTTCACCATTTTCTCGGAGTCGGACAAGGGCGAGCTAATCAAGGTTGTCGGGCGTTACCAGCAGTTCCGCGCCGTGAAGCTGGCGGTGCAGCGTCTGTTGAGTGGCAAGACCCCGAGGGCTCGCAGCGGCATCGTCTGGCACACCCAGGGCTCCGGTAAGTCGCTGACCATGATGTTTATGGTGCGCGAGATGTACCGCCACGCCCAGCTCTCAAAGTGGAAGGTAGTGTTCGTTACCGATCGCACGCAACTGGAGCAGCAGCTCGGAGATACAGGCGGCAGTATCGGCTTTACCGTAAAGGTGGCGGACAGCATCGCCAAACTGAAGGACCTGTTGCGCAGTGACTCCTCCGACCTGGTGATGGCGATGATCCACAAGTTCCGCGAGGCGGACTTGTCGGAAACCTTCCCGGAGTTGAACAGCAGCGCGAACATCCTAGTGATGACCGATGAGGCGCACCGCTCGCAATACTCTTTACTCGGCGCGAATCTGGACAGGGCTATCCCCAACTCAGCGCGCATTGGCTACACCGGCACACCCATCGACAAGACCGAAACGGTGTTCGGTGACTATATCGACAAGTACACCATGCGCCAGGCCATTGAGGACGGCGTAACGCTGGAGATCGTCTACGAAGGCCGCACCCACAACGCTGAGTTGGCGGACCAGGCTAGCATGGACAGCGTATTCGCCGACGTGTTCAGTGAATACAACCTGGAGCAGCGGCTGGAGATCCTTGGTTACGGCTCCCGCGACGCCTATCTGGAAGCCAAATCCACCATCGTGGCCAAGGCCACGGATATGGTGGAGCACTATCTGGAACACGTGTTTCCCAACGGATTCAAGGCCCAGGTGGTGGCCACCTCGCGTGAGGCTGCGGTGCGCTACAAGGACGCGCTGGATGCGGCTTTGGCGGCGGCCATCGAGAAGTTGGAGCAGGCCAATCCGCTTAACCTCGACCTAGAGCGGTTGAAAAAGCTCAAGACTGACGTGGTGATCTCCGGTAGCCACAACGACCTGCCCCACATCAAGGCCTACACCGACAGTTCCCGACACCAGCGCACCATCAAGAGCTTCAAGTTGCCCTTCGACGGCAGCGATGAGGGTGTGACTGGTGATATCGGTATCGTGATCGTCAATAACATGTTGCTGACTGGCTTCGATGCGCCCATCGAGCAGGTGATGTATCTGGACAAGGTGATTGTTGCCCATAACCTGCTGCAGGCTATCGCCCGAGTGAATCGGGTAGGCGGAGCAGCCAAGGAGAAGGGCTTTATCGTCGATTATGTGGGCATCGGCCATCACCTCAAGAAGGCCATCGACAACTATGACGAACGCGAGCAGAAGGAAGTGCTCGACTGTCTGAGCTTCCCCGAGGACGAACTACGCGCCTTGCAGGCCGACTACAAAGCCATCATGGATCTGCTGGAAAAGTACGGTCTGACCGACTTCAACGACCACGATGCCTTCTTTGACCTGTTCTACGACGAGGATGTGCGCTTTGAATTCATGCTGGCCTACAAGAAACTGACCCGCAGTCTCGACTTGGTTTTCCCTGCCAAGGAGGCGCTGGGGTACCTGAGAGCTTACAACGCGCTTACCGAGATCAATGTGCTGGCCGGCCGCCACCTGAACGACCAGCGTCTGAGTATGAAGGGCATTCCGCCCAAGTTGCGGGCTATCACAGATGAATATCTGGCCTCGAAAGGCATTGATCAGAAGGTAAAGCCGATTTCGATCCTCGACGAGGACTTCGAGAGCCAGGTTGGCAAACGTAAGCGCACCAAAACCAAGGCCGCCGAGGTGGAGCACGCCATCCGCCACCATCTGGATATAGAGCTGGACGACGACCCGGAGCTGCAGGCTTCTTTTTCCGCCGCGCTCGCGGAGATCCTGCAAGAATTCGCCAACAATTGGCAGAAGATTTACGAAGAGCTTGAGAAACTGCGCAAACGAATAATCGAAGCTGCCAACGAGCCGACCTACGGCCTGCACAAGAAAAAGCAGATGCCGTTCTTTCGCATGCTTCAGGCCGAGCTGGGTAATGCCATGGACCAACACCCAGGCTACGCAGGAAAACCGGATGAGAGTATCGCCGTGCTAATTGATCTGACCCAACAGATCTACTTAGTGATTGAACGTGAGTTGAAACTGGCAAGCTTCTGGGAAAGTGTGCCGGCGCGTAGCAAGCTGAAGGCGGAGATTCAGCAGATTCTGCTGTCGGAGTCTTTTGCTTCCTTGCCAGGGGTAGTCACCCTTCGTCACCAGATCATCTCGCGTGTGATGGAAATTGCCGAGAAGAACAACGACCGGATTCTCTACGCGAGTTGATATGGAACTGGCCTATAAAGTTGTCTACTCGAAGCGCAAGAGCCTAACCATCTCGGTCGAGCGTGACCGCTCTATCGTGGTAAAGGCGCCGGAAGGTACAACGCTAGAAAAGATTCATCGGGTCGTGGAATCGCGCAAGTTGTGGCTTTACGAAAAGACCCGCCATGCGCAGAAATACAGCCCGCCGCCAGATCCGCCGGGTAAGGAGCTGGTGTCCGGAGAATCCCTGCCCTATCTGGGGCGGCAATACCGAATTGAGCTGGTGGCAGGCGCTGGTGGCATTCGCTTCGAGCAGAGATTTTTGGTGCCGGAAGCGCTGGTGGGAAAATCTGCGGCATTCCGAAACTGGTTCGTGGCGCGCGCCGAGGAAAAAATACTGCCGCGCGTGAAGATATATGCCAACAATCTAGGTGTCACCTACAAGGAAGCCAAAATCGGGGACGGCAAGTACCGTTGGGGCTCATGTACACCGAACGACAACGTGATCTTCAACTGGCGCTTGATCAAAGCTCCTATGTTCGTGATCGACTATATAGTTGTACACGAGCTGGCCCACCTTATCGAAACTAACCACACGCCCCGTTTTTGGAACATCGTAAACGCTCAGGCGCCAACAATGGAGAAGGCCAAGGCATGGCTACTGAAACATGGCGCACTGCTGGAGCAGGATATTTGACTGTGCAGCGGCGGTCGGGAGAGTGGGTGCTGCTGAACGATCCGGGTCTTAAAGGTTTTTAGATAAGTACTTTGCTGACATATTTTGGCGTTCCCAAAAGGGTTCTTCAGACCAGTCGCTTGCAATTTTTTCTTACTCGCTTCCAGATCAATGCGGCGGTGAGCTGATAGTAATACCGGGTGGCGTCGGAATGGTCCTTGAGGTGGTGGGCTAGAAACCAGCGCACATGTTTGAGCTGCCAGGTCCAGGGATTATCGCGTTGCCATCGCTGTTGAATGGCCGCTTGCATGATTCGGGCTTGGCGTAGGTGGCGTTGCTGAGTGGCCTTCGAGCCGGTCAGTACGCCGCTCAGGAACAGCTCCATATCAAAGATCTTGGTCACGTTCGACCTCCAATGTAGGCCGAAACCACATCGATCCGGTTATGCCCGAGTTCAGCGCTGATCTGTAGCCGCGCCTGTCGATCAAGGTTGCAGTCAACGCGATAGCAGTGACCACCATTGACCGGTGTGGCGTGACCAGTGAGCTGCTCGTAACGCTCGCAGGCGTAGGCCGCGCGCAGTTCATGAAAACCCTTCAGCCCGTGTTCATGCAGCGTTTCGCGAGCAGGGAGCACGGTCTGTTGCAGGAACTCGGCATAGCTTTCGTCTCGGGCCAGCAAGTTGCGGCTATGGGGCGGCGACGCATGACGAGCCACCTGCAGCGCCGCCTTCACCTCGTCATTAGCCACAACCCATCGCGGCGCGGAAGCGCCTGAGCGGCCGCCTTTGGTGCCGTCCTGGATGTTGATGTGGCCTAAGTGTTCGGCTTCGCGGTGCAAGCGTGGCAGATCAGCCAGGATCGCCTCGCGCAGGCGCATGCCGGTTGCTCGGGCCAGACGGACAATCGCGGCCACCCTCTCGTGGTGCTGTTCGCCAAGTACCTCAAGCACTCGCTGCACCTGTTGGCGGTCTTGGCCATCTGGCGCGCGGGTGCGTACGCTCGAGCGCTTCTGTCCTAACGCCTGACTCGGGCTGGTGATCCTCACGTCCTGATCACCGCGCAGCGCGGCGAGGGTACGGTTGACGCTGCTCAGGCGGTTCTGCGCGGTGGCGATGCAGAGTTCACCTTGCTGGATCTGCTGGCGCAGATATGCGACGTAGTCTTGCAGCGTCTGTCGATCGATCTGGCGCGCATCGTTGTAACCGGGGCCGTCCTCGGACCGACACCAACGCACGAACGCTTGCCAGCGATCACTATGCGCTTTGACCGTGGCGAAGTGGCCACCGGCAAACAGATCCTTGAGCGCTTGCGGGCCGGCGTAGCTCAGCTGGCGGCCATAGCCAAAGTTGCGACCCTCACGTCGACCGACCAGAGCCATTGTCTTCACCGTTTTCGTTTGTTTGCAGAAAGAGCAGCAAGGCTTTCCAGTGAGGGCTGAGCGTGTCCACCTGCTGCCAGTGTGTCGGGCGGATCAGGAGGGCGTTCTCGTGGTGTTGCAGCAGTGCCCCTTCTTCACGCAGTTGTTCGATCAGCAGGGCGATGTTGGCAGGGGTAAGGGGTGGTGTGGCGACAGCGGCGACAGTGGGGACAACCCGCGTCGTGTCTGGCCTAGCGCGTGGCGACAGGCTGGCGACAGAAGCGGCGACACGCCGCGATTCTGACTGCGTTTGATGTTGCGCCTGGTAGCGGCGCACCGCGTCATTGAGGCGGAACATGGCGGACCTCGAAGGTTCTTCCATCGCGGCTGTTCAGCCAGCGATGCGTGATCAGCTCGACCAATAAAGAAGCAGTATGGTCAGCGCTCTTGCGGGCAAAACGAGGGCCGTTGCGATTGACGTCGCGAATGGTGAAGTGAGTCCAGCCTTTCTGCACCAGCCAGCGCAGCAGCCGGTCCGCTTCCTCGCATCGGCTATTGACCGGCTCCTGTTCGGTCAGGCGCTGGATCTCGGCCAGGTAGTAATCCATCAACGTGGAGGCGCGCTGGATGTGTCCTTCGTCCAACACACTGGCCTCTTCAACCATGGCCAGCACGCCCGCGATGCGCAGTACATTCGCCGCGGCCTTGCCCGCGACAGGCTGGACGCCGGCCAGCTCGCCGAACTCGCCAGACTGGCACTCGATGGTGTCGTGGATATCAATCCAAGCCCGGCGAGCACGGGCAGTCAGCTCCAGCGTGGCGGGATTGAGTGAATTATCCTTGTGAAGCGACCAGGGCTTTTGCAGCAGGGCCGTGATCCGCTGTTGGTAGCGCTGGACTTTGGCATCCTGGCTCAGGTCGATCGCCTTGTAGAGCCGCTGGCCGGCCAGGCGCTCGGGCCAACTGATCAGGCAACGGCCGAGGATGCCTTGGCCATTGATCACCGGGTCTTTGAACAGTTGGTTGGCCAGGTAGGGCTGCAGCATCAGATGCAGGCTGAGACGGCGGTCATAGGCGCGCAGGCTTTCTCCGGCCATGGAGCGCGCCCGATCGATGGGGCTGCCATCCCACAGTGTCGACAAGGTGGTGATCGCCTTGAGCAGATTCTCTTTGCTCATGGTGCTGCTGCCCAAGAACTGGCCACCTTCATCATTGAACAAGCCCATGCTGGGCAAGCCATTGCACAGACTTTTGACCAGGGCCTCAATGGTGGGCTCGGCAATGATCAGTCTCGGCGGTACGGGCTCGGACAGCTCACCGCCTTTCGCCTCTGCACGCTCCGTTGAGGTTTTGGGTTTGGCCATGATGCTGGTAGCGGCGCGATAGGCTTTGAGCTTTTCCGCATACAGAGTCCACTGCTGTCGTTCCCAGTCGCGCGACGCCTTCAGTGCCAGATGATCCACCGCGCTTTTGCGATCACCCGAGGACGCCACCGTCAGTAGGTACAGGGACAATGGATAGGTTCGGCCATCGAGTTCGACATTGGCATGGCCCTGGCTCACCAGGGCAGCGCTGGCCAGCACCGATTGTGCAGCCATGGCGCAGGGCACGCCGATCACCTCGGCCAGTCGTTCGACCGCAGGGCCCAACAGATCCCCGAGTGCTTCGACCGGGTAGGGCAGTGGCGCCTGCTGGTATTCCAGCAATGGTTGTGGTGGCTCGAACGTTTCGCACAGTTGCATCGCACTTCTCCTGAGATTATCGACTTCGTCCTCACTCATCCCGCCACGGTTGTTGAGTGTTATCAGGGATCAAGGCCCCTGCGACCTGTGAGGGTTGTCCACTAACGCGGGACTGGCGGCTCCTTACGACCGGGAGCTTGGGCATCTCATGATCTGGCCTCCTGAACACCGATAGCGGTGGGCGGGTGGAGGCTGCACTGGCTGACGAGACCGGTGCCGCGAGATCCTGAGTCAGGTGAAGGCAGCGAGGTGATGATCGGGGCATGCCTGACTGTCAGTCAGGGGCAGTCCATTTCATGGGCTGCGGCACCGTCATCGGCATCGCTGTGGCGAGTGAGCATTCGGTGTTTGTCACGCCGATTGTCACGAGGAGGAAAGCCGTAATGGCCCGTGCGAGCAGGGCTGCAGCAGTGTGATATGCGCCCGTCTCTTTAGGGGGCAAAGAGACGGGCAAAAGGTTGGCGCAAGAAATAGCCAAGCGGATAAGTTGTTGGAGAGCAGCCAGGAGGAGGCATGAGTTGCCGCAGTGGGCATTCTGGAAGAAGTGGCATCCATCACATCGCTGTGACCGTGCGAGCCGCCGGACGCTAATCGCACTTGGGGAAAACCACCACGATGTGGCGTAGCCTCAAAGGTTCTGGCTACCTGGGTGCTGTCGAGGACAGCGCTGGTACAGTTCTGGTTTAGCGCTCGTTCTGCTCGAGGTCAACCGTATTTTGGGGGCGGCTGTTGCGCCAATCGATAGCACTGGAAGACCTTGGAGGCCGGTGGCTTTCCATGGCCGGGTGGTCGTTTGTCGGTTTTTAATGTGAGCCTGCGTAATTGCATGGACTTGACCACCCATTTGCATCGTCACTGACCAGTCAATTGCATTCGTGCTGATCAACCGTTTGCATTCGACGTGACCAGCAAACGCCGTAGTGACGACCGGCGGAGAACGGCCGATTGTGTTGAAAAAGTCGGCTTCCGTTTTCGGGTCAGAAAAGAACGCGTCTGAGATTGAAATCCGCACTACTCGTAGAAGGATCAGGACTCGGATTTTGCATAGCAGCGTACAAAAATGACGTTTTCACCGCTCAATGCATTGCCCATTTGGCCGGGTCGACTTTTTCAACAGAATCGGCCAATAGCGGTCAGTCTACTGATCAGGTGGAGACGGCTAACTGGGGTCAGAACCTCAAGAATCCCCGCACGTTGGCGAACCACAATCCGCAGGTATGCAGTCGCGGATGTGGGCAATTATTTAGTAAATGGGGTGCTGCCGTCGGCGCAGGCGGATGGATGTGGCGAAGGAAAATTGTTCAAAGCAAGGTAATGCGGATAAAGGAACATGTATGGCATCATAAAGCCATCAATCATGCACCGAGACTGAAGATGGAACTGATAAGTCAAGAAAAGATAATGCAAGTCCTCGACTGGGCCTACGAGAGATCTGTGAATGGATTCTCCGGTCTTGATTCCGCCGAGGAGCTCGCAGCCAGCTACGCCAAGGAAGAAAGCCCTGCCTACGATCAAGCTAATTCCCTGATTCGCTGGCAGAACACCAAATCGGCCACCTCAGGCTTCATTACCGGCCTCGGTGGATTGATCACACTGCCCGTCGCGTTGCCCGCCAACATCACGAGTGTGCTTTTCGTACAAATTCGCATGATCGCCGCCATCGCCCACTTGGGTGGCTACGACGTCAAGGATGACAAGGTAAAGACCCTGGTTTTCGCCTGCCTCACAGCCAACTCCGCCAAGGAAGTGCTGAAAGACATCGGCATTGCCGTCGGCAACAAGCTGGCGATGAACGCAGTGAAGTCGATTTCCGGTAAGACGCTGATAGAGATAAACAAAAAGGTAGGCTTCAAGTTGTTCACCAAATTTGGTGAAAAAGGCGTGATCAATCTCGGTAAAGCCGTGCCCCTGCTGGGTGGCTTGATTGGTGGAAGTTTCGATGCCTACACGACCAACACCATCGGTAACGTAGCGCGCGATACATTTACACCAAAAGAAGTCGCGACGGCATAACGACCCGCCTTAGTGATAGCCGGATTTCCCTGTGGCCAGGGCGTCAGCTCCCCTGCCACAGGTTAAGTTTGCTGGGGGTAATTGGGGTAAATAAATCTGTCCCTTAACCTAGCACCACACACCGTGAATCGGCCCATTTGTGGATGCTGACTGGCTGCTTTTGGCTGTGGATTCAACCGGTCGATGCAACAGATTGGCTAAATCGTTCAGCGGGCGTTTCGTAGTTTAGTGTTTTCCGAGGGCGGCTATTTAGCTGCCTTGCCACCTCATTGAGCGTGGCTTGCGAGTGATCAGCAAGGTCAGTCCCTTTCGGGAAGTACTGTCTTAACAGCCCATTGGTGTTCTCATTCGAAAAGGGATTGGCATGGCCAAGCTCATCAAACTATCGGATACATCCTGGCAACAGCCATTCCGCGACCGTAAAAAGGAACACATTCTTTGGGGCTCCCACACCGAGGTTCGTGAAAACTGCAATTTCGTAGACGGCACACGCCGCCTCCTACAAATCTCATTCGAGCCACGATTCGAACTGGATATCGTCGATTACTTTCAGATCACTAGCGGACGCGAGATCAAGTTCCCGAAAGCGCTCGTTGATATGATCAGCCCCATCGTGCTGGAAAATTCCGAATCCAGCTTCATCGTTACCGTGCTCGATGCCGTTGAACATGAAGATGGCCAGGTCGGGAGTACAAAAGATTTGGCTAACCTGATTACCGCTCGGGCAACGACAATCATGGCCCGCGTCGGCCAGCAGAAGTTCAGGAAGCAATTGATGGGGTTTTGGGGTGATGCTTGCGCACTCTCCGGAGTAAAGGAGCCCAAGCTGCTGGTCGCATCGCACATTGTTCCCTGGAGCCAGTCAGAAGCAGATTCCAAGCTCGATCCATTTAACGGCTTGCTACTGGCGCCACACTACGATCGCCTGTTTGACCAAGGTCTGATCTCATTCAAAGATGATGGCTCTATTCTGCTGTCCAGCATTGCCGAAAAGCTGCCTCCAGAGTTTGGTCTGTCGAAATCCATGAAGCTACGCAAGCTCAATCCAAAGCATTTGCCCTACCTTGCTGCCCATAGGGATACGTTCGGCTTCGCGTAGTACACACCCACCAATATCAAAGCTGCCGGGAAGTAGGTCGCACACAACGGCATGGGCTGAACCGTACCAGATTTAATCGACGCTCATGAAAGGCCGAAACTGACCGATTACGCCCTCTCTTGAAAGGCGGCTTACTATCCAAAGCTCGCCGTAAGGGCTAACGAATTGCTACCACGATTAAGTGAACCCTATACGCTCACGGCGTGGTTCATTACTCGAAAACAGAACACAAACGAGGAGTACAACAGTGAGCAATGGCAACCGCCCGCCGGTATGGCAGATGGTTCGGGAAGCGGCGCAGCAGATGAACGGGGAATGCACATACCCTGCGATTAAAGCAAAGGTAAGGTCGATGTATGGTCATGACGTCAACGACAGTTCGATGACATGCAGCATCATCTCGGGGGCGGTGAATCACCCATCACGTATTCACTACAACGAGAACAAGAAACCACGGCTCACCGACACGGCCTACGATTACCTGTATAGCACTGGGCGCGGCCAGGTCGTTTGGTACCAACCAGAGAAGCACGGCGTGTGGGAGATCGCACAATCTGGCGATGGCGCACTGATCGTCCGCCTCGCTGACGGGGTGGGTGAGAATCCGCTGCCGATCGTCGAAGCTGTTGAGGCATCCGATGAGGCGTACAGCATGTTCGCTCTGGAGGCACACCTGCGCGATTACCTCGCTAAAAAACTTCCAAGGTTACCTGGCCACGATGCGCCACTCACGCTATACCGCACGGACGATCGCGACGGCGTGGAGTTCCAAACTGACGTCGGCCCGATCGACATCCTGGCGACGGGAAACGGCGACTTCTACGTCCTCGAACTGAAAGTAGGCCGTGGGCCGGACGCGGCAATGGGACAAATCCTTCGTTACATGGGCTGGGTGAAAGAGCACCTCGCGGGCGAGAGGAGCGTGTATGGCGTCATCGTCGCTTCTGACATCGGCCAAAAACTACGGTACGCGGCATCACAGGTACCAAACGTACGCCTGATGGAATATGACCTTGCTGTGTCGCTTCGATCGGTGGCCCTGCATAGTTGACCGGACGCCACCCCTCCTAGCAAGGCCGTGACCAGCCGACATCTTCCCGTGAATAGAGCGTTGACCCGGCAGAGTCACGGTCTCTTTTTGGCCGATTGTGTTGAAAAAGTCGGCTTCGGTTTCCACGGCAGAAAAGTGCGCGTCTGAGATTGAAATCTGTGTTTAGCGCAGAAGGTTCAGGACTCAGATTTGACGTAGCGGCGTGCAAAAAAGGCGCTTTCACCGCTCAATGCATGGGTCACCAGGCCGGGTCGACTTTTTCAACACAATCGGCCGGTTGCAGTCCTTCAGTGCTTGGCTGACGCTCTCGCGGCTGAGTGGCATCCGCTGACATCCATCAACTGCAAACGGCTGGTCAGCGCGAATGCGAATGACTGGTCAGTGGCAATGCAATTAGGTGGTCAAGTGAGATGCCATAACGCAGAGCCCATGCGAGTGGGAATGCGGAGCCTTCCCGCTCGCATGGACTTAGTCAAAAGGCTCCAAGAACAAGGCTTGCAGTGGTGACAGTCGCCACTTTAGTCGCCATGCTGCAGGCCAGGTATTACGCGGGTTGTCGCCGCTGTCGCCGCTGTCGCCGCTGTCGCCAAATCAACCAACACTCCATCTGGGGAGTCATTCTCGGTTCCTGGCGGCGTCCGGTGAGCGCTCACCGTATTGGCACGACGTTGTGGTCCCTGGTTTGATTGATCGCAGATGCCGACAGGTTGCCGGTGGCCGCTTTCTGAATGTGCTCACTCCACCAAGCCATCATCGGTCTCCGGCGTTCGATGTAGTCCGCTCGGTTGTAAGCGCTTCGGACTTCGTCCTTGTCGACATGCGCCAGCGCGACTTCGATCAGCTCCGGATCCCACCCATGCTCGTTCAGGATGGTGCTGGCCATGGAGCGCATGCCGTGGCTGACCAAGCGGTCCTGGAAGCCCATGCGTTTCAACGCCATGTTGGCGGTCTGGCTGTTGGCGTGGGTGCGCGGATTTCTATCTGCCGGGAACACGTATTCCCTGTGGCCGCTGTGGGGCTTGAGCGTCTCCAGTAACGCGAGTACTTGTTCGGTCAGCGGGATGGTGTGCGGACGACGCTTCTTCATGCGCTCTGGTGGGATGGTCCAGATGCGTTTGTCAAAGTCGATGTCTACCCATCGGGCGGTAGCCGCTTCGGCAGGACGGGTCATGGTGTGCAGTTGCCATTCGATCAGGCAGCGGGTGATCCGCTTGATGCTGGCGTTCGCGATTTCGATCATGAGCTCAGAAAGCTCATCGGGTCGTAGCGCGGCCATGTTCTGTTTCTTGGGTTTCTTGAATACCGCCCGAATGCCACTGAGGGGATTAGCGAAAATCAACCCGGAGTTCACCCCGTAGGTCATGATCTCGTTGAGCCGTTGGCTCAGTCGCTTCACTGTCTCGAGGCTGCCCTTGGCTTCGATTGGGCGAAGCAGTTCGATGACCATCGGTGCGGTAATTTTCGAGAGCGGCGTTGTTTTCAGGTCTGGAAACACATGCAGCGTGAGCGATCGCCAAATGTCTTCGGCGTACGCCGGCGTGACGGAGTCCTTCTTCAGCTCGAACCAGGCGGTGGCCACGTTCTCGAACGTGTGTTCCGTCTCCGCTCGTTTGGCTTCGTCCTGTGCATTGCGGTGCACCTTGGGATCAATGCCTTGTGCAAGCAGCTCGCGCGCTTCCACCACTTTTTTCCTGGCGCTGGCTAGTGAGAGCTCTGGGTACGTGCCCAGCCCCATATTGATACGGTTTTTAGTTACCGGCTCGCGGTAGTTGAAGTTCCACAGCATCGAGCCGTTGCTCCTGACTCGGAGCTGAAGGCCGTCACCATCGCTGAGGACGTAATCCTTGTCTTTTGCCTTGACTGCCTTGAGCTGGCGGTCGGAAAGGCGGAGGGCTAGAGCAGGCATGAGAGCTTCCTCTGACACCGTTTTGGTATTCCAAAAAATAGCACTGGATGGCCTGGAATACCATTTGGAATACCCAAACGGCTGGAACTCTGAAAACCTCAGCGGAGCCCAGTAGCGCCTAAATCCTTGATCTTGCTGGATTTCAGGCACAAAAAAAGACGTCCGTGGACGTCTTTAGATGATCAAGTGGTGGAGCCGGGGGGATTTGAACCCCCGTCCGCCAGTACTCCGCTGTCGGTACTACATGCGTAGCCGTGTCTATTAAGTTAACCCTCAGCGACCCGACGGGCAGGGTGCTTTGGGCGAGTTGTGTAAGTTTTAGCCGCTTCGTCCACAACGTACTGCACGGCGATTCTGTTCTATATGACAATCACTTTGGGTTTACAGACATCCCCTGATGATTGCTGGACCCGAAGGTACCAGGAGGGAAGGGCTAAGGCTGCTTACGCAGCGAGAGCGTATTCCCCGTAGGTTTCGTCATTGGCAACTATAGAAAGTTGCAACAGTGGATTTACGAGTTCTGTTACCAACTCGGCATGCACCTAAAGTTTCGCAACCGGCGTCGAATCCTAAACGGCCCCGAACCTGCTGTGTGTAACCAGCAGGCAAGCGCAGTGTACGCCAATGCGCGCGGCGAGTCGACCTTCTGTCCGTGCTTGCGTGTCAGGGCCAACGCTGGATTGGCTCTGGTCAGGCCCTACTGACCGTGCGCGTGGCTTTGAATGTCCTGAAGCGCCTGCTGCGTCAGGGAAACACACTCTTTGTCATTGTTGGCGGCGTGGGCGGCCTTGGCTTGTTCGGCTTTGGTGATCACGACACCTTTGGTGGCAGCGTCCAGCGTGGTAGTGCTGGACAGCTTGCTGTTGACTTCCTGGAGCTTCATTACGCATTGATCGCTATCGTTTGAGGCGTATGCGGAGGAGGCCAGCATTGTTGCAGTGATGAGCAGTCCAGCCAGGGCGGAACGCTTCATGGGTATCTCCTGGAACGGGGGTGGGGATGGGCCACGCTGATTGGGGCTTAACAAATGGACTGTGATGGCGTGCAAGGGTTCTATTTTCGCTTGCGATGGGTGAAAGATTTTTCCGGGGGACGGGTACGAAAAAGGGACAAAAAACGCCTGATACCAGTCAGTTAAGACGCGGAACCTGTGGGAGCGGGCTTGCCCGCGAAAGCGGTGTGCCAGGCGACATCAATGTTGAATGTGTCGCCGTCTTCGCGAGCAAGCCCGCTCCCACAGGGATTGTGCATTAGGCGTTATTGCCCCCTTCTTTTGGTGCCTCGGTGTCAGACCACTCTGGCCTGGGTGACCCGATCCACCAGATAAACCAGCCCGTGATAATCAATTCCGCCGTGTTGCGTCAGACCAATCTCACAGGTGCGGCTGGTGGAAATCCCTTCGCTGCATTGCTGTACCGCGTCCTTGAGCGTGCGTAACGAATGGGCATTCAGTTCCGGGGTGGTGAAGCCCTTGTCGCCGGCAAAACCGCAGCAGTGAATGCCTTCCGGGATGACCACGTTTTTACTGCACTTGCGCGCAAGATCGATCAACGCCTGGCTCTCGCCGAGATGCTGAGTGCTGCACGTGACATGCACCGCGATCGGCGCTTCCTGGGGGGTGAAATCGAGACGATCCATCAAGTGAGTGCGGATGAAGCGCACGGGGTCGTACAAGTCCAGTCGCACGTCGCCCAGGTCCTGAACCAGCCGCAAGGTGCAGGGGCTGGTGTCGCAGTAGATTGGATCGAGCCCGCCACGACTGGCGTGCAGCAGTGCGCCGATCAGTTCCTGGCGTTTGTGTTCGGCCTGTTCGGCGTAGCCCTTGGAGGCGAATGGCTGGCCGCAGCAGAGGTTGTCCTGATTGTCCGGAAAAACTACCTGGTAACCGGCCTTTTCCAACAAGCCACGGGTCTTTTCGTACAACGACATTTGCTCTTTATCACCCGCCGCAGGGCCCATGACCCGCGACACGCAGGCTGCCAGGTACACCACTCGAGGCCGCTCGTCCGACACCGTCGGGCTGAAGCGAATGGCCTTTTCCGGCTGCGGCATGGCGTTGGTCCATTGCGGAACCTGACCCTTTGACAACCGCGTCAGCGATGCCGAAAGCTTCGCCAGGCGTGGCGCCCCCAGCAGCATCCGCGCACCGTTGGCGACGTGCAGGGTGAAGCGCGCGCCTTGCAACGCGGTGGCGAAATTTCCTTCAATCCAGTTAGCGGTTTTCGTATGGGTTGCCTTACGGCCACGGAGCTTTTTCACCAGCTCACCGGTGTTGATTCCTACAGGGCAACGTTGCGCACACAGGCCAGTGGCGGCGCAGGTGTCGATGCCTTGGTATTCGTAAGCGGCTTCGAGTTCGGTGGTGTCGACGCCTGCGCGCTTCTTGGCCTGGATATCTCGCCAGATCACGATGCGCTGGCGTGGGCTCAACGTCAGGCCTTTCGACGGGCAGACCGGTTCGCAGAAGCCGCACTCGATGCACTTATCCACAATCTCATCGGCGGCCGGCAACGGTTTCAGGTGCTTGAGGTGGATCTGTGGATCGTCGCTGAGCACCACGTCCGGGTTGAGAATGCCGTTAGGGTCGAGCAGGCGTTTGAGCTGCCACATCAACTGATAAGCATCGCTGCCCCATTCCAGTTCGACGAAGGGCGCCATGTTACGACCGGTGCCGTGTTCAGCCTTCAGCGAACCACCGAATTCAACGGCCACCAATTGCGCCACGTCGTCCATGAACGCCTGGTAGCGTGCGACTTCTTCCGCACTGTTGAAGCCTTGGGTGAAGACGAAGTGCAGATTGCCTTCCAGGGCGTGTCCGAAAAGGATCGCTTCGTCGTAGTGATGTTTGTCGAACAGCTCGATCAGGCGGTTGACGCCGATGGCCAGTTGTTCCACCGGGAAGGTGACGTCTTCGATGATCACCGTGGTGCCGGTTTTGCGCACCGCGCCGACGGCAGGGAAGGTGTCCTTGCGGATCGCCCAGAGCCGGGCGTTTTCCACCGGGTCTTCGGTGAAGTCGACTTGCTTCTCCACCGGGAAGCCGGTCAGCGACGCCATGATTTGCGTCAGCTGTTCCTGAAGCAAAGAGGACGAAGCGGCACGGGATTCGATCAGCAGGGCGCAGGCATTGGTCGACAGTTGCTGTACGAAAGCCGGCATGCCGGGTTTGTCTTGCACCGAACGCAGGCTGCGGCGATCCAGCAATTCCACCGCCGACACCGGTTGGCTTTTCAGCACGGTTACCGCGTTGCAGCAGGTTTCTACATCCGGGAACACGATCAGCGCCGACGCCTTGTTCGGGTGGTCGATCACCGTGTCGTAGGTCACTGCGCTGATGAATCCGAGCGTGCCTTCGGAGCCCACCAGCAAGTGGCTCAAGATATCCACAGGCTCGTCGAAATCCACCAGCGCATTGAGTGACAGCCCGGTAGTATTTTTCAGACGGTATTTGTGGCGGATTTTCGCAGCCAGTTCAGCATTTGCGCGGGTCTCGCGACCCAAAGTCGCCAGTTGTTCGAGCAACTCGGCGTGGCTCTCTCGGAAGGCCGCCACACTGGCGGCATCTTCGGTATCGAGACGGCTGCCGTCAGCCAGCACCAGGCGAATCCCGGCCAATGTGTGATAGGTGTTCTGCGCCGTGCCGCAGCACATGCCACTGGCGTTGTTGGCGACGATGCCGCCGATTTTGCAGGCGTTGATCGATGCCGGATCCGGGCCGATCTTACGTCCGAACGGTGCCAGCCATGCGTTGGCCTGGGCGCCAATCACGCCCGGTTGCAGGCGGATCTGTGTTCCTTGCCCACGAATCTCGCGACCGTTCCAGTTATCTCCCAGCACGATCAGCACCGAATCGCTGATGGCCTGGCCAGACAGGCTGGTGCCGGCGGCGCGGAAAGTTACCGGGACTTTATCCCGTTGCGCCAGTTTGAGCAGCGCCACCACTTCATCTTCGGACTCGACGCGGATCACCAGTTTCGGAATCAGCCGGTAGAAACTGGCGTCGGTGCCGAAGGCCAAGGTCGAAAGCGGATCGTCGAAACGTCGTGCCTGAGGAATCAGTTGCTGCGCATCTCGCAGGAAAGCTGCCGGTAGACTCATTGGTCCTCCAGGATCAGAACGACCAGGTCTTTCGGGCCGTGGGCACCGTAAGCCAATACTTGCTCGATGTCGGCAGTCTTCGATGGGCCGGACACCAGCAAGGCGTTGGTCGGCATGCCTTGGGCCCATTCGAACTCCTGCTGCACCTGATAGAAGTTGTCGCGGATTTCACTGGCCTTGAGCAGGGCGAAATGCACCGGTGGCACCAGGCTCATCAGACGCGGTTCTTCCCGTGTCGGCCAGAGAATCAGACTACCTGTCGCGGCGATTGCGCCGAGGGTGGTGGTCAGGCTGGCCGGGGTGTCGTTGAACAACTCGGCTTTCCACTCCTCGACCGGACGGTCGTAGGCTTTGAGCGCGGGCAGGCCAGGATTTTTCGCCCAATGCTGAGTGATGCGTTGACCGTGAGGTGTCGTCGGCGCAATCAACAGGCTGGGCAACTGGCGGTCCTGCAGCAGTTGCGCCAGCAATTCGGGCCAGCCATCTCTGGACGTCAGATGAATTTCGGTGTGCACCGCTTCCATCAGTTTGCGCAGTTGCGGGATGCGTTGTTCTGGCGTGTAGGTGTAGGGCTCGGTCACCAGTTCGACATCGAAGTTGTCAGGCACCGGCGTGGTGCCTGTCAGACTGTTGCGCAATTTGGCGAGGATATTTTGCTTGGCGCTCATCAGCGGTCTCCCTGTTTGGCCAGATGCTCGCGGGCCATGTCATGCAGTGAGCGGGCCGCGGGTTTCGGTGCGCTGTGGTTCTGGGTCCACGGGCCGACGTTGCTCGGCGTCAGCGCGCGCAGGCGAGTGGCGAAGAAACCGAACAAGCGATAGAGCGTTGGTGAGCTGTTGAGCTTCGCCCAGGCGTTCCAGATCAACCGTTCCTTGCGCGAGTACTTGCTGCCCTGGCCACGCATGACTTGATTGGGGCTGTCCGGAGCCTTGACGTTCTCTTCCCGTAGGCGACGCAGCAATGCGGGGATCGGAATTTTTACCGGGCAGACTTCACCGCAAGCGCCGCATAACGACGAGGCACTCGGGTGGTCGGGGACTTTCGCCAGGCCGACCATGTGCGGGGTGATGATTTTTCCGATAGGTCCAGGGTAAACCTCCCCATAGGCATGGCCGCCGATTCGGGTATAGACCGGGCAATGATTCATACAGGCGCCGCAGCGGATGCAGTTCAGGGTCTGGCGCAATTCGCTGTCGGCAAACGCCTGGCTGCGACCGTTGTCGAGCAATACCAGGTGCACTTCCTGCGGGCCGTCGAGTTCATGTTCCTTGCGCGGCCCGGAGATCATGTTGACGTAGGTGGTGATCGGCTGGCCGAGAGCGGAGCGGGTTAACAGTGACAACAGAGGTACAACGTCCCGCAGGTTTTCGACGACTTTCTCGATGCCGGTGACGGCAATGTGTACGGGCGGCACGGTGGTGGTCATGCGCCCGTTGCCTTCGTTTTCCACCAGCAACAGGGTGCCGGTTTCGGCCACGGCGAAGTTGACGCCGGAGACGCCGATGTCTGCTTCGAAGAATTTCTGCCGCAAGACCTTGCGACCGATCTGAATGAGTTGGTCAACGTCCTTGGTGTATTCCACGCCAAGTTTGTCGTGGAACAAGGACGCGACCTGACCGGCATTCTTGTGGATCGCCGGCATAATAATGTGTGAAGGCTTCTCGTGGTCGAGCTGGACGATGTACTCGCCCATGTCCGATTCCAGGCATTCAATGCCCTGTTCAGCGAGGAAGTGATTCATTTCCATCTCTTCGCTGACCATCGATTTGCCCTTGATCACTTGCCGCGCCTCGTGAGCGCGGATGATCGATAAGACGATGCCATTGGCCTCGTCCACCGTTTCCGCCCAGTGCACTGTCACACCGTTGCGGGTCAGGTTCTGTTCAAGCTGCTCGAGCAAATCGGGCAACTTGGATAAAGCACGGGCGCGGACAGCATTGCCCAGCGCTCGCAAATGTTCTCGCTCAAAGGCATCGCTGAAGGACGCTGCCCGTTTGCTCATCAGTGAATCCATCGCGCTGCGAAAGTTGTTTCGCAGTTGCGTGTCAGCCAAAGCCTTGTGAGCCCGGGCACGAAAATCTTCTTCTACGGCAACCGTAGGAATAATCGTGGAAGTGCTCATTGGGAACCTCCGGTACGCTGCCACAGGAAACTGGCCAGATGCTGACCGCGCAACGCTTCCTGCTGTTTCTCCAGCGAGCCATTGATGTTCATCAGGCAACCGCAGTCGGCACTGAGTACCTTTTGCGCACCGGATTCCTTCAACGACCGGGTCTTGTCAGCCACCATCGCGCCGGAAATATCTGGCATACGGACGCTGAAAGTCCCACCAAAGCCACAGCATTCACTTTCGTGACTGTGGTCGACTCGCTCCACGTTGCTTAGCTGCGCCAACAACTCACGGCCGTGTAGGTGGGTGTTCATTTCACGGCGTGCCGAGCACGACGTGTGCAACGCCACTTTGACCGGTTCGCCGCTGTCCTTGAGCTGCACCTTGCAGACAAAGAGCAGAAATTCGGTCAGTTCATAAGTCCGGGCGGCCAGGGCCTGGACCTGCTTCAGCGTTTGCGGCTCGTCCTTGAACAAGTCGGCGTAGTGTTCGCGCAACATGCCCGCGCAAGACCCCGATGGCACCACCACCGGATAATCCCCGGCAAACAGCGCCAGTTGCGAGCGCGCCACGGTCCGGGCCTGTTCGGTGTAACCCGAGGTGTAGGCCGGTTGCCCGCAGCAGCTTTGCCCTTGCGGGTAGTCGACACGAATGCCTTCGCGTTCCAGCAGGTGGATCGCGTCCATCCCGGCTTCCGGGTAGAACAGATCCACCACGCAAGTCCCGAACAGGTAGACCCGTGACGGTTTTTCGCTGGGGTATTGCCGAGGCTCGGGCAGTGGCGGGGCGACGCGGGTCGCATTCGGCACAGCGTTGTAAAAAAGCTCGCTCATCAGGCGTGTCTCCGGGTGGTCCCGGTTATCCGTCCGCTGAGGCTGCTGAATATAGTGAGGGAAGCTTTCAGCAGCCTTGCAGACCCGGTTGTGAATAGCTGACGCCGGGGGCGTAACCTGGCGTCGGTTTTTTCCGTGTCGCGTGTAGTTCTTAGTGCACCAGCATGCCGGTGAACCAGTAGGCCTGAGCCAACGTGATCAGGCCGACGATCGTTGCAAAGAATAGGCTGTGCTTGAGGGTGAAGCGGAACAGATCCGATTCCTTGCCCACCAACCCGGTCGCGGCACAGGCCACGGCGATCGATTGCGGCGAAATCATCTTGCCGGTCACGCCGCCGCTGGTATTCGCCGCCACCAGCAAGGTGTCGTTGACGCCGATCTGGTGCGCGGTGGTTGCTTGCAGTGAACTGAACAGTGCATTGGACGAAGTATCGGAACCGGTCAGGAACACGCCGAGCCAGCCGAGGAATGGCGAGAAGAACGGGAATGCCGCACCTGTGCCTGCCAGTACCAGAGCCATGGTCGATGACATGCCCGAATAGTTGGTGACGAAGGCGAAGGCCAGCACCATACCGATGGACAAAATCGGCCAGCGCAGTTCGTAGACGGTCTCTTTGAAAGTGGTAAGACCAATTTTGAGATTGATCTTCAGCACCAGCATCGAGATCAGCGCAGAGAAGAAAATCGCCGTGCCAGTTGCGGAAATCGGATCGAGTTTGAACACCGCCGGAATCGCCGTCGGGGCGGTTACGATCGGTGCGACTTTGATCACCATTTGATCCAGATGCGGAATCGCGAAGTTGAACACCCAGCTATACATCGAGCCACCCGCAGCGAACATCGCCTTGAACGGTTTCAGCGTCCAGATGGTGACCAGTACGGTGAGGATCAGGAACGGCGACCAGGCTTTGAAAATTTCCCCCAGGCTGTAAGGCGAAGCCACGGTGGTGCGCGGTTGGCCGAAACCACCGGCGCTGGCCACCACGGAAGCCGAGACGGCGCCGACGATGTGTTGGCCGGCGGCGCGTTTCGGCTGCCAGATTTTCAGGAATAACGTCAGGGAAATCAGACTGGCCAGCGCCGAGGTGATGTCCGGCAGCTCCGGGCCGATGAAGTTCGAGGTGAAGTATTGGGTGATGGCAAAGCTTAAACCAGCTACCAGCGCCGCCGGCCAGGTTTCCCGAACGCCGCGCAGGCCATCCATCATGAACACCAGCCAGAACGGCACGAACAGTGACAGCAATGGCAGCTGGCGACCGGTCATGGCGCCAATCTTGAACGCGTCGATGCCGGTGACTTGCCCGGCGACGATGATCGGAATCCCCAAGGCACCGAAGGCTACCGGCGCGGTGTTGGCGATCAGGCACAGCCCCGCGGCGTACAGCGGGTTGAAGCCCAGTCCCACCAGCAGCGCGGCGGTAATCGCTACCGGTGCGCCGAAACCGGCGGCACCTTCCAGGAAGGCGCCGAAGCAGAAGCCGATCAGCAGCACTTGCAGGCGCTGGTCGTCAGTGATCGACAGCACCGAGCTACGGATTACTTCGAACTGACCACTCTTGACCGTCAGTTTGTACAGGAACACCGCTGCCACGATGATCCACGCAATCGGCCACAAGCCGTAGGCGAAGCCATATCCGGCAGCCGCGAAGGCCATATCGACCGGCATCTGGAACGCGAAGATTGCCACCGCAATCGACAGCGCCAGGGTAATGCTGCCGGCCACGTGGCCTTTGAGGCGGAATACGGCCAAAGCCAGGAAGAAAAATACGATGGGGATGACGGCCGCGAGTGCGGACACGCCGAGACTGCCGAGCGGGCTGTAGAGCTGTTGCCAGGTTTGCATATGGGGTGGCCCCTAATTGTTGTTGGTCAGGCACTGGTCAGCGTTCTTGGTTAATTGGTAATACCAATTTACAATCGCTGTTGGCTAGGGTAAAAGCCTTGTATGCGGTGTGTCAATTTGCCGCCCTAAAACTTTTGTCGAATGAGCGGTGCAGAACGCATCTGATCTGTTCGATCAAACGTCGTCTGGTAGGTGCTGGCGCAGCGCCAATAGGCCAGAATAGAGAGCCCGGCGAGCCGCCGGGATCGTGGAGAATTGAGTGATGGGGTTTGATCAGATTCGGCAGCGCCGTTTGTCTGACGATATTGTCGAGCAACTCGAGGGGATGATCCTCGAGGGCACATTGAAGGCTGGCGAACGCTTGCCGGCAGAGCGCACGCTGGCCGAGCAGTTCGGCGTATCACGTCCTTCGTTGCGCGAAGCGATTCAGAAACTGACAGCCAAAGGGCTGCTGGTCAGTCGTCAGGGCGGCGGCAACTATGTGGTGGAATCCCTGGGCTCGACGTTCAGTGACCCGCTGTTGCACCTGCTGGAAAGCAACCCCGAGGCCCAGCGCGATTTGCTGGAGTTTCGTCATACGCTGGAGGCCTCCTGTGCTTACTACGCGGCATTGCGCGCGACTGATGTGGATCGCGAGCGGCTGACGGCGGCATTCGACGAGTTGCAGGACTGCTATTCGCGTCATGACGAAGTGAGTCGGCTAGAAGAGGGCGCGGCGGACGCAAAATTTCACTTGGCAATCGCCGAAGCCAGCCATAACGCGGTGTTGCTGCACACCATTCGTGGGCTGTTCGACCTTCTCAAGCGCAACGTGGTGACCAACATTGGCGGCATGTACAAACAGCGTTCAGAAACCCGCGACATGCTGATCGCGCAGCACAGAGAATTGTATCTGGCGATTATCGAAGGACGGGCAGAGCAGGCGCGGGAGGTTTCCAGTCGGCACATTTTGTATGTGCAGGAAGTGCTGGAAGAGGTGCGTCAGGAAGTGCAACGCGTGGCTCGGGCGGAGCGGCGCAAGGGGATGTAGTCAGCTTCTCTGTGGCGAGGGAGCTTGCTCCCGCTGGGGCGCGAAGCGGCCCCCAGGCCAGCACCGTTAAGCAGATCGTTTACGACTGCTTCGCAGCCGAACGGGAGCAAGCTCCCTCGCCACAAAAGCCGCGATCAGGCAGGGAAATTACTCTTCCTTGCCCTTGTTTCGCACCGCACGCTGCAATTCACGACCGGCGTCGCGTTCGCGTTCGGTATCACGCTTGTCGTATTCCTTCTTGCCCTTGCCTAAAGCGATCTCGCACTTGACCATGTGCTTGCTCCAGTACCAGGACAGGCATACGCAGGCGTAACCTTTTTGCTGCACGGCAGCGGCCAGCTTTTCCAGCTCCCGCCGGTTGAGCAGCAATTTTCGGGTGCGGGTCGGATCTGCGATGACGTGGGTGCTGGCAGTCATCAGCGGCGTAATGTGGCTGCCGAGCAACCAGGCTTCGCCATCTTTGAGCAGCACGTAACTGTCAACCAGTTGTAGCTTGCTTGCCCGCAAACTTTTTACTTCCCAGCCGGCCAGGACCAGACCAGCCTCGAACTTATGCTCGATGAAGTAATCGTGTCGCGCCTTTTTGTTCTGCGCGATGGTCCCTGTTGGGTGTTTCTTCTGTTTAGCCATAGGGGCGGCATTATAGGGAGTTGCAAGCGAGTCGGCTACGGTGACGCTACGTGCTTGAGCAGGTTGATTGAATCCCGGACAATGCGGCCTCTTTTTTGAACGCTTGGGCGTGATAACGATGTCGACAGACAAGGTTTCTGTCCACGGCAGTTGGGCTAGCCGCTGGGTCTTCATACTCGCCGCGACCGGTTCGGCCGTGGGTTTGGGTAGTATCTGGAAATTCCCTTACATGGTCGGCGTCTACGGTGGCGGAGCCTTCGTGCTGATGTTCCTGGCCTGTATCGCGCTGATCGGTGTGCCCGTGATGCTGGCCGAAACCCTGATCGGCCGGCGCGCACGGCAGAGCCCGGCCAATGCCTTGAAGGTCCTGGCGCTGGAAGCGGGGCATTCGGCGAAGTGGTCCTGGGGGGCGTTCGCCGGGATGATCACGGCACTGCTGATTCTGTCTTTCTATAGTGTGGTCGGCGGCTGGTCGCTGGATTACATCATCGACATGGGGCGTGGCGACTTCCAGGGCGCGACACCTGATCAGGTCGGCGCCTACTTCGGCAATGTGATCGCCGACCCATGGCGCCTGACACTTTGGCACACGATTTTCATGCTCCTCTCCGCCGTGGTGATCGCCAAAGGCGTGGTCGCCGGGCTGGAGCGCAGCCTGCGGATCATGATGCCGCTGCTGTTCGTGATGGTGATTGTCCTGCTGGGCTACAGCATGACCACCGGCCACTTCATGGAGGGCGTGCATTTCATGTTCGACTTCCACCCGGAAAAAGTGCTCGACGGCTTGCTGCCGGCCATGGGGCACGCGTTCTTCTCCCTGAGCGTGGGCGTCGGTTCGATCATGATCTACGGTGCTTATATGCCGAAGAGCTCGTCGATTTCCGGCACCATTGTCGGTGTGGCGCTGCTCGATACTTTCGTTTCCCTGGTGGCCGGTCTGGCATTGTTTCCGATTGTGTTCGCTGCCGGCCTGAACCCGAGCGAAGGCCCTGGCCTGATGTTCGTCAGCCTGCCATTTGCCTTTGGCAACGTAGCGTTCGGCCAATTGATGGGCGTAGTGTTCTTCGTGCTGGTAGCGATTGCGGCCTGGAGTTCGGCGATTTCCCTGCTCGAGCCAATGGTGGCTTACCTGGTTGAGCGCACGAAGATCAGTCGTGCCTGGGTTACCTTCTGGTTGGCATTCATCTGCTGGTTCGTCGGTCTGGGCACGGTGTTTTCCTTCAATATCTGGAAGCAAGCCAAGTTTTTCGTGAACGAAGGCGGGATGTTCCACCTCTATCAATGGGGAGCAGCCGGTGGTCTGGATTTCTTCGGTGTGATCGATTTCTTCACCTCGCGGATCATGTTGCCACTCGGTGGTTTGTGTTTCGTGGTGTTTGCGGGCTGGGTGATGGGGCGTGAAGCGGTGCGCGACGAATTGTCGATCCGCCGTCCGGTGCTGTTCGCCCTGTCCCTGTTCTTGATGCGCTATGTGGCGCCCATCGGCATTCTTGTAGTGTTTGCCGCCCAGCTGTGGAAGTAACGCTGACATGACGACACACATTCAACGTTCGGCCCTGCTGCCGTATCCGGCACAAGCGCTGTATGACCTGGTCAACGATGTGGCCCGCTATCCGGAATTCCTGCCGTGGTGCTCGTCGGCCGAAGTTCTGGAAAGTACTCCTGAGCTCATGCGCGCCAGCGTCGGCGTGGCCAAGGGGGGGCTGAGTCAGCATTTCGTGACGCGTAATACCCTGGTGCCCGGGCGTTCGATCGAGATGAACCTCGAGGAAGGCCCGTTCAGCCAGTTGCACGGCGTATGGGTGTTCAAGCCGTTGGGCGAGAAGGCCTGCAAGATCAGTCTGGACTTGTCGTTCGACTACTCGGGACCGCTGGTACGTGCGACGTTGGGGCCTTTGTTCAATCAGGCGGCGAATACGCTGATGGACGCGTTTTGCCAGCGTGCGAAACAGATGCATGGTTGAGGCCGTGATCAAGGTTGAAGTGGTGTATGCCGCTGTTGATCGTCAGGTATTGCTGATCGTAACGGTGCCGGTGGGCGCAACGGTGCGAGATGCGTTGCTCAAATCCGGCCTGAACAGCGAATTCCCTGAGCTGGATCTGGCCAGTTGTCCGGTTGGGATCTTTGGCAAAGTGATCGCTGAGCCGGCCAATCGTCCGGTTCAGGCAGGGGATCGCCTCGAGATTTACCGGCCGTTGCTTGCTGATCCGAAAGAAGTTCGCCGGTTGCGCGCCGCCAAGGCGGCGGAGGCCAAAGCCCGGAATCAGTGATTCCGGTCAAACGCCAGACGATAAAAAACCCGGACATGCCGGGTTTTTTATTGCGTCGCAAATTATTGCGGCGAGGTTTCCAGCGGTTCTGGCGTCGGGACTGGAACGGTTTCCACGTTGTCCACGTCCTTCTGGATCTGATCCAGCAACGACCCAGGCTTGACCGGTTTTTCTGGCTTCGGCTTCTCGGCGTTTTCGGCAGGCGCGGTCACGGTAGTGTCGCTGTCCTTGCCGAGAATGGCTTCGTCGCGGCTCACGCCCGGCATGAAATCGCCAGAGAGGCTGACAAGTTGATCATTTGGGTTGAAGATAACGCTAATGCGTTCCTGTTGGCGTTCACCGCCACCCGGTTGCAGGCTGTAGAGATAATCCCAGCGATCGGCATGGAACGTGTCGGTCAGCAGAGGGTTACCCATGATAAACCGTACTTGCCGGCGGGTCATTCCCGGGCGTAACTGGTCTATCATGTCCTGCGTGACGACATTGCCCTGCTGGATGTCGATTTTGTAAACCCCGGGGAATGAACAACCGGCGAGTGCGAGCAGTCCCACAAAGGTGAAACTGGTTAGCAAGAGCTTGGTGTTTTGCATCGGTGGGCGACTTCCACTATCTTGGCTGGGACAACGTAAACGCCGATCATACCCGCATTAAGAGAAGCTGCGAAGCAGCATCGCGAGAAAGCTGACCATGGTTGAAAATAGCGAACTACGCAAAGCCGGCCTCAAAGTGACCCTTCCACGGGTCAAAATTCTGCAAATGCTCGATTCCGCCGAGCAACGCCACATGAGTGCCGAGGATGTCTACAAGGCGCTGATGGAGGCTGGTGAGGACGTCGGTCTGGCCACGGTTTACCGTGTTCTGACCCAGTTCGAGGCAGCTGGCCTTGTGGTGCGGCACAACTTCGACGGAGGCCATGCGGTCTTCGAGCTGGACGACGGCAAGCATCACGACCATATGGTCAACGTCGAGACCAGTGAAGTGATCGAATTCTTCGACGAAGAAATCGAGCGGCTGCAGAAAGCAATCGTCGACAAGTATGGCTTCGAGATGGTTGATCACAATCTTGTGCTGTACGTACGCAAGAAAAAGTAAGCATGTCGCGCGAACTTCAGGTTCGCGAAACGAACGAAGGCGACCCCAGGGTCGCCTTCGTGCTTTCTGCTGTTCTCAAATTCTCGCTGTAACGACCATTTTTTTCGCGTGAGCCAGTGATTCCTTGGTGAGGTCGATGCCGCCCAGCATCCGTGCCACTTCTTCAACGCGATCGGTCTTGCTCAGTTTTGAGACGGCCGTATGTGTGGCGTCTTCACCGCGGACCTTGTGTACAAATAGATGTTGATGCCCCTGCGCCGCCACTTGCGGCAAGTGAGTCACGGTCAGAACCTGCCCACGCTCCCCGAGGCGTCGCAGCAACTGGCCGACAATCTCGGCGGTCGGGCCGCCGATACCCACGTCCACTTCATCGAACACCAGGGTCGGTACGCGGGAGGTCTGTGCAGTGATCACCTGAATCGCCAGGCTGATACGCGACAGTTCGCCGCCCGACGCCACTTTTGCCAGGGCTTTCAATGGTTGCCCCGGGTTGGCGCTTACCAGCAGTTCTACTTGTTCGAGTCCATTGGGCATCAGTTCGTCGCTGCTGTTGGGGCGCAGCTCGATGGTGAAGCGGCCGCCGGGCATGCCCAGGCGCTGGATTTCCTGTTCTACGGCACTGGCCAGGCTGCTTGAGGCTTGATGCCGCAGATCGCTCAGCTCCCGCGCCTTCTCCTGATAATGGCGGGCGTAGGAGGCCAGCTCATCGCTCAGTCGTTCGATGGATTCGTCGTTGGCATTCAGGGTTTCGATTTCATCGAGTAGCTTCTGCTGCATCTCAGCGACCTCGGTCGGCTGGATGCGGTGTTTGCGCGCCAGGGTGTAGATGGCATCGAGGCGCTCTTCCAGGTATTGAAGGCGGGCCGGGTCGGCGTCGAAGTTGTCGAGGAAACGGTTCAGCTCGCCTACAGCTTCTTCAACCTGAATCTGCGCGCTGGTCAGCAGGCTGCTGGCTTCGCCCAAGGCGCCGATCGAATTGTTCACGCTCGATAGGCGATTAAGGCTGGCGGTGAGCGCGTTCAGTACGTTGCCGGAATCACTTTCGCTGCATTGTTCGACCACTTGCCGGCAAATGCCCAGCAGGGTTTCGGCGTTGGTCAGGTTCTTGTGCTCCTGTTCCAGCTGCTCCAGCTCGGTTTCGCCGAGGCCTAGGTTTTCCAGTTCTTCGAGTTGATAGCTGAGCAATTGATGGCGTGCGCGCTGTTCGTCGCCGGAGTTGGAAAGGCGTTCCAGTTCCTGGCGGGTCTGGCGCCAGCGTTGGGCGGCCAGTTGCACCTGGCGGGCCAGGTCTGTGGCGCCGGCGTATTCGTCGAGCAGACGGCGATGGGTATCGGTTTTGAGCAGGGATTGGTGTTCGTGCTGGCTGTGGATATCGATCAGCAACTCGCCCAGGGCCTTCAGGTCACCGAGGGGGCAGGGAGTGCCGTTGATGTAGCCGCGGGATCGCCCTTCAGCGGTGATCACTCGACGCAGAATGCACGGGCCGTCGTTCTCGAGGTCGCGCTCGGCCAGCCAGGCGCTGGCTTCCGGGATGTCGATCAGGTCGAAGGTGGCCAGGATATCGGCCTTGTCGGCGCCCGGGCGGACCACGCCGCTGTCGGCGCGATCGCCCAGGGTCAGGCCCAGGGCGTCGAGCATGATCGACTTGCCGGCGCCGGTTTCCCCTGTGATCACGCTCATCCCGCGATCGAGTTCGAGATCGAGATGTTCAACGATGGCGTAGTTATGTACGGACAGGTGCACCAGCATAAAGGCCGCTCCCAGGCTTTAGGTCTGGTTATTTATACAGTGTTTTGTTTCAGGCTGACAATGCCCTCTCTTAGGTCGATTTGCTTGATTTGCGAAAATCCTTAGCGCAATGAGGAATGACAATGCAGCTGTTTTTTGTAGGGGTAATCATCAAACAGCCCTTGAAGCTGAATTTTGCGGCCCCATATACCGGGGCAGAAGCGCGAGTTGAGCTCGCGGACGATATTGGAAGGAGAAATCTATGGCTGACGAACAGACAGTGGATACGCAAAATCTAGACGCCAACCAGGGCCCCGAGGCTTCGGGTGAAGACCTGGCGGCTCGTGTACAAGTGCTCGAAGAGCAATTGGCTGGTGCGCAGGATCAGGCTTTGCGTGTAGCCGCCGATCTGCAGAACGTCCGCCGCCGTGCCGAGCAGGACGTTGAAAAGGCTCACAAATTCGCCCTGGAAAAGTTCGCTGGCGACCTGCTGCCGATCATCGACAGCCTGGAGCGCGGCCTGGAGCTGTCCAACCCTGACGACGAAAACATTCGTCCGATGCGCGAAGGGATCGAGCTGACCCTGAAAATGTTCCAGGACACCCTGAAGCGCTATCACCTGGAAGCGATCGATCCTGAAGGCGAACCCTTCAATGCTTCGCATCATCAGGCGATGGCCATGCAGGAAAGCGCCGACGTCGAGCCAAACAGCGTGCTCAAGGTGTTTCAGAAGGGCTACCAGCTTCACGGTCGCTTGCTGCGCCCGGCCATGGTCGTGGTCAGCAAGGCACCTGCACCGGTTTCGCCTTCGATTGACGAGCAGGCTTGAAATTAGCCGCAAGGCCCCCATTTAGAAGTCAAGCGTTTAAGTGCTACCGCAGTCAGCCACCACTACTGCGGCATCCAAATCCAAAGTTTCGGGAGAGTGAACATGGGCAAAATTATCGGTATCGACCTGGGGACTACCAACTCCTGCGTCTCCGTGCTGGAAAACGGCAAAGCCAAAGTTATTGAAAACGCTGAAGGCGCGCGTACCACGCCGTCGATCATCGCTTATGCCAACGACGGTGAAATCCTGGTTGGCCAGTCGGCCAAGCGTCAGGCAGTGACCAATCCGCATAACACCCTGTACGCGGTGAAGCGTCTGATCGGTCGTCGTTTCGACGAAGAAGTCGTACAGAAAGACATCCAGATGGTCCCTTACAAGATCGTCAAGGCTGACAACAATGACGCCTGGGTTGAAGTGAATGGCCAGAAAATGGCGCCGCCACAAATCTCGGCTGAAATTCTGAAGAAGATGAAGAAGACCGCCGAAGACTACCTCGGCGAGCCAGTGACCGAAGCGGTGATCACCGTTCCGGCCTACTTCAACGACAGCCAGCGTCAAGCCACCAAAGACGCTGGCCGCATCGCAGGTCTGGACGTTAAACGTATCATCAACGAACCAACCGCAGCCGCACTGGCCTACGGTATGGACAAGGCCAAAGGCGATCACACCGTGATCGTTTACGACTTGGGCGGCGGTACTTTCGACGTTTCCGTGATCGAAATCGCTGAAGTCGATGGCGAGCACCAGTTCGAAGTGTTGGCCACCAACGGTGACACTTTCCTGGGCGGTGAAGACTTTGACATTCGTCTGATCGACTACCTCGTTGACGAGTTCAAGAAAGAAAGCGGCATGAACCTCAAGGGTGACCCGCTGGCCATGCAGCGCCTGAAAGAAGCCGCTGAGAAAGCCAAGATCGAACTGTCCTCGAGCCAGTCGACCGACGTGAACCTGCCATACATCACTGCAGACGCTACCGGTCCTAAGCACTTGAACGTGAAAATCTCCCGCGCCAAGCTCGAAGCGCTGGTTGAAGACCTGGTTCAGCGCACCATCGAACCTTGCCGCATCGCGATGAAAGACGCCGGTATCGATGTTGGTTCGATCAACGACGTGATCCTGGTCGGCGGTCAGACCCGTATGCCACTGGTTCAGAAACTGGTAACCGATTTCTTCGGTAAAGAAGCACGTAAAGACGTCAACCCTGACGAAGCTGTTGCCATGGGTGCTGCTATCCAGGGCGCAGTATTGGCCGGTGACGTGAAAGACGTTCTGCTGCTCGACGTCAGCCCGCTGACCCTGGGTATCGAAACCATGGGCGGCGTGATGACCGCGCTGATCGAGAAAAACACCACGATTCCTACCAAGAAATCGCAAGTGTTCTCGACTGCCGACGACAATCAGGGCGCAGTGACCATTCACGTACTGCAAGGTGAGCGTAAGCAAGCCGCACAGAACAAGTCCCTGGGCAAGTTCGACCTGGCCGAGATTCCACCAGCACCACGTGGCGTGCCACAAATCGAAGTGACCTTCGACATCGACGCCAACGGCATTCTGCACGTCGGCGCGAAAGACAAGGCTACCGGCAAGACTCAGTCGATCGTGATCAAGGCCAACTCCGGTCTGTCCGAGGAAGAAATTCAGCAGATGGTTCGCGATGCTGAAGTTAACGCTGAAGAAGACCGCAAGTTCGAAGAGCTGGCCAGCGCCCGTAACCAAGGCGATGCCCTGGTTCACTCGACGCGCAAAATGGTCGCTGATGCTGGCGATAAAGTGAGCGCTGAAGAGAAGACTGCAATCGAAGCCGCTGTAGTTGCCCTGGAAACCGCCATCAAAGGCGACGACAAGGCCGCTATCGAAGCCAAGGTTGAAGAGCTGTCCAAGGTCTCCGCGCCAGTGGCTCAGAAAATGTACGCCGACCAGGCTCAGCCAGCTGAAGGCGCGGCACCGCACGACGAAAAAGCTGAAAAAGCTGACGACGTTGTCGATGCCGAGTTCGAAGAAGTCAAAGACCACAAGTAAGTTGTTGGTCGCCCGGTTGACTGCCTTCAGGCGGTGACTGGTAGGATGTCGCCGCGCGGGAGCTTGCTCCCGCGTTGGCGTGTCTGGAGTTAGCGAATTTTTACAGCATGCGACAACCGTTCGGGTGCTGATGGTATGGCCGGAAATGCTCCTGCTTTTCGAGTCGAAAGTACCGCATCGAATCAAAGACCAGGATCGTTGAATTGACGTGAGTTGGGTCCGGGCCTGTATTGGGGCTCAACGAGTTTGGCGAGGCTCAGGAGAGGTTTGCCGAACGTCCTTAAGAGTGCAAAGACTTATGGCAAAGCGTGACTATTACGAAGTATTGGGTGTTGAGCGTGGTTCAAGCGAAGCGGACCTGAAAAAGGCCTACCGTCGCCTGGCGATGAAGCACCACCCAGACCGTAATCCCGATGACAAAGCGTCGGAAGATATGTTCAAGGAGGCCAACGAGGCCTACGAAGTGCTGTCCGATTCCAGCAAGCGCGCGGCCTATGACCAGTACGGTCATGCCGGTGTCGACCCGAGCATGGGTGGCGGCGGTGCCGGTTTTGGCGGTCAGAATTTCTCCGACATCTTTGGCGATGTCTTCAGTGACTTCTTCGGTGGCGGTCGCGGCGGTGCTCGTGGCGGCGCTCAGCGCGGCAGCGATCTGCGTTACACCCTGGAGCTGAACCTGGAAGAAGCGGTGCGCGGCACGACCGTGAATATCCGCGTTCCGACATTGGTCAACTGCAAGCCGTGCGATGGCTCGGGCGCCAAGAAAGGCTCCTCGCCGATCACGTGCCCGACGTGCGGCGGTATCGGTCAGGTACGCATGCAGCAGGGCTTCTTCTCGGTGCAGCAGACCTGCCCGCGCTGCCATGGCCAAGGCAAGATCATTTCCGATCCGTGCGATTCCTGCCACGGCGAAGGTCGTGTCGAAGAGTACAAGACCCTGTCGGTGAAAGTGCCGGCCGGTGTCGATACCGGCGACCGTATTCGCTTGTCTGGCGAAGGCGAGGCGGGTGCACAGGGTGGCCCGACCGGCGACTTGTACGTGGTAATCAACGTGCGCGAGCACGCGATCTTCCAGCGTGACGGCAAGCACCTGTTCTGCGAAGTGCCAATCAGCTTCGTCGATGCAGCGCTGGGTGGCGAACTGGAGATTCCGACCCTTGATGGTCGGGTCAAGCTGAAGATTCCGGAAGGGACTCAGACCGGTAAGCAGTTCCGTGTTCGCGGCAAAGGCGTCGCGCCGGTTCGTGGTGGCGGTGCGGGTGACCTGATGTGCCGCGTGGCGGTCGAAACCCCGGTCAACCTGGGTCGTCGCCAGCGCGAATTGCTGGAGGAGTTGCGCAGCTCCCTGGCGGGTGACAACAGTCATTCGCCGAAAACCACCGGTTGGTTCGAAGGCGTGAAGCGCTTCTTCGGCGATTTGTAAGGAGTCGGCATGCGACGTATAGCTGTGATGGGCGCTGCCGGGCGTATGGGCAAGATTCTGGTCGAGGCGGTGCAGCAGCGTGCGCCGCTTACCGGCCTGACGGCAGCCATAGTGCGCCCTGGCAGCACACTGATTGGCGTGGATGCTGGTGAGCTGGCATCACTGGGGCGAATCGGTGTGCCGCTGTCCGGTAAGCTGGATGCGGTGGCTGATGAGTTCGATGTGTTGATCGACTTCACGCTCCCGGAAGTGATGCTGAAAAACCTGGAGTTCTGCCGTAAGGCGGGCAAGTCCATGGTGATCGGCACCACGGGGCTGGACGCGGCGCAGAAGCAGTTGCTGGCCGAGGCGAGCAAGGATATTGCGATTGTGTTCGCGGCCAATTTCAGTGTTGGTGTAAACCTGTCGCTGAAGCTGCTCGATATGGCGGCTCGTGTGCTGGGTGATGAGGCTGACATCGAAATCATCGAGGCTCATCATCGGCACAAGATCGATGCGCCTTCAGGTACGGCTCTGCGCATGGGCGAGGTGATCGCCAGCGCGCTGGATCGTGACCTGCAGAAGGTTGCGGTCTATGGTCGTGAAGGTCACACCGGTGTGCGTGAGCGTGAAACGATCGGCTTCGCGACTGTTCGCGGTGGGGATGTGGTCGGTGATCATACGGTGCTGTTCGCCTGTGAAGGCGAGCGACTGGAAATCACTCACAAAGCATCCAGTCGCATGACCTTCGCCAAGGGTGCGGTACGTGCAGCTTTGTGGCTGGATGGTCGTGAGCCAGGCCTTTACGACATGCAAGACGTGCTCGACCTGCGGTAAGATGTGCCCGAAATCGGGTTCAAACTCAGCGTTTGGGCCCGGTTTTGTTCCGCCAAGCGACGTCCTGTCGCATTCTCCGGCCTTTAGGGCTCATTGGCGGTAGACCAAAAATGCCTTTTTCTGTAAGCTACAGCTTTAGTGTGTCCACTAAAAGCGCGCAGAATAATTCGGTGAAGAAGCGGGGTGACGTGTCCATACGTCACTCCGCTTTTTTACAACCTGCGATCGCCCTTTCAGGCTTTATTTACGGGAGGTCTTCTTGACTAAGCCAGCCATACTCGCCCTTGCTGATGGCAGCATTTTTCGCGGCGAAGCCATTGGAGCCGACGGTCAAACCGTTGGTGAGGTGGTGTTCAACACCGCAATGACCGGCTATCAGGAAATCCTTACCGATCCTTCCTACGCCCAACAAATCGTTACCCTGACTTACCCGCACATCGGCAATACCGGCACCACGCCGGAAGACGCCGAGTCCGACCGCGTCTGGTCCGCTGGTCTGGTCATCCGTGACCTGCCACTGGTTGCGAGCAACTGGCGCAACACGATGTCACTGTCCGACTACCTGAAAGCCAACAATGTGGTGGCTATCGCCGGTATCGACACTCGACGCCTCACACGCATCCTGCGTGAGAAAGGCGCGCAGAACGGCTGCATCATGGCCGGTGACAACATTTCCGAAGAAGCCGCCATCGCCGCCGCTCAGGGTTTCCCTGGCCTTAAAGGCATGGACCTGGCAAAAGTCGTCAGCACCAAAGAGAAGTACGAGTGGCGCTCGACTGTCTGGGATCTGAAAACCGACAGCCACGCGACTATCGACGCTTCCGATCTGCCGTACCACGTGGTGGCCTACGACTACGGCGTCAAGGTCAACATCCTGCGCATGCTGGTCGAGCGCGGTTGCCGCGTGACCGTGGTGCCTGCACAGACTCCGGCCGCCGAAGCGCTGGCACTGAAGCCTGACGGTGTGTTCCTGTCCAACGGCCCGGGCGACCCTGAGCCATGCGACTACGCGATCCAGGCAATCAAGGACGTGCTGGAAACCGAGATTCCGGTGTTCGGCATCTGCCTCGGTCACCAACTGCTGGCTCTGGCCTCCGGCGCCAAGACCCTGAAAATGGGCCATGGCCACCACGGTGCCAACCACCCGGTCCAGGATCTGGACAGCGGTGTGGTGATGATCACCAGCCAGAACCACGGTTTTGCGGTAGACGAAGCGACCCTGCCAGGCAACGTTCGGGCGATCCACAAATCGCTGTTCGACGGCACCCTGCAAGGCATCGAGCGTACCGACAAGAGCGCCTTCAGCTTCCAGGGTCACCCTGAAGCCAGCCCTGGCCCGAACGACGTAGCGCCACTGTTTGATCGCTTCATCAACGAAATGGCCAAGCGACGCTAATCGCTCGCCCTGATGTAGCGAAGCCTGAGGGCGGTCCCGAAACCGGTGGCCCCCTCAAGGCTTCAGAGATTGAACAAGACGGCTTGCCGACTGACCTGCGGATTTGAGTGACAACCCATGCCAAAACGTACAGACATTAAAAGCATCCTGATTCTCGGCGCTGGCCCGATCGTGATCGGCCAGGCCTGCGAATTCGACTACTCCGGCGCCCAGGCCTGTAAAGCCCTGCGCGAGGAGGGTTACCGCGTCATCCTGGTGAACTCCAACCCGGCCACCATCATGACCGACCCGGCCATGGCCGACGCCACCTACATCGAGCCGATCAAGTGGCAGACCGTTGCCAAGATCATCGAGAAAGAGCGTCCGGACGCGCTGCTGCCAACCATGGGTGGCCAAACCGCTCTGAACTGCGCACTGGACTTGGAGCGCGAAGGCGTTCTGGAGAAGTTCGGCGTAGAAATGATCGGCGCCAACGCTGACACCATCGACAAGGCCGAAGACCGTTCGCGCTTCGACAAGGCGATGAAATCCATCGGTCTGGACTGCCCGCGTTCGGGTATCGCCCACAGCATGGAAGAGGCCAACGCGGTTCTCGAGCGTCTCGGCTTCCCGTGCATCATTCGTCCGTCCTTCACCATGGGCGGCACTGGTGGCGGTATCGCTTACAACCGTGAAGAGTTTGAAGAAATCTGCGCTCGCGGTCTGGACCTGTCGCCGACCAAAGAGCTGCTGATCGACGAATCGCTGATCGGCTGGAAAGAGTACGAAATGGAGGTTGTCCGCGATAAGAAGGACAACTGCATCATCGTCTGCTCCATCGAAAACTTCGACCCGATGGGCGTGCACACCGGTGACTCGATCACTGTTGCGCCAGCACAGACCCTGACCGACAAGGAATACCAGATCCTGCGTAACGCCTCCCTGGCGGTACTGCGCGAGATCGGCGTCGAGACTGGCGGTTCCAACGTCCAGTTCGGCATCTGCCCGGACACCGGCCGCATGGTCGTCATCGAGATGAACCCGCGGGTATCCCGTTCCTCGGCCCTGGCCTCGAAAGCCACCGGTTTCCCGATCGCCAAGGTCGCGGCAAAACTGGCCGTCGGTTATACCCTCGACGAGCTGTCGAACGACATCACCGGTGGCAAGACCCCGGCGTCCTTCGAGCCGTCCATCGACTACGTCGTCACCAAGCTGCCACGCTTCGCCTTCGAGAAATTCCCGAAAGCCGACGCACGCCTGACCACTCAAATGAAGTCGGTCGGTGAAGTCATGGCCATCGGCCGGACCTTCCAGGAATCCCTGCAGAAAGCCCTGCGCGGCCTGGAAGTGGGCGTTTGCGGCCTGGACGAGAAGCTCGACCTGAGCAACCCGGAAAGCATGAGCATCCTCAAGCGCGAACTGACCGTGCCGGGCGCCGAGCGTATCTGGTACGTCGCTGACGCGTTCCGCGCCGGCCTGTCGGTCGAAGATATTTTCGGCATGAACATGATCGACCCGTGGTTCCTGGTACAGATCGAAGACCTGATCAAGGAAGAAGAGACGGTCAAGACCCTGGGTCTGGCCAGCATCGACCACGACTTGATGTTCCGCCTCAAGCGCAAAGGTTTCTCCGACATGCGTCTGGCCAAGCTGCTGGGCGTGACCGAGAAGGCTCTGCGTCGCCACCGTCACAAGCTGGAAATCTTCCCGGTCTACAAGCGCGTTGACACCTGCGCGGCCGAGTTCGCTACCGACACTGCTTACCTCTACTCGACGTACGAGGAAGAGTGCGAAGCCGCGCCGTCGGGTCGCGACAAGATCATGATCCTCGGCGGCGGTCCAAACCGTATCGGCCAGGGCATCGAGTTCGACTATTGCTGCGTACACGCGGCACTGGCCCTGCGCGAAGACGGTTACGAGACCATCATGGTCAACTGCAACCCGGAAACCGTTTCCACCGACTACGACACATCCGATCGTCTGTACTTCGAGCCAGTGACCCTGGAAGACGTACTGGAAATCGTCCGCGTCGAGAAGCCGAAAGGCGTGATTGTCCAGTACGGCGGCCAAACCCCGCTGAAACTGGCGCGTGCACTGGAAGAAGCCGGCGTGCCAATCATCGGCACCAGCCCTGACGCCATCGACCGTGCCGAAGACCGTGAGCGCTTCCAGCAAATGGTTGAGCGTCTGAACCTGCGTCAGCCGCCAAACGCCACCGTGCGCAGCGAAGACGAAGCGATTCGTGCCGCGGCCAAGATCGGTTACCCGCTGGTGGTTCGTCCGTCCTACGTACTGGGCGGTCGCGCGATGGAAATCGTCTACGAAGAAGAAGAGCTCAAGCGCTACCTGCGTGATGCGGTGAAAGTGTCCAACGACAGCCCGGTGCTGCTCGATCACTTCCTCAACTGCGCCATCGAAATGGACGTGGATGCGGTCTGCGACGGCACCGACGTGGTGATCGGCGCGATCATGCAGCACATCGAGCAGGCCGGCGTTCACTCCGGTGACTCCGCGTGCTCCCTGCCGCCGTACTCGCTGCCTGCTCACATCCAGGACGAGATGCGCGAACAGGTCAAGAAAATGGCCCTGGAACTGGGCGTTGTCGGCCTGATGAACGTTCAGTTGGCGCTGCAAGGCGAAGACATCTACGTCATCGAAGTCAACCCGCGCGCTTCCCGTACCGTACCGTTTGTGTCCAAGTGCATCGGTGTTTCTCTGGCAATGATCGCGGCTCGCGTCATGGCTGGCAAAACCCTGAAAGAAATCGGCTTCACCAAAGAAATCATTCCTAACTTCTACAGCGTGAAAGAGGCGGTGTTCCCATTCGCCAAATTCCCTGGTGTGGACCCGATCCTGGGCCCAGAGATGAAGTCCACCGGTGAAGTGATGGGCGTGGGTGACACCTTCGGCGAAGCCTTTGCCAAAGCCCAGATGGGTGCCAGCGAAGTGCTGCCGACTGGCGGTACCGCGTTCATCAGCGTGCGTGACGATGACAAGCCGCTGGTTGCGGGCGTGGCCCGTGATCTGATCAACTTGGGCTTTGAAGTGGTCGCCACTGCCGGTACTGCCAAGCTGATCGAAGCCGCAGGCCTGAAAGTGCGTCGTGTGAACAAGGTGACCGAGGGCCGTCCGCATGTGGTCGACATGATCAAGAATGACGAAGTCACCCTGATCATCAACACCACCGAAGGTCGCCAGTCGATCGCCGATTCCTACTCCATTCGTCGCAATGCCTTGCAGCACAAGATCTACTGCACCACTACCATTGCTGCTGGCGAAGCTATCTGCGAAGCGCTGAAGTTCGGTCCCGAGAAGACCGTGCGCCGCTTGCAGGATTTACACGCAGGATTGAAGGCATGATCAAATACCCAATGACCGTCCAGGGCGCGAAAGCCCTGGAAGAAGAACACGCTCACCTGACCAAGGTCGTCCGTCCGAAGCTCAGCCAGGACATCGGTACGGCCCGCGAGTTGGGTGATTTGAAGGAAAACGCCGAGTACCACGCTGCTCGCGAGCAGCAGGGTATGGTCGAGGCGCGGATTCGTGACATTGAAGGTCGGATTCAGAATCAGGTCATCATCGATGTCACGACCATTCCTCATACCGGCAAAGTGATTTTCGGCACCACCGTTGAAATCGCCAACGTCGAGACGGATGAGCGCGTCACTTACCACATCGTGGGTGAGGATGAGGCTGACTTCAAACTCGGCAAGATTTCGGTGGGTTCGCCACTGGCTCGCGCCTTGATCGCCAAGGAAGAGGGTGATGTGGTCGCCGTGAAAACGCCAGGTGGCGTTATCGAGTATGAGATTGTCGAAGTTCGCCACCTCTGAAAGAAGGCGCCCGTTACGTGCGGGCGCCATGCTTTGGCAGCTGACCCAAATGTTGTGGGTTGGCGGCCTGTGGCTGTTGCACATCGGTCTGCTGCCGGTGCTGGGACGAATAGGCCTGGCACCGCTGCTGATCGACGAAATTGCAGGCATGCTGAATACGCTGATGGTGGGATTTGCCGCAGCGTGTGTGATTTTTCAGGTTTTGGTGCTGGTTCAGGCCGAGGGCCTTGCCAGTCTATGGCGCGATATTCGTGGGCAACTGCTGCTGATGGCGCTGTATGGGGGCGCGATGTATTTCGCGGTCCACGTCGGCTGGCCGCAGGCGGCGCATTGGCAGCTGTTCAGCTATCTTGTTCTGGGATTTTCCGGGCTGGTGCTGGTGATGCAACCGGTGCCGGGATGGAGTGTGAGGGTGCGCGAAGCACACCCTTGACCCTTGTCATCACTTGAAGCGATGGACGTTCGACAGCTGCTTGTTGACGCTGAAGTTCTTGCGGTAAATCAGTGCCATCTTGCCGATGACTTGAACCAGATCGGCTTTGCCAGCCTTGCAGAGTTCTGCAATGGCTGCCAGGCGCGATTCGCGATCGAGGATGTTGAGCTTGATTTTGATCAGCTCGTGATCCGCCAAAGCGCGTTCAAGTTCGGCTAACACACCTTCAGTCAAACCGTTGTCAGCCACGATCAAAACTGGTTTCAGATGGTGGCCAATGGATTTGTACTGTTTCTTCTGCTCTTGAGTGAGCGGCATAATCTGACCCTTTAGTCTGGATTCTGTAAAATGGCGGCCATTTTACCCGAGGGTTCGTGGATCCGCCCAATTAATCACGACCCTTATCATCGAGGTGCCCAATGGCGCGTTCCAAGACAAGCCTTGGTTGGCTGAAAAGACATGTCAATGATCCCTATGTGAAGCAGGCGCAGAAGGATGGTTACCGCTCGCGTGCGAGTTACAAGCTTCTGGAGGTCCAGGAGAAATACAAGCTGATCCGTCCGGGTATGAGCGTTGTCGACCTGGGTGCGGCGCCCGGCGGCTGGTCGCAGGTCACTAGTCGGCTGATCGGTGGTCAGGGGCGTCTGATCGCCTCGGACATCCTGGAAATGGACAGCATTCCGGACGTGACTTTCATCCAGGGTGACTTCACCCAGGACGAAGTGCTCGCTCAGATCCTTGAAGCCGTGGGTAATTCGCAGGTGGACCTTGTGATTTCCGATATGGCCCCCAATATGAGTGGTACGCCTGAGGTGGACATGCCAAAAGCCATGTTTCTATGTGAGCTGGCTCTTGATCTGGCGGCTCGGATACTCAAGCCGGGTGGTAATTTCGTGATCAAGGTGTTTCAGGGCGAAGGGTTTGATGCTTACGTGAAGGACGCTCGTCAGAAATTCGACAAGGTCCAGATGATCAAGCCGGACTCTTCCCGTGGCAGTTCCCGCGAGCAATACATGCTGGCTTGGGGCTACCGCGGCCGTAGTGAGTAAATCGAGGTTTTTTTGCGGGTCGATAGGATTTTCGTATTTCGCCCCGTGAGCATTAGCGAATATTGTGTAGAAAGTGTTTCACAAAGGGTTACAGACGGCGCCTGCCAGAGCCGTAGGTAATGTAGTAAGTTAGGCCGGTGAATATCATGCGAAGCACGCGCCATTAGCGGAGCTTGCTTCAGAGGGTAGTTAATTGAACGATATGGCAAAGAATCTGATCCTGTGGTTGATCATCGCGGCTGTCCTGGTGACAGTGATGAACAACTTCTCCAGCCCTAACGAGCCGCAGACCCTCAACTATTCCGACTTCATCCAGCAGGTCAAGGATGGCAAGGTCGAGCGCGTAGCAGTTGATGGCTACGTGATTACCGGCAAGCGCAACGATGGCGACAGCTTCAAGACCATTCGTCCGGCAATCCAGGACAATGGCCTGATCGGCGACCTCGTGGATAACCACGTGGTAGTCGAGGGCAAGCAACCTGAACAGCAAAGCATCTGGACTCAGCTCCTGGTCGCAAGCTTCCCGATCCTGGTGATCATCGCCGTATTCATGTTCTTCATGCGGCAGATGCAGGGCGGCGCCGGTGGAAAGGGCGGGCCAATGAGCTTCGGCAAGAGCAAGGCGCGCCTGCTCTCCGAAGATCAGGTGAAAACCACTTTGGCTGACGTTGCCGGTTGCGACGAAGCCAAGGAAGAAGTTGGCGAGCTGGTCGAGTTCCTGCGTGATCCGGGCAAATTCCAGCGTTTGGGCGGTCGCATTCCTCGTGGCGTGCTGATGGTCGGTCCTCCTGGTACTGGTAAAACCTTGATCGCCAAGGCGATTGCCGGCGAAGCCAAAGTGCCGTTCTTCACTATTTCCGGTTCCGATTTCGTCGAAATGTTCGTCGGTGTCGGTGCCAGTCGTGTTCGTGACATGTTCGAGCAGGCGAAGAAGCACGCGCCATGCATCATCTTCATCGATGAAATCGACGCCGTCGGTCGCCACCGTGGTGCCGGCATGGGCGGCGGTCACGACGAGCGCGAACAGACACTCAACCAGTTGCTGGTGGAGATGGACGGCTTCGAAATGAATGACGGCATCATCGTCATTGCAGCAACCAACCGTCCCGACGTACTGGACCCTGCATTGCTGCGTCCGGGTCGTTTCGACCGTCAGGTCGTGGTCGGTCTGCCGGATATCCGTGGTCGCGAGCAGATTCTCAAAGTCCACATGCGCAAAGTGCCAATGGGTGACGACGTCGCTCCGGCCGTGATCGCGCGTGGTACTCCTGGTTTCTCCGGTGCCGACCTGGCCAACCTGGTGAACGAGGCGTCGTTGTTCGCAGCCCGTGCCGGCAAGCGTATCGTCGAGATGAAAGAGTTCGAACTGGCCAAAGACAAGATCATGATGGGTGCCGAGCGCAAATCCATGGTCATGTCCGAGAAAGAGAAGCAGAACACTGCTTATCACGAAGCTGGTCACGCTATCGTCGGTCGCGTCGTACCTGAGCATGATCCGGTCTACAAAGTGTCTATCATCCCGCGCGGTCGTGCGCTCGGTGTGACCATGTTCCTGCCGGAAGAAGATCGCTACAGCCTGTCCAAGCGTGCGCTGATCAGCCAGATCTGCTCGCTGTACGGCGGTCGTATTGCTGAAGAGATGACCCTTGGCTTCGACGGTGTCACCACCGGTGCATCCAACGACATCATGCGTGCCAGCCAGATCGCACGGAACATGGTGACCAAGTGGGGATTGTCGGAGAAACTCGGTCCGTTGATGTACGCCGAAGAAGAGGGCGAAGTGTTCCTCGGTCGTGGCGGCGGTGGTCAACATGCCAGCTTCTCCGGCGAGACAGCCAAACTGATCGACTCCGAAGTACGCAGCATCATTGACCAGTGCTACGGCACGGCCAAACAGATCCTTACGGATAACCGTGACAAGCTTGACGCCATGGCGGATGCCTTGATGAAGTACGAGACGATCGATGCTGATCAGATCGATGACATCATGGCAGGTCGTGCTCCTCGCGAGCCTCGCGACTGGTCTGGCGGTAGTGATACTTCCGGCACGCCTCCGGCGGTGCAGGATGGGCGTCCGGAAACACCCATCGGTGGCCCGGCTGCTGACGTATAAGGTTTGAAATGACTTCTGTTCAGTCCTCGACCCGGTTGCCTTGCGGTAACCGGGTTCTTGATTTGGCCCAGACGCATGTCATGGGCATTCTCAATGTCACTCCCGACTCCTTTTCCGATGGTGGCCAATACAGTCAGCTCGATGCGGCCCTGCGCCACGCCGAGGCGATGGTGGCGGCTGGTGCGACGCTGATCGACGTTGGTGGCGAATCGACCCGGCCCGGTGCCAGGGCGGTTTCCCCCCTTGAAGAGATGGAGCGTGTAGCGCCTGTCGTCGAGCGTATTCATCGTGAACTCGATGTGATTATCTCGGTCGATACCTCCACGCCGGCAGTCATGCGTGAAACCGCAAGGCTGGGGGCGGGTTTGATCAATGATGTGCGTTCGTTGCGTCGAGATGGCGCTCTGGATGCGGCAGCGGCCACCGGCTTGCCGGTATGTCTGATGCATATGCTCGGTGAGCCGGGCGACATGCAGGACAATCCGCACTACCAGGATGTGACGAAAGAGGTCGGCGAGTTTCTCGCTGAGCGCATGGTTCAGTGCGCGTCGGTGGGCATCCCCGCCGAGCGGATCATTCTCGATCCGGGCTTCGGCTTCGCGAAAACCTTGCAGCACAACCTGAGCCTGTTTAAGCGTATGGAGGCCTTGCATGCCTTGGGGCGGCCTCTGTTGGTCGGGGTTTCGCGAAAGAGCATGATCGGGCAAGCCTTGAATCGGCCGGTGGGGGAGCGCCTGTATGGCGGTTTGGCGCTCGCGGCACTGGCTTCAATCAAGGGGGCGCGTATATTGCGCGTCCATGATGTGGCCGAAACCGTCGATGTGGTGCGGATGATCGCCGCCGTAGAATCAGCCGAATAAGAATGATGGAGTACTTATGAGCAAAAAATACTTTGGCACCGACGGCATTCGTGGTCGAGTCGGTCAATACCCGATTACTCCTGATTTCATGCTCAAGCTTGGCTGGGCGGCAGGCATGGCATTTCGTAGCATGGGTGCCTGCAAGGTGCTCGTGGGCAAGGACACTCGGATCTCCGGTTACATGTTCGAATCTGCGCTTGAGGCCGGACTGACCTCGGCAGGTGCTGATGTGATGCTTCTGGGGCCGATGCCGACGCCGGCCATCGCCTATCTGACGCGGACTTTTCATGCCGAAGCCGGCATCGTGATCAGCGCCTCGCACAACCCTCATGACGACAACGGCATCAAGTTTTTCTCCGGGAAGGGCACCAAGCTTCCGGATGAAGTCGAGTTGATGATTGAAGAGTTGCTCGACACCCCGATGACCGTGGTTGAGTCGAGCAAGATCGGCAAGGTGTCGCGAATCAACGATGCCTCGGGCCGTTATATCGAATTCTGCAAGAGCAGCGTTCCTGCCGGCACCAGTTTTACCGGGCTGAAGATCGTGATCGACTGTGCCCACGGTGCGACCTATAAAGTGGCGCCTAGTGTGTTCCGTGAGCTGGGGGCTGAAGTTGTTGTGCTTTCTGCTCATCCTGACGGCCTGAACATCAATGAAAACTGCGGTTCGACCCATATGGAGCCGCTGCAAGCTGCCGTATTGGCCGAGCACGCCGATTTGGGTATTGCCTTTGATGGTGATGGTGACCGGGTTCAGATGGTTGATCACACTGGCGCTGTCGTCGACGGCGACGAGTTGCTGTTCATCATTGCTCGCGATCTGCAAGAGCGCGGCAAGTTGCAGGGCGGAGTGGTCGGTACGTTGATGAGTAACCTGGGGCTGGAATTGGCCTTGGCGGATCTGGCTATTCCTTTTGTGCGCGCCAACGTTGGCGACCGTTACGTGATCTCCGAGTTGCTGGAGCGCGATTGGCAGGTGGGCGGGGAAAACTCGGGGCACATTGTCTGCTTCAGTCATACCACCACCGGTGATGCCATCATTGCTGCGCTGCAGGTGTTGATGGCGCTGAAGAGGCGCGCTGAAGGCCTGGCTCAGTCCCGTCAGGCGTTGCGCAAGTGTCCTCAGGTGCTGATCAATGTCCGGTTTGGCGGTGGTGCGAATCCACTCGAACATCCGACCGTCAAGGAGGCCAGTGATCGTGTCACTCAGGCGATGGCCGGTCGTGGGCGCGTACTTTTACGCAAGTCCGGGACAGAGCCGCTGGTGCGGGTCATGGTCGAGGGTGAGGACGAAACGCAGGTTCGCGGTTACGCCGAAGAGCTGGCAAAACTGGTAACTGAAGTTTCTGTCTGATTTCGGCTTGCCAGCCATGATTGTGTTGGGTAACATCTGCGCCCACTTTGACCGACGAGGTACAGCATGCGTCGCCCTATGGTAGCTGGTAACTGGAAGATGCACGGTACCCGCGCCAGCGTCGCTGAGCTGATCAATGGCCTTAGTCATCTGGCCTTGCCGAGCGGTGTTGATGTCGCGGTATTCCCGTCTTGCTTGCATATCAATCAAGTGATTGATGGCTTGAAAGGTAAGTCGATTTCGGTCGGCGCGCAGAATTCTGCAGTGGAATCCATGCAAGGTGCATTGACCGGTGAAATTGCGCCAAGTCAATTGGTGGATGCAGGTTGTTCCCTGGTGCTTGTCGGGCACTCCGAACGCCGCCAGATAATGGGCGAGCAGGATGGAATGCTGATTCGCAAGTTCGCAGCGGCGCAGGCATGTGGCTTGATTCCGGTGTTGTGCGTAGGGGAAACCCTCGAAGAGCGTGAAGCTGGAAAAACTCTTGAGGTTGTCGGGCGTCAGCTTGGCAGTATCATTGAGGAGCTGGGTGTAGGTGTCTTTGCAAAGGCAGTAATCGCTTACGAGCCGGTCTGGGCCATTGGCACCGGGCTGACTGCTTCGCCGCAACAGGCGCAGGATGTGCACGCAGCCATTCGCGCTCAGTTGGCGGCAGAGAATTCTGAAGTCGCGCAAGGTGTGCGGCTTCTATACGGCGGCAGCGTGAAGGCGGCCAATGCGGTCGAACTGTTCGGCATGCCGGATATCGATGGGGGGCTCATTGGTGGGGCTTCCCTGAATGCAGATGAGTTCGGTGCGATTTGTCGCGCCGCGGGAAACTGAAAAAATGCTGGAAACAGTCGTAGTCGTTTTTCATCTGCTGGGTGCATTGGGCGTAGTTGCTCTGGTTTTGCTGCAGCAGGGTAAAGGTGCGGATGCTGGCGCGTCTTTCGGAGCAGGTGCTTCAAATACTGTGTTCGGAAGCCAAGGTTCCTCTACCTTTCTTAGTAAGTTTACTGCTATACTTGCCGCCGGTTTCTTCATAACCAGCTTGGGGTTAGGTTACTTTGCTAAAGAGAAGGCTCATGAGCTGACTCAAGTAGGTTTGCCAAATCCAGCAGTGTTGGAAGTTCCAAAGCAACAACCGGCTTCTGATGATGTCCCGGTGCTTCAAGAGCAAAAGTCGGCTACTCCAGCGACTGACGTGCCTCCAGCTCAAGAGCAGAAGTAAGAAGGGTTTCAAACGTAGTATTGCCGAGGTGGTGGAATTGGTAGACACGCAACCTTGAGGTGGTTGTGCCCATAGGGTGTAGGGGTTCGAGTCCCCTTCTCGGTACCAATTATCAGGAGAGCCCGCTGTTGCGGGCTTTCTTGTAGGTGGAAGGTTACATTGACCCTGTCAGGGATCGGTCGTATACTTCCGCCCCAGCTTTGTCGCGGGGTGGAGCAGTCTGGTAGCTCGTCGGGCTCATAACCCGAAGGTCGTCGGTTCAAATCCGGCCCCCGCAACCAGTTTAAGGAGCCCCTTTTCAGGGGCTTTTTGTTAGCTGGACACTTTCAACGCCGCTGTTCAACGGCGTTTCAAGGATGGGCGTTTCGCCCATTTTTTTATTTTGCACAGCATGCACATACATGCACGAGGGGGTTCAGGTGTCGAGCAAGCTAGAAGAGTTGCAGGCCTTGCTGGCCCCGGTGGTCGTGGCCCTAGGCTATGAATGCTGGGGTATTGAGTTTTCGGCTCAAGGTCGCCACTCAATGTTGCGCGTTTATATTGATAAAGAGGGCGGCGTGCTGGTGGACGATTGTGCCATCGTCAGCCGTCAGATCAGCGGTGTACTGGATGTTGAAGATCCGATCGCCGTTGAATACACCCTTGAAGTTTCCTCGCCTGGCATGGAACGCCCACTGTTCACTATTGAGCAGTTTGCAAAATTTGCCGGTGAACAAGTGAAGATCAAGCTGCGCTCGCCTTTTGAAGGTCGGCGCAACTTTCAGGGCCTTCTGCGCGGTGTAGAAGAGCAGGACGTTGTGGTGCAGGTTGAAGACCATGAGTTCCTGTTGCCGATCGATATGATCGACAAGGCCAACATTATTCCCAGTTTTGACTGAGACGCGGATCCCGCGGATCCAATGGCTTGCGAAAGGCGAGGCGTACGATGAGCAAAGAAGTACTGCTGGTTGTTGAGTCGGTATCCAATGAAAAGGGCGTACCGGCAAACGTAATTTTTGAAGCGCTGGAGCTGGCTCTGGCCACTGCTACCAAAAAGCGTTTTGAGGACGAAGTCGATCTGCGTGTGGAAATCAATCGCCACACCGGTGCTTACGAGACATTCCGTCGCTGGACGGTTGTCGAAGAAGCAGATCTGGACGATCCGGCCATCGAAACCTGGCCAAGCAAGGTTGCCGAAACGCATCCTGGCGCCAAGGTCGGCGATGTTGTCGAAGAAAAGATCGAATCCATCGAGTTCGGCCGCATTGCTGCACAGACTGCCAAGCAAGTCATCGTGCAGAAAGTTCGCGAAGCCGAGCGTGCTCAAGTCGTCGACGCCTACCGCGAGCGCCTGGGGGAAATCATCTCCGGCACCGTGAAGAAAGTCACCCGCGACAACGTGATCGTCGACCTGGGCAATAACGCTGAAGCGTTGCTGGCCCGTGAAGACATCATTTCTCGCGAAACCTTCCGGGTTGGCGTGCGTCTGCGTGCGCTGCTCAAGGAAATCCGCACCGAGAACCGCGGCCCTCAGTTGATCCTGTCGCGTACCGCGCCGGAAATGCTGATCGAGTTGTTCCGCATCGAAGTGCCGGAAATCGCTGAAGGCCTGATCGAAGTAATGGCTGCGTCCCGTGACCCGGGTTCGCGCGCCAAGATCGCGGTCCGCTCCAAGGACAAACGCATTGACCCGCAAGGCGCTTGCATCGGTATGCGCGGTTCGCGCGTCCAGGCAGTGTCCGGCGAGTTGGGCGGTGAGCGTGTGGATATCGTCCTGTGGGACGATAACCCGGCGCAGTTCGTGATCAATGCAATGTCGCCGGCTGAAGTGGCGGCAATTATCGTTGACGAAGATGCCCATGCAATGGACATCGCCGTTGGCGCAGACAATCTTGCTCAGGCCATCGGTCGCGGTGGTCAGAACGTGCGTCTGGCTAGCCAGTTGACTGGCTGGACCCTGAACGTGATGACCGAATCGGACATCCAGGCTAAGCAGCAAGCAGAAACCGGCGACATCCTGCGCAACTTCATCGACGAGCTGGAAGTCGACGAAGACCTGGCACAGGTGCTGGTAGATGAAGGCTTTACCAGCCTGGAAGAGATTGCCTACGTACCGTTGGAAGAAATGCTCAACATCGACGGCTTTGACGAAGAAACCGTCAACGAGCTTCGCGCTCGCGCCAAGGATCGTTTGTTGACTAAAGCCATCGCTACTGAGGAAAAGCTGGCAGACGCCCATCCGGCCGAAGACCTGCTCTCGCTTGAGGGTATGGACAAGGATTTGGCGATGGAACTGGCGGTGCGCGGCGTAATTACCCGCGAAGACCTGGCCGAGCAGTCTATTGACGACCTGCTCGACATCGACGGCATTGACGATGATCGTGCCGGCAAGTTGATCATGGCCGCCCGAGCCCATTGGTTCGAGTAATTAGGCGCGGCCTGAGGAGAGAAGTGCATGACGCAAGTCACGGTGAAACAACTGGCCGATGAGGTCAAAACACCGGTAGAGCGCCTGTTGCAGCAGATGCGTGAGGCAGGTCTGCCGCACACCGCCGCCGATGAAGGTGTGAGCGATAGTGAGAAGCAGTCTTTGCTGACTCACTTGAAGAGCAGCCACAAGGCGAAAGTGGAAGAACCGCGCAAGATTACATTGCAGCGCAAAACCACCAGCACCCTGCGTGTTGCTGGTAGCAAGAGCATCAGCGTTGAAGTACGCAAGAAGAAAGTCTTCGTACAACGCAGCCCGGAAGAAATCGAAGCCGAGCGCAAACGCGAACTGGAAGAACGCCGCGCAGTAGAAAATGCTGCACGTCAGAAGGCTGAAGAAGAAGCCAAGCGTCGCGCCGAAGAAGAAGCGCGTCGCCAGCCTGCTGCTGCGCAAACCGCTACTAACGACGCCGTTGCAGCGCCAGCTGCAGTTGCCGAACCAGTACGTGAAAGCGCGCCGGTTGTTGCAGCTGCACCAGCACCTGCGGCCGACACTCGCAAACGCGACGAACAGCGTCGTCCGGACAAACCACGTGCCGACGATACCAATCGTCGTGGCAGTGGCGATGGCGAGCGCAAAAACGCTCCGCATCGTGCTTCGGTCAAGGAAAAAGCGCCTGCTCCACGTGTTGCGCCACGTACTACCGACGAAGAAAGCGATGGCTTCCGTCGTGGTGGTCGCGGCAAGGCCAAGCTGAAGAAACGCAACGCCCACGGTTTCCAGAGCCCAACCGGCCCTGTTGTGCGCGAAGTGAAGATCGGCGAGACCATCACTGTTGGCGATCTCGCCCAGCAGATGTCGGTCAAGGCTGCTGAAATCATCAAGTTCATGTTCAAACTGGGTACTCCAGCGACCATCAACCAGGTACTGGATCAGGAAACTGCCCAACTGGTTGCCGAAGAGCTGGGCCACAAAGTGACCCTGGTCAGCGACACCGCCCTGGAAGATTCCCTGGCCGAGTCCCTGAAGTTTGAAGGTGAAGCGTTCTCCCGTGCACCGGTTGTGACCGTAATGGGCCACGTTGACCATGGTAAGACCTCGCTGCTCGACTACATCCGTCGTGCCAAGGTAGCTGCTGGCGAAGCCGGTGGTATCACCCAGCACATCGGTGCGTACCACGTTGAAACCGAACGCGGCATGGTCACCTTCCTCGACACCCCTGGTCACGCCGCGTTTACCGCCATGCGTGCCCGTGGTGCCAAGGCGACCGACATCGTGATCCTGGTGGTTGCAGCGGACGACGGCGTAATGCCGCAGACCGTTGAAGCCGTTCAGCACGCCAAGGCTGCTGGTGTTCCGCTGGTTGTTGCAGTGAACAAAATCGACAAGCCGGGCGCCGATCTCGATCGCATCCGTAGTGAATTGTCGGTTCACGGCGTGACCTCGGAAGAGTGGGGCGGCGACACCCCGTTCGTATCTGTTTCGGCGAAAGTCGGTACTGGCGTGGACGAGTTGCTCGAAGCTGTTCTGCTGCAAGCTGAAGTTCTCGAACTGAAAGCGACCCCTTCGGCTCCTGGCCGTGGCGTTGTGGTTGAATCGCGTCTCGACAAAGGTCGTGGCCCGGTTGCAACCGTTCTGGTTCAAGACGGTACCCTGCGCCAAGGCGACATGGTGCTGGTCGGTTCGAACTATGGCCGCGTTCGCGCCATGCTCGACGAGAACGGCAAGCCAATCAAGGAAGCCGGTCCTTCCATCCCTGTCGAGATTCTCGGCCTGGACGGTACCCCGGACGCTGGCGACGAGATGAGCGTTGTTGCCGACGAGAAGAAAGCCCGTGAAGTGGCTCTGTTCCGTCAAGGCAAGTTCCGCGAAGTCAAACTGGCCCGTGCTCACGCTGGCAAGCTTGAAAACATCTTCGAGAACATGGGTCAGGAAGAGAAGAAGACGCTCAACATCGTCCTCAAATCCGACGTCCGTGGTTCGCTGGAAGCGTTGAACGGTGCCTTGAATGGCCTGGGTAACGACGAAGTGCAAGTGCGTGTGGTCGGTGGCGGTGTCGGTGGTATCACCGAATCCGACGCCAACCTGGCACTGGCCTCCAACGCTGTACTGTTCGGCTTCAACGTGCGTGCCGATGCTGGCGCTCGCAAGATCGTCGAGCAGGAAGGTCTGGATATGCGTTACTACAACGTGATCTACGACATCATCGAAGACGTCAAGAAAGCCCTCACCGGTATGCTGGGCAGCGATGTTCGCGAGAACATCCTGGGTACCGCTGAAGTGCGTGACGTGTTCCGTTCGCCGAAGTTTGGCGCGATCGCCGGTTGCATGGTTATCGAAGGTGTTGTTCACCGTAACCGTCCAATCCGTGTACTGCGTGAAGACATCGTTATCTTCGAAGGCGAGCTGGAATCCCTGCGCCGCTTCAAGGATGACGCTTCCGAAGTACGTGCCGGCATGGAATGCGGTATCGGCGTGAAGAGCTACAACGACGTCAAGGTCGGCGACAAGATCGAAGTCTTCGAGAAGGTGCAGGTTGCTCGCAGCCTCTAACTCGCGCACTTCAAGGGCCACGATGAGCCGCCGCATGCAGATGCGCGGCGCAACGTCCGGACTCTAAACGCAACGCCCGGTCTGGCTTTTGTCAGGCCGGGCGTTTGCCGCTTTCAGACCCCTCGGGTTTCACCGTGGGGCAGTAACAGGTAACAAGACATGGCAAAAGAATACAGCCGTACCCAACGTATCGGCGATCAGATGCAGCGTGAGCTGGCACAGCTGATCCGTCGTGAAGTCAAAGACCCGCGCGTCGGTCTGGTCACCATTACCGCTGTTGAAGTCAGCCGTGACGTCGGTCACGCCAAGATCTTCATCACCGTGATGGGTCAGGACAGCCGCGACGACATCGCGCAAAGCATCAAGGTGCTCAACTCCGCCGCAGGTTTCCTGCGTATGCAGTTGGCTCGCGAAATGAAGTTGCGCAGCGTTCCGCAGTTGCACTTCCATTACGACGAAAGCGTCGTTCGTGGCGCGCACCTGTCGGCCCTGATCGAGCGTGCGGTGGCTGAAGACAATCAGCACCCGGTAGCGGCTGAACCCGAAGACGCCAAGGAGTAATCGGTGGCTCAGGTCAAACGTATCCGTCGTAACGTCAGCGGCATCATCCTGCTCGACAAGCCGCTGGGGTTCACCTCCAACGCGGCATTGCAGAAGGTTCGCTGGTTGCTCAATGCCGAGAAGGCCGGGCACACAGGCAGTCTCGATCCGCTGGCCACCGGCGTGCTGCCGTTGTGCTTTGGCGAGGCCACCAAGTTCTCGCAATACCTGCTCGATTCCGACAAGGCTTATGAAACCCTGGCGCAACTGGGCAAGACCACCACCACGGCCGATGCCGAAGGTGAAGTTTTGCTGGAACGCCCGGTGACCGTTGGTCGCGCCGATATCGAAGCTGTGCTGCCGAAATTTCGTGGGCAAATCAGTCAGATACCGCCGATGTACTCGGCGCTCAAGCGTGATGGGCAGCCGCTGTACAAGCTGGCCCGTGCAGGCGAAGTAGTGGAGCGCGAACCGCGTTCTGTTACTATTGCGCGCTTGGAATTACTGGCCTTTGAGGGTGATACTGCGCGGCTTGCGGTGGATTGCAGCAAAGGCACCTATATCCGCACCCTGGTGGAGGATATCGGTGAGCAACTCGGTTGTGGCGCTTACGTGGCTGAATTGCGACGTACCCAGGCCGGGCCTTTCACGCTTGCACAGACCGTCACTCTGGAGGAGCTTGAAGCGGTACATGCCGAAGGCGGCAACGAAGCGGTCGACCGCTTCCTGATGCCATCGGACAGCGGCCTGCTGGACTGGCCACTGTTGCATTTCTCGGAGCACAGCGCGTTCTACTGGCTTAACGGCCAACCGGTACGTGCCCCGGATGCACCGAAGTTCGGCATGGTACGGGTACAGGATCACAATGGTCGTTTCATCGGTATCGGTGAAGTGAGCGAAGACGGGCGCATCGCGCCACGTCGACTGATTCGGTCAGAATGACCGAAACCGGCCTGTGTAACAGCAGGTCGGCGAGTGTGGCTGTTAACAGGCACGGTCACTACTCATTTATAGATACAGGGATTTGTCCCTGGCCTGTTGAAGCTGTTTCTTTGAAACAGTTTCCTGATAAAAGGATTGCCTCATGGCTCTCGACGTTCAAGAAAAAGCTCAAATCGTAGCTGACTACCAGCAAGCTGTTGGTGACACTGGTTCGCCAGAAGTGCAAGTTGCACTGCTGACCCACAACATCAACAAGCTGCAAGGTCACTTCAAGGCCAACGGTAAAGATCACCACTCCCGTCGTGGTCTGATCCGCATGGTAAACCAGCGCCGTAAGCTGCTGGACTACCTGAAAGGCAAGGATCTGGGCCGTTACCAGGCTCTGATCGGTCGCCTGGGTCTGCGTCGCTAATAAGCGATTGCGCTAGAGGTTGGTTGTCTGTCGTGCGTCAGTGGGTCTCCCGCTGGCGCATGTCAGGCTCCCAGCCTCAAGTTTTATCTGGATAGTCGTTTTACCCTGGACAGGCGTTGGGCCGATTCCCGACATTGCCCAAGAATTTCGCAAGAAGACAAGTTCCCCAAGAGCCACAAAAGAAGGTAGGACACCGTGAACCCGGTAATCAAAAAATTCCAGTTCGGTCAGTCGACCGTTACCCTCGAGACTGGCCGTATCGCCCGTCAGGCCTCCGGCGCAGTATTGGTCACCGTTGACGATGACGTCAGCGTATTGGTGACTGTAGTCGGTGCCAAACAAGCCGATCCAGGCAAGGGCTTCTTCCCTCTGTCCGTTCACTACCAGGAAAAGACTTACGCTGCCGGTAAGATCCCTGGCGGTTTCTTCAAGCGTGAAGGCCGTCCTTCCGAGAAAGAAACCCTGACTTCCCGACTGATCGACCGTCCGATCCGTCCGCTGTTCCCAGAAGGCTTCATGAACGAAGTGCAGGTTGTCTGCACCGTCGTTTCCACCAGCAAAAAGACCGATCCGGACATCGCTGCGATGATCGGTACCTCGGCTGCGCTGGCCATCTCCGGCATTCCTTTCGATGGCCCGATCGGTGCTGCCCGCGTTGCGTTCCATGAAAGCACCGGTTACCTGCTGAACCCGACTTACGAACAACTGAAAGCTTCGAGCCTGGACATGGTCGTTGCCGGTACTTCGGAAGCCGTGTTGATGGTTGAATCGGAAGCCAAAGAGCTGACCGAAGACCAGATGCTGGGCGCAGTACTGTTTGCTCACGACGAGTTCCAGGTGGTAATCAACGCCGTTAAAGAACTGGCCGCTGAAGCCGCCAAGCCAACCTGGACCTGGGCTCCTCAGCCAGAAGCCACCGCACTGCTGGGCGCTATCCGTGCCGAGTTCGGCGAAGCGATCTCCCAGGCTTACACCATCACCGTCAAAGCCGACCGTTATGCACGTCTGGGCGAGCTGAAAGACCAGGTTGTTGCCAACCTGTCCGGTGAAGAAGGTCAGCCGACCTCCGCTGAAGTCAAAGCGGCTTTCGGTGAAATCGAATACCGCACCGTTCGCGAAAACATCGTTAACGGCAAGCCACGTATCGACGGTCGCGACACCAAGACTGTACGTCCGCTGAACATCGAAGTCGGCGTTCTGCCGAAGACCCACGGTTCGGCACTGTTCACCCGTGGCGAAACCCAGGCCCTGGTAGTCGCGACTCTGGGTACTGCCCGTGACGCACAGCTGCTGGACACCCTGGAAGGCGAGAAAAAAGACCCGTTCATGCTGCACTACAACTTCCCTCCGTTCTCGGTAGGTGAGTGTGGTCGCATGGGTGGCGCTGGTCGTCGCGAAATCGGTCACGGCCGTCTGGCCCGTCGTTCGGTTCAGGCGATGCTGCCTGCTGCCGACGTGTTCCCGTACACCATTCGTGTGGTGTCGGAAATCACCGAGTCCAACGGTTCGAGCTCCATGGCTTCGGTCTGCGGTGCTTCTCTGGCTCTGATGGATGCCGGCGTTCCGATGAAGGCACCGGTTGCCGGTATCGCCATGGGTCTGGTTAAAGAAGGCGAGAAATTCGCCGTCCTGACCGACATCCTGGGCGACGAAGATCACCTCGGCGACATGGACTTCAAAGTAGCCGGTACCGCCAAAGGTGTTACCGCGCTGCAGATGGACATCAAGATCAAGGGCATCACCGAAGAAATCATGGAAATCGCTCTGGGCCAAGCCCTGGAAGCGCGCCTGAATATCCTTGGTCAGATGAACCAGATCATTGGCCAGTCGCGTACCGAGCTGTCGGAAAACGCTCCGACCATGATCGCGATGAAAATCGACACCGACAAAATCCGTGATGTCATCGGTAAAGGCGGCGCGACCATTCGTGCGATCTGTGAAGAAACCAAGGCTTCGATCGACATCGAAGACGACGGTTCGATCAAGATCTTCGGCGAAACCAAAGAAGCTGCAGAAGCTGCACGTCAGCGCGTTCTGGGCATCACCGCAGAAGCCGAGATCGGCAAGATCTACGTCGGTAAGGTTGAGCGCATCGTCGATTTCGGCGCATTCGTCAACATCCTGCCGGGCAAGGACGGTCTGGTTCACATCTCGATGCTGAGCGATGCTCGCGTTGAGAAAGTGACCGACATCCTGAAAGAAGGCCAGGAAGTGGAAGTACTGGTACTGGACGTGGACAACCGCGGCCGTATCAAGCTGTCCATCAAAGACGTAGCAGCAGCCAAGGCTTCGGGTGTTTAATCACTCCCACGCCTGACCGCTTCAACGTTATAAAAAATGCCCCGCCGTGAAAACGGCGGGGCATTTTTTTGTGTGCAGGAAGATCAAAAGATCGCAGCCTGCGGCAGCTCCTACACGAGATTGTGTTCAACCACGATATGGCGGCGTACATCGAATCTGTAGGAGCTGCCGAAGGCTGCGATCTTTTTGCGGTGCGTGAAGTTGCCTGACCCCGAAGCCGGTGCTAGGTTTAGCCCACAGCCCGTGTAGCTCAGCCGGTAGAGCAGCGCACTCGTAACGCGAAGGTCGCAGGTTCGATTCCTGTCTCGGGCACCACTTCTCGCTTATTTCACCTTTCTGCTCAGATCCTCAACGGTGCGTTTGAGCTGATCCATCGCGCGATCCTGATCGCTGATCTCCCGTTTGAGACTGGAGATTTCGCTGTTGTTCGAGCTTGAGCTGGAGCCGCTATTGCGCTTTAGCTCTTCTACTTGCTTGCCAAGGTTGTTCAGATCGCGCTCCTGCTCATTGACCGTGCGCTTGAGATCGTCAATCTCCTTGCTGCTGGAGCTTGAGCTGGAGCCGCTGTTGCGCTTTAGCTCTTCGATCTGACGGGCCTGCTCGCTGAGGGTGCGCTTCTGGCTTTCCAGCTCCATGGCATTGGCCTTCACGGTTTTTTGCAGGTTTTCCAGATCATCGATGCTGACGCTGGTTCTGACGAGTGTGTCCTTGCCGAATGAATTGTGGAGGGCGGAGATTTTGTCGGAGTACAACGCAGGGTCAGAGGTGACTTCGACAGCCGCTTGAGCGGTACTGGCCAATGTCAGGCTGCCAAGCAGCAGGGTAGCGGTGGCAAGCTGGGCAGGCAAAAGCTTCGAAAAACTGCGCATCACTGAGGTTCCTTGTGAAGTGCCGATATGGCACATCGCTATGACTTTGGATCTCGACTTATGTTCCTAAAGCCTCCTGCACCTTATGCGCGTGGCTTTTTATGGGATAGATGCAAAGACCCGTGTAAATCATCGACAAAACGTCCTATATTCGTTGTCTGCATGAGCATCGCCCAGCAGTTTTCAGATGATCCCGAATGGTTCTGAAGGCCAGACAAACCGGGCTTCAAACGGTTTTTTGCGTCAGAGAGATCCTTGATGATCCAGATCCATCTTCCATTCCCCAGATCAGCGAGAACGCCATGACCGTTAAAGAATTGACCCAAGAAGCCAGACACGAAGAAGCCCTGAAAAAGTACGCGCTAGACGCGCACGAGTTGATGGAAGAGATCAAGGACTTGCCCGCCGATGATCAGAAAGACCAGATCCAGTGGGCGTTCGAGGATGAGGCGGAAGCTCAGGGCTTGCAGCCGTGGGAGCTGACGCTCAAGTACACCTCAAGCCCGGAAGAGTACGAGGCGGCGCGCCTGGCGCTGCACAAGGAGGCGGCTGAGGTATTGGGCGTCGAGTGGGAAGAGTACTGCGAGATGAACAATCTGGTGGTCTAAAAAAAATGCCAGCCTTCATCAGGCTGGCATTCTTTATATCAAAGGCGTGATCAGAGACTCAGTCGCATCGACAGGTCCACAGCCTTCACATCCTTGGTCATCGCACCAATCGAAATATAATCCACCCCGGTTTCGGCAATTGGCAGCAGCGTGCTTTCGTTGATCCCGCCGCTAGCCTCCAGTTTTGCCTTGCCGGCGTTCAAGCGCACGGCTTCGCGCATTTCATCCAGGCTCAGTTCATCGAGCATGATGATGTCGGCGCCCGCCGCCAGTGCTTCCTTCAGCTCCGCCAGGTTTTCCACTTCGATCTCCACCGGTTTGCCCGGGGCGATCTTGTGCGCGGCTGCGATAGCCTCAGGAATGCCACCGCAGGCGGCGATATGGTTTTCCTTGATCAGGAAGGCGTCATACAGGCCGATGCGGTGGTTGTGGCAACCGCCGCAGGTCACGGCGTATTTCTGGGCCAGGCGCAGCCCCGGCAGGGTTTTGCGGGTGTCGAGCAACTTCACCTGGGTCTCGGCGACGAAATTGGCCAGGTACTGCGCGCGAGTGGCCACGCCGGACAGCAATTGCAGGAAATTAAGAGCACTGCGCTCACCCGTCAGCAGCGAGCGCGCCGGCCCTTCGAGATGGAATAGCACCTGATTGGGTTTCACCCGTTCGCCGTCGCGCACTTGCCAATGAACGGCAACCCGAGGGTCCAATTGCCGGAAAACCGCATCCACCCACGCGGTGCCAGCAATGACAGCCTCATCGCGGGTGATGATGGTGGCTTTGGCCAGGCGTTCGGCCGGGATCAGTTGCGCGGTGATGTCGCCGCTGCCGATGTCCTCGAGCAACGCACGGCGCACGTTGGCTTCGATTTCGGCGGTCAAATCGGCGAGACGTAGATTCGGCATAACGGGCTCCACAAACAAAGTGGCCCGATTATAGGGCCATGGTGCGAGGCAACCCAAGGCATCAACGTCCATTCCATCGTTCGCCCACCTGCATTTGGTCGATTCGTGCGAGCAATCGGTGTTAAGCAAGGGGCTCTCATAAACGTCTATTTCTTTGGGGCGGGCAGAGTCTGCTGGCACAAGGAGAGTCTTTTGCAGATAATTCGCCTTGCATTTGACGTCATAGCTTTGACGTAGCTTTGGATTCCTTATTATTGAATGACTACGGGTGATGATTGTCCCCGTTGAGTGTCGGCTGTATGGCCGGCGTACTCGATCTTTCTTACGAACCGAACCGAAGAATCACCGTTTCAGGAGGCTTGGATGCACAACGACGGGAATGTAGTGCCTTTGCACAAGGCCGCTACCGACCAGGCGACTCACTCGCCGCTCGCCCGCCTGCCCGTGATTCTGCTTCAGGTTCGCGACAAGGCCGCGCAACAGCTCAAGGAGGGTTTGCAGGCGCTGTTCGATAACGCCGACGACACCCTGTTCGAAATGGCCGACCGCGCCCGCAACGACGTCGAGCAAAACATCTTCTTCGAAGCCATGCGCGATTTGCGCCTCAAGCGCAAAAGCATCGAACGCGGTTTTCTTGAGCAATTCTCCGAGGCTTTCGTCGGCCTCATTCATCACGACACCTCTCAGGCTGCCTTTCCCCCGGCACTGGTTTTCGATGCCGCGGTGCCGTTACCCCATGACGACATGGAACGTAATGTGGCGGTGGAGGGCATGGTCGGCAAAGTGCTGAACCGCGACGGCTTCGCCCTCGACCAACTGACAGCCCGGCTCAGCATGCTGCTGGGCAAGGCGTTGATCGAACGGCAAAACCCCATGGGGCCGACGCTGCTCTGCGAGTATTTCTTGCAGGCCGGGCGCAACCTGGGGATGGAGATCAAGGTCAAGCTGATCATTCTCAAGCTGTTCGAACGCTATGTGCTCAGCAATGCTGATCAGCTCTACGCCGAAGCCAATCAACTGCTGATCGCCACCGGCGTGCTGCCGGACCTCAAGCCCGCCCCGGCGCGGCGTGCCACCGATCGGGCGGCTGCGAGTGTTCATGCTGATCCCGTCGAGACAGGCGTGCGAACTGGCAATACGCAGATTGACGAAGGCGTGCAGGAAGTCTTCGCCGCCTTGCAGGAATTGCTGTTCCACGTGCGTGGCAGCGTCGCGCCGACCCTGGAGGTCAGCGCCCAGGCCCAGCCCATCTCAACCCGCGACCTGCTGCGCCTGCTCTCGCATTTGCAGCAATACGTACCGGAACTGGCGGCTCCAGACGACTTCGATCTGCGTAACCAGCTCGAACAACTGCTGACCCGGGGCAGCGTCAAAAGCGGCAAATCGCGCGTGGTGGGGGTGGCCGACGAAGACGTGATCAACCTGATTGCCATGCTCTTCGAATGCATCCTCGATGACCGTAACCTGCCGGACTCGCTCAAGGCGCTGATCGGCCGTTTGCAGATCCCGATGCTGAAAGTCGCGGTGCTCGACAAGAGTTTTTTCAGCCGCAGCAGCCATCCCGCTCGGCGTTTACTCAACGAAATCGCCGCTGCAGCCATGGGTTGGGGCGAGTGTGACGACCATGAGCGCGACAGCCTGTACCTGCGCATCGAGCAAGTGGTGCAGCGTTTGCTGAACGACTTTGTCGATGACCCGGCAATCTTTTCCGAATTGCTGGCGGATTTTCTCGCCTTCACCAATGACGAGCGCCGTCGCAGCGAATTACTCGAACAACGCACCCGTGACGCCGAAGAAGGCCGCGCCAGGACCGAACTGGCGCGTCAACGCGTCGAGCAAGCGCTGAACCAGGCGTTGGTGGGCAAGGTGCTGCCGCACAGTGTGGTGGCGTTTGTCCAGGAGGCCTGGAGCAAAGTGCTGTTGCTGACCTGCCTCAAGCACGGAGATCAGTCCGCCGAATGGCACGCCGATGTGCAGACCATGGCGCAACTGATCTGGAGCGTGCAGCGCCATGACGAGCCCGACGCGAGTCTGCGCTTGTTGGCGCTGGTACCGGGGTTGCTCAAGTCGTTGCGCGATGGTTTGAACAGCTCGGCATTCGATCCGTTCGCCACCGGCGAGTTTTTCAGCAAGCTGGAAGCTTTGCACGTCCAGCTGTTCGAATGTCCAGGCCAGAAAAGCATGGCCGTTGACGCACCGATGATGGTTCAAGTGCAGCAGCAAATCGTGCTTCGCAGCGCTGACGAAGACCCGGTCGAGACCGCATCGATGCGTTTGCCCCAGGACGATGTCGCTTTGCTTCAAGTCGATCAGTTGCGCCTGGGCTGCTGGGTCGAGTTTCAGGAAGATGAGGAAAACACCCTGCGCTGCAAGCTGGCGGCGATCATTGAAGCTACCGACAAGTACATCTTCGTCAACCGTACCGGGATGAAAGTGCTGGAGCACAGTCGCACCGGTCTGGCCCTGGAGTTCCGGCGTGGCGCGGTGCGAACGCTGGACGACACCTTGCTGTTCGACCGGGCACTGGAATCGGTGTTGGGCAACCTGCGGCGTCTCAATCGCGGCAAGTGATCGCGCGCCGAGGGTCTATCGCGGCATACTGGGCACTAACACAGTCGTCGTTGAAGGAACCTGTATGCAGTTGGACCCCGCGAGCGGTTGGTGTCAGGGCGTGCGCATATGCCCCTCGCCCAACTTCAATGCGCGCCCTGAGGGCGAAATCTCCCTGCTGGTGATCCACAACATCAGTCTGCCGCCAGCGCAGTTTCTGACCGGCAAGGTGCAGGAATTTTTCCAGAATCGTCTGGATGTCACGGAACATCCCTACTTTGCAGGAATCGCCGACCTGCGGGTGTCTGCGCACTTTCTGATTGAACGTGACGGCACCGTCACTCAGTTTGTCTCTTGTCTTGAGCGCGCTTGGCACGCTGGCGTCTCGTGTTTCGAAGGACGGGATACCTGTAACGATTTTTCCGTGGGCATTGAGCTCGAAGGCACGGATGATCTGCCGTTCACCGACGCCCAATATCAAGCGTTGACGGCCCTGACCCGACAGCTGCAAAGCGCCTTCACGGGTATCACCGCACAACGCATCTGCGGGCATAGCGACATCGCACCCGGGCGCAAGACTGATCCGGGACCGGCGTTTGACTGGGCACGCTATCGCGAGTCTCTGGCAAAAGCTGCTCTGGAAAAAAAGGAGTGACAATGAGTTTTCTGGTGCTGCTGTTGGCGGTGTGGATCGAGAAGTTCTCGGCCCTGCGCCATCGGGTTCAACGTGATGGGGGTTGGGTGCGCGAGCTGCACAAGCTTGAAGTCAACCCGCGCATGACAAACCGTCCGTGGCTGATACTGGTGGTGCTGGTGTTGTTGCCGGTGGCGCTGCTGGGTTTGCTGTTGGTGGTGCTGGAGCCGGTAGCCTACGGTTTGCTGGCGTTACCGGTGCACCTGCTGGTGGTCATCTACAGTCTGGGTCGTGGTGATTTGCTGGCCGACCTCGGGCCGTTCCGCGATGCCTGGCGCCGGGAAGACCTGCAAGCCGCCGCCCATGTGGCCAAACGCGACCTGAATATCTGCGCCGACAGCGGCGAGCAACTGCTGGAGCGAGTTGAAGGGCATCTGCTGTGGCAGGCCTATCAGAGCTTTTTCGCGGTGATCTTCTGGTACTTCCTGCTGGGCCCGGTTGCCGCGTTGAGCTATCGACTGCTGGCGCTGGCCGAGGAGCACGGGCAGAACCCGGCCGTGGTCGAGCGAGCGGCACAGCTGCGTCATGCATTCGATTGGGTACCGGTGCGACTGCTAGCGGCGAGTTTTGCGCTGGTCGGCAACTTTGTCGCGGTCGGCCGGGTGATGCTGCACGAGCTGCTGAACTGGAACATTAGCGCCGCCCAACTGATCGAGAAAGTCGGGTTGGTGGCCGGTGAAATTCCGGCGCCGATGGTCGGGCCGGACGGCATCAACAGCCTGGACCGGATCTGGGAACTGCTGCTGCGCGCGGCAGTGCTTTGGTATTCCGGGTTTGCGTTGTGGACTGTTTTGTCCTAAGCCACAACGTGTCTGAAGTGAACTTCATTGTGGCCTGGGGCTTGCCTGTGGTGAAGGGGCTTGCCTGTGGCGAGGGGGCTTGCCCCCGTTGGGTCGCGAAGCGGCCCCCAGCGTCCGTTCAGACAGATCGAGTTGTCCGGATTTACGACTGCTGCGCAGCCGAACGGGGGCAAGCCCCCTCGCCACAGGGGGCTCATCCGCTCCAACAACGGTTCCCCGCCGTTAACCTTAAGTTACAAAACCTTCCTCCGATTTAGGCTATACAGAGATAGCGCCAATAGTGGCTATCTGCTGTCTCTGCGCGCCTGCCATAAAAATAAGAATTCAAAGGGAGACTTCACAGTGAAGAGCTTGCTCTATCCCGCCGTCGCGCTGATGAACCGCCTGAGCTTCGGCATGAAGTTCAGCCTGATCAGCGTGCTGTTCCTCGTGCCGATGCTGGTGACCAACTTCTATCTGGTGCGCGATTCCTATCGCGAATTCCAGGGCACACGGGTCGAGCTGCAGAGCCTCGACCTGCTGGGTAGCGGCCTGAGCCTGCGCCGGGATCTGGAAACCCTGAATAACCTGGTGCAGATCAACGTCACCCTTGGCCAGTCCGGCAAGGCCGGTCATGTCGAGTCGAACATCAGCGCTCTGGAGCAAAGTGTTCTGACCCGTTTGCAAGGGCTGGCGGCGATGACCGCTGACCCGGAACAAATCACCTTTTTCGATGGCAAACGCGATGAAATGATCGCCGCGTTCAAGGCCCAGCAAACGGAAACCTCCCTGCAAAGCAAAAGTGCGCTGATCGGCAAGTTGCTCGGCAACGCGCAGATTTTCAGCCAGATCATTGCCAGTCAGGCCGGCCTGAGCCGCGACAGTCAGAGCGACATGCGTCAGCTGAGCGAGCTCATTACCAGCGTCACGCCAGCCGTCACCCAGACGCTTGGCGAAGGCCGGGCGATGGGCTCTTACTCGTTGGGACAGGGCTTTCTCAATTCGGCGTCAAGCACCCGTTTCGATGAATTGCTGGCGCAGATCGAAAAGCTTCAAGCCGAATACGGTCTGAAATTGCAGGATGCTCTGGGCTCCAGTAAAGCGGCGCACGAAACCCTGGCCACCCAGGCTGAAAGCAGCAAGGCCTCTCTGAAAAAGGCCAGTGAACTGTTCGAAGAACAGGTGGTGATGGCTGACACCCTCGATGCACCGTGGCATGTCTTTTACGATCAGGTCACGGGCCTGATCGACCAGACTTACCAACTCAATGAAGCCACCCTGAAGTTTCTCGGTACCCAGTTGCAGCAGCGGCTGGAGCAGCATCGCACCCATATGATCTTGCAGGTGGTGGCATTGGCGGTGGTGTTTGTGTTGATTTTTTACCTCTATGGCGGTTTCTACGCCTCGACCCGCACCACCCTCAAGCGGCTTGGCGCGGTGATGGATAAAGTGGCGGCCGGCGACATGACCGTGACCTTCAGCGCCAACAGCCGCGATGAACTGGGCGAGTTGGGTGAGGTATTCACCGGCACCGTGAAGAAAATCCATGACCTGATCGAGCGGGTGGGCCAGACCGTTGGTGAGGTCGAGCGTCAGGCCGGCCAGGTCGAAAATGTGTCCGCCCAGAGTAATCAGGCGGTAGCGGGGCAACGCACGCAGATCGAGCAGGTCGCCACCGCGATGAACCAGATGTCAGCCACGTCTCTGGAGGTGGCGCGCAGTGCCGCGGCGGCCGTCAGCAGCGCCCATAGCGTCAACGACGAGACCATCAGCGGGCGCGGGCTGGTGGAGTCCCAGCAGGGCAGCATCGCTGCACTGGCCAGTGAGATCGATCAGTCGGTGCGGGTGATCAATCAACTGGCCAGCGACAGTCAATCCATCAGCCGTGTACTGGAAGTGATCAAAAGCATCGCCGAGCAGACCAACTTGCTGGCGCTCAACGCGGCCATCGAAGCCGCGCGCGCAGGCGAGCAGGGCCGTGGTTTTGCGGTGGTGGCGGATGAGGTCCGTACACTGGCCAAACGCACCCAGCAATCGACCGAAGAAATCGAGCAGATGATCGCCAAACTGCACAGCGGTGTCGGTGCGGCGGTCAAGGCGATGGGCACCAGCCATCAGATGGCTAACGGCACGGTCGGGCAGTCGGAAAAGGTTCAGCAGGCGCTGGAAAACATCCTCGGCGCCGTCGGCATGATCGTCGACCAGAACCAGCAGATTGCCGCCGCCGTTGAGCAACAGACTGCCGTGGCTCACGACATTGACCAGAACATCGTCGAGATCAACCGTGCCGGTGAGCGCACCGCTGACGGCGCGCACCAGACCGAAAATGCCAGCCGAGCGTTGTCGGCGCAGGTGGTGGAACTCAAGCAATTGATCAGCGCGTTCCGGGTTTGATGCCACGGAGTTGATTTACTGTGGGAGCAGGCTTTTGTGGCGAGGGGGCTTGCCCCCGTTGGGTCGCGAAGCGGCCCCCGGCGCCCGTCCAGACAGACCAAGTTGTCCGGATATACGACTGCTTCGCAGCCGAACGGGGGCAAGCCCCCTCGCCACAAAAGCCCACAGGTATTGCGTGAATCAACGGATCACCAGTTGAACAACTCGCAGGCGTTAGCCGTGCTGGCGGACGCCAGTCGTTCGGGGCTGACTGCCATGATGGCGGCCAGTGCCGCGCAGATTGCTGGCAAATGAGCCGGGCTATTACGTTGGCCGGGGAACATGGCGGGGGCCATGTCTGGTGAGTCGGTTTCCAGTACCACCGATTCAACGGGCAAACCGGCGAGCACGCGGTGCATGCGCAGGGCCTGCGGCCAGGTCGCGGCGCCGCCGAGGCCGAGTTTGAAACCCAGCTTGATGTATTCGCGAGCCTCTTCCTGGCTACCGGCGAAGGCGTGAATGATTCCCGCGCGCTTCAAGCGAAACCGTTTGAGCGTGGCAATCACCGCCGCATGGCTGCGTCGCACGTGAATCAGTGCCGGCAGATTGAAGTCCGCCGCCAGTTGCAGTTGAGCGTCGAACAGCGCTTGCTGGCGTTCGCGATCCAGGGTTTCGATGAAGTAGTCCAGACCGATTTCGCCCACCGCGCATAGCTGTCGATGGCCCGCCAGACGCGTCAGCCAATCACCGAGTTCGGTCAAATCCTCAGGGCGATGGTCATCCAGATACACCGGGTGCAAACCGAACGCCGCATGCAAATCGGGATCGCTTTGCACCAGATCCCAGACCCGCTGCCAATTGGCCTGATAAACCCCCAGCACCACCATCCGCCGCACGCCGAGGGCGCGGCTCTCGGCCAGCAGCGCCTGACGATCCACGTCGAAATCCGGGAAATCCAGATGAGTGTGGGTGTCGATCAGTTCCACGGCTCAGTCCTGATGAATTCGCTGCTTGAAGGTCCGAGCGATGGCCTGCACGCCGGGCTGGTAATCAGCTTGTTCAATGGCCGCCAGCGCCAGTTGCAGCGCCTTGTCGGCGATCAGCTGATGCTGCTGGGACATGGCGTTGACCGGCAGCGGCAGGAAGTCCAGCAACTGCGTATCACCGAAGGTGCCCAGGCGTAGCGGGCGGGTTTTCAGCGGGAAGTCATGCAAGGCATCGAACACGCCCTGAAGCAGCACGTAGGAGGTGGTTACCAACGCATCCGGCAAATGGCCCAGGCGCTGAAGCAATTCTTCCATCAATTGTTTGCCGCATTCACGGCTGAACGACTCGCCGTGCTCGATCAGCGCCTCGCCTTTGAAGCCGTTCAGCGCTTCCTTGAAACCTGCGGCCCGCTCCTGGCTGATACTCAATTCAGGACGGGCACCGATCAGCGCTATCTGCTTGGGCAACGGGTCCAGCAGGCTGCGGGTAAGCTGCAGACTGGCTTCGCGGTCGTCACTGATCACCGAGCAAAAGTGCTCAGGCTCCATCACCCGGTCGATGGCGATGATCGGAATGCCTTTGGCCTGCAACTGGCGGTAACTGTCATCGCCGGCCGGCAGGCAACTGGCGACGATCAGTGCATCGCAGCGGCGGGCGCGGAACAGTTGCAGCAATTGCCGTTCGCTGTCTGGCGCATCGTCGGAGCTGGCGATCAGCAGCTGATAGCCGCGAGCCCGGGCGCCTTGTTCCAGCAGTTTGGCGATTCGCGCGTAACTGGGGTTTTCCAGGTCCGGCAGAATGAACCCCAAGGTGCGGGTGTGCCGACTGCGCAGTCCGGCGGCCTGAGGGTTGGGTGTGAAGCCATGTTGTTCGACAACTGCTCGCACGCGCTCGACAGTGGCGCTGCTGATACGTTGCTGTTCGGCCTTGCCGTTGATGACATAACTGGCGGTGGTCACGGAGACGCCGGCCAACTGTGCAATATCACTGAGTTTCAACCCGGTATTTCCTTGTTTATTCGAGCGTGCCCGGCATTTTCGCCAATCCTACCCGATTCGGCAGGCGATCATTGTGGCAGCACATCCGACAATTGGACTTCAAGGATGAGACATTATCGAGTAACGTGCCTAACATTCTAGATTAAACGTTTCAGCAAGCGTATTTTCTACGTTCCAGGTCGCTTTGGTCGGTTCTGCCGCGAAACCGCCAAAACTGCCCCTGAAAAGGCGCTCCCAAAGGGCCTAAGCTGAATCAATCAAAACAATACCTGGCGTCACATGGCGCCAAAAAGGAGAAAGCATGCTCGAGCTCACCATAGAGCAGATATCCATGGGCCAGTCGGCTGTGGATAAAGCCACCGCCCTGCAATTACTCGCTGACCGACTTGTGACCGATGGCCTGGTGGCGGATGGTTACCTTGCGGGCTTGCAGGCCCGGGAAGCCCAGGGCTCGACCTTTCTCGGTCAAGGTATTGCCATCCCCCACGGCACCCCGCAAACCCGTGATCTGGTGTTTTCCACCGGCGTGCGGCTGATGCAGTTTCCTGACGGCGTGGACTGGGGAGATGGCCAGATCGTTTATCTGGCCATCGGTATCGCCGCCAAATCCGATGAACACCTGCGCCTGCTGCAACTGCTGACCCGCGCCCTCGGTGAAACCGATCTGGGCCAGGCCCTGCGTCGCGCCAGCTCCGCCGAAGCCTTGCTGAAACTGCTGCAAGGCGCGCCGCAAGAATTGGCGCTGGACGCACAGATGATCGGCCTCGGAGTATCAGCCGATGACTTCGAAGAACTGGTCTGGCGCGGCGCCCGCTTGCTGCGTCAGGCCGATTGCGTGAGCAACGGTTTTGCCGGCGTCTTGCAGCAGGTCGACGCGCTGCCGCTGGGCGATGGTCTGTGGTGGCTGCACAGCGAACAAACGGTGAAGCGTCCGGGCCTGGCGTTCGTTACCCCGGACAAACCCATGCGCTACCTCGGTCAGCCGTTGAGCGGGCTGTTCTGCCTGGCCAGCCTCGGTGAAGCCCATCAGGCATTGCTCGAACGCCTTTGCGCGTTGCTGATCGAAGGCCGTGGTCATGAGCTGGGCCGTGCCACCAGCAGCCGCGCGGTGCTGGAAGTCCTCGGCGGTGAAGTGCCGGCTGATTGGCCGAGCGCACGCATTGCCTTGGCCAACGCCCACGGTTTGCATGCGCGCCCGGCGAAGATTCTCGCGCAACTGGCGAAAAGTTTTGAAGGCGAAATCCGCGTACGCATCGTCGATGGCCACGACAGTGCGGTGTCGGTGAAGAGTTTGAGCAAGCTGCTCAGCCTCGGCGCCCGTCGCGGTCAGGTGCTGGAATTCATCGCCGAACCAACGATCGCTGCCGACGCCTTGCCCGCCTTGCTGGCGGCCATCGAAGAAGGCCTCGGTGAAGAAGTCGAGCCGCTGCCGGCAGTGAGCCAACATCGCGAAGTGATTGCCGATGTTGCCGAAGTGCTGCTTGCACCGGCCTCCGGCAGTTTGATTCAGGCGATTGCTGCCGCGCCGGGTATCGCCATCGGCCCGGCGCATATTCAAGTGCTGCAAGTTATCGATTACCCGCTGCGCGGTGAGTCCGCCGCCATCGAGCGTGAACGTCTCAAGCAAGCGTTGGCGGATGTGCGTCGCGACATCGAAGGCCTGATCGAGCGCAGCAAGGCCAAAGCGATTCGCGAGATTTTCATCACTCACCAGGAAATGCTCGACGACCCGGAACTGACCGACGAAGTCGACACCCGTCTCAAGCAAGGCGAAAGCGCCGAAGCGGCGTGGATGGCGGTGATTGAAGCCGCTGCCAAACAACAGGAGTCGCTGCAGGACGCTTTGCTCGCCGAACGTGCCGCCGACTTGCGCGACATTGGTCGTCGGGTGCTGGCGCAATTGAGTGGTGTCGAAACCCCGGCCGAGCCGGAGCAGCCGTACATTCTGGTGATGGACGAAGTCGGCCCGTCCGACGTGGCGCGTCTTGATCCGACGCGCGTGGCCGGCATCCTCACCGCTCGCGGTGGCGCCACGGCCCACAGCGCCATCGTCGCTCGTGCCCTGGGTATTCCGGCGTTGGTGGGCGCCGGTGCCGCGGTGTTGCTGTTGAAACCGGGCACACCGCTGTTGATCGATGGCCAACGTGGTCGCCTGCACGTGGACGCCGATGCCGCCACCTTGCAGCGCGCCACCGAAGAGCGCGACACCCGCGAACTGCGCTTGAAAGCCGCCGCCGAACAACGCCATCAACCGGCGCTGACCACCGATGGTCACGCGGTGGAAGTATTCGCCAATATCGGTGAAAGCGCCGGCGTCACCAGTGCGGTGGAGCAGGGCGCCGAAGGGATTGGCCTGCTGCGCACCGAGCTGATTTTCATGGCCCACTCGCAAGCGCCGGACGAGGCGACTCAGGAAGTCGAATACCGTCGTGTGCTCGATGGCTTGGCCGGTCGACCGCTGGTGGTGCGCACCCTCGACGTCGGTGGTGACAAACCGCTGCCGTACTGGCCGATCGCGAAAGAAGAGAACCCGTTCCTCGGCGTGCGTGGCATTCGCCTGACCCTGCAACGTCCGCAGGTCATGGAAGCGCAGTTGCGCGCCTTGCTGCGTGCGGCGGACAACCGTCCATTGCGGATCATGTTCCCGATGGTCGGCAGCGTCGATGAGTGGCGTCAGGCTCGGGACATGACCGAACGTCTGCGCCTGGAAATCCCGGTTGCGGACCTGCAACTGGGGATCATGATCGAAGTGCCGTCGGCTGCTTTGCTGGCGCCGGTGCTGGCCAAGGAAGTGGATTTCTTCAGCGTTGGTACCAACGACCTGACGCAATACACCCTGGCCATCGACCGTGGTCATCCGACCTTGTCGGCCCAGGCTGACGGCTTGCATCCGGCGGTGCTGCAACTGATCGACATCACCGTGCGTGCGGCTCATGCTCATGGCAAATGGGTCGGCGTGTGCGGTGAACTGGCGGCCGATCCGCTGGCGGTACCGGTGCTGGTGGGCCTGGGTGTGGATGAGTTGAGCGTGTCGGGCCGCAGCATTGCCGAGGTCAAGGCGCGCATTCGTGAACTCAGCCTGACCCAGACTCAAACCCTTGCCCAACAGGCCCTGGCCGTGGGCAGCGCGAACGAAGTCCGTGCATTAGTGGAGGCCCTGTAATGGCCAAGATCTTAACCCTGACCCTTAACCCGGCACTGGACCTCACCGTTCAATTGCCGATGCTTACCGCCGGTCAGGTCAATCGCAGCGACGAAATGCACACCCACGCCGCCGGCAAAGGGGTGAACGTGGCGCAGGTGCTGGCCGACCTCGGGCATCAGCTGACCGTCAGCGGTTTTCTCGGGGAAGACAACCTTCAGGCGTTCGAAACCCTGTTTGCCAAACGCGGTTTTACCGACGCGTTTGTCCGTGTCCCCGGCGAGACCCGCAGCAACATCAAACTGGCGGAAAGCGATGGGCGCATCACCGACATCAACGGCCCGGGGCCGAGGGTCAGTGAAGCGGCGCAGCAGGCCTTGCTCGATCGACTCGATCAGATTGCTCCAGGGCATGACGCGGTCGTCGTGGCCGGTAGTTTGCCCCGTGGCGTGAATCCTCAGTGGTTGCGGGAACTGATCCAGCGTTTGAAAAAGCGCGGTTTGAAAGTGGCGCTCGACACCAGCGGTGAAGCCTTGCGCGCAGGTCTGGTGGCCGGCCCCTGGCTGATCAAACCCAACACCGAAGAATTGGCGCAAGCGCTGGGTTGCGAGGTGGTTTCCGTGGGGGCCCAAGCCGAGGCGGCGAGCCGTTTGCATGCACATGGTATCGAGCACGTGGTGATTTCCGACGGTGCCGACGGGGTGAACTGGTTCAGTGTCGGCTCGGCCATGCACGCCACGCCACCCAAGGTCAGCGTGATCAGCACCGTTGGGGCAGGGGATTCGTTGCTGGCGGGCATGCTGCACGGTTTGCTCAGTGCCGATACGCCCGAACAAACCTTGCGCACCGCCACCGCGATTGCCGCCATGGCCGTGACCCAGATCGGTTTTGGTATCGGCGACACCGCGCAACTGGCGCACCTCGAACAGGGCGTGCGCCTGCGCCCCCTGACAGAACAATAAGAGGGTTTGCAATGAAGTTAGCCATTGTTACGGCCTGCCCGAACGGCATGGTCACCAGTGTGCTGTGCGCTCGTCTGCTCGATGCAGCGGCCCAGCGTCAGGGCTGGAGCACCAGTGTCGAAGTCGTTGATGCGGCCCATCCGGAACGTCAACTGTCGGCTGCGACCATCGAAGCCGCCGAGTGGGTGTTGCTGGTCACCAGCGCGCCGGTGGATATGTCGCGATTCGTCGGCAAACGTGTATTCCAGAGCACCCCGGCCCAGGCCCTGCAAGATGTCGAAGCGGTGCTGCGTCGTGGGGTGGAGGAGGCTGAGGTTTACGTCGCGCCCGAAGCCGCCGCCGAGCCTGCCGCCGCCGTTAAAAGCGCGCCGCGCCTGGTAGCTGTCACCGCGTGCCCGACCGGCGTCGCCCACACCTTCATGGCCGCCGAAGCCTTGCAGCAAGCGGCCAAGCGTCTGGGCTACGATCTGCAAGTGGAAACCCAAGGCTCAGTCGGCGCGCGTAATCCACTCAGCGCAGAGGCGATTGCCGATGCTGACGTGGTGCTGTTGGCGGCAGATATTGACGTTGCCACCGAGCGTTTCGCTGGCAAGAAAATCTACCGTTGCGGCACCGGCATTGCGCTGAAACAGGCCGAAGCAACGCTGAACAAAGCCTTGGCCGAAGGCAAGCAGGAAAGCGCTTCGACCGGCGCCAAAGGCCCGGCCAAGCAAGAGAAGACCGGCATCTACAAACACCTGCTGACCGGTGTCTCGTACATGTTGCCGATGGTGGTGGCGGGCGGTCTGATGATCGCCTTGTCCTTCGTGTTCGGTATCACCGCGTTCAAGGAGGAAGGCACGCTCGCGGCGGCGCTGATGCAGATCGGCGGCGACACCGCGTTCAAACTGATGGTGCCGTTGCTGGCAGGCTATATCGCCTACTCGATCGCCGACCGCCCGGGCCTGGCGCCGGGGATGATCGGTGGTTTGCTGGCGAGCACCCTGGGTGCCGGTTTCATCGGCGGGATCATTGCCGGTTTCATCGCCGGTTATGCAGCCCAGGCGATCAACCGTTATGCGCGTTTGCCGCAAAGTCTTGAGGCGCTGAAACCGATCCTGATCATTCCGTTGCTGGCGAGCCTGTTCACCGGTTTGGTGATGATCTATGTGGTCGGCAAACCGGTGGCCGGGATGCTTGCAGGGCTCACGCACTTCCTCGACAGCATGGGCACCACCAACGCCATTCTGCTGGGTGTGCTGCTGGGCGGCATGATGTGCGTCGACCTCGGCGGGCCGATCAACAAAGCCGCTTACGCGTTTTCGGTGGGGCTGCTGGCGTCGCAAAGTTATGCACCGATGGCCGCGACCATGGCAGCTGGTATGGTGCCGCCGATTGGCCTGGGCATCGCCACGTTCATTGCCCGGCGCAAGTTCGCCCAGACTGAACGCGAGGCCGGTAAAGCGGCGCTGGTGTTGGGGCTGTGCTTTATCTCCGAAGGGGCGATTCCGTTTGCGGCGAAAGACCCGCTGCGGGTTATTCCGGCAAGCATCGCCGGCGGTGCGCTGACCGGCGCGTTGTCGATGTATTTCGGCTGCAAACTCATGGCGCCGCACGGTGGATTGTTCGTGATGCTGATTCCGAATGCGATCAACCATGCGCTGTTGTATCTGCTGGCGATCGTGGCCGGGAGTCTGCTGACGGCGGTGACGTATGCGCTGCTCAAGCGGCCGGAAGCGGTGGAGCTGGCGCTGGAACCGGCCAACGCTTAAAAGCAAAAGACGCCAAACCCTGTGGGAGCGAGCCTGCTCGCGATGAGGTCAGCACATTCAACATTCATGTTGGCTGTCAGACCGCATCGCGAGCAGGCTCGCTCCCACAAGGATTTGTGGTGTTGCCTGATTGTTGTGTCATACCTGATTCATGCGGCCATGTTTTAGTTTTCCTTTTTCAGGGAAAACACCATGAGCGAATTCGACCTCGGCCGTCGTCGCGTCATGCAAGCCGTTGGCGCCGGGCTGTTGCTGCCCGGCCTGGCCCCGGCGGTGATTGCTTCGGTCAAGGATCGGCCGCAACTCACCGATGGCGTGCAGTCCGGCGACCTGTTGGGCGACCGGGCGATGATCTGGAGCCGTAGTGACCGCGCGGCGCGGATGGTGGTGGAATGGGACACCCGCAGCCTGTTCAATAACCCTCGTCGATTCGTCTCGCCATTGGCCGATGCCGGCACCGATTTCACCGCCCGGGTCGAACTCACGGGCCTGCCGGCCGATCAGGCGATTTTCTACCGCGTGACGTTTGAAGACGCCCAAAGCGGTGTCGCCAGTGAACCCTGGTTCGGTCATCTGCGCAGTGTGCCCACCGCTCGGCGGAATATTCGGTTTGTCTGGAGCGGCGACACGGTTGGTCAGGGCTTTGGCATCAACCCGGACATCGGCGGTATGCGCATCTACGAAGCCATGCGTCTGCGCCTGCCGGATTTTTTTATCCACAGCGGCGACACCATCTACGCCGACGGCCCAGTGCCGGCGCAACTGACCACCGAGAGTGGCCGGGTGTGGCGCAATATCACCAGCGAAGCCAAGAGCAAAGTCGCCGAAACCCTCGACGACTATCGCGGCAATTACCGCTACAACCTGATGGATGAAAACATCCGCCGCTTCAATGCCGAGGTCCCGCAAATCTGGCAGTGGGACGACCACGAAGTGGTGAACAACTGGTCGCCGGGCAAGCAACTGGATGAGCGTTACAAAAGCAAAAATATCCACAGCCTGGTGGGCCGCGCGCGCCAGGCCTGGCTGGAATACGCGCCGATGCGCTTGCAGAGTGCCGATGACGGCGGGCGGATTTATCGCAAGCTGAGTTATGGGCCGATGCTGGATGTGTTCGTGCTTGACATGCGCAGTTATCGCGAAGCCAATGACGACAACCTCGGTGCCGCCAAACCGTTTCTCGGTCGAGAACAATTGGACTGGCTCAAACGCGAATTGAAAGGCTCCCTGGCCCAATGGAAAGTCATTGCCGCCGACATGCCCATCGGCCTCGGCGTACCCGACGGTGAAGTCAGCCCCGGTGTGGCGCGATGGGAAGCGGTGGCCAATGGTGACCCTGGCCCGGCGCAGGGCCGTGAAGTGGAAATCGCTGAATTGCTCGGTTTTCTGCGGGCGCAGCGGGTGCGTAATTTCGTATTCCTCACGGCGGATGTGCATTACTGCGCAGCGCACCATTACCACCCGGATCGCGCGGCGTTTCAGGACTTCGAACCGTTCTGGGAATTTGTCGCGGGGCCGTTGAATGCGGGGAGCTTCGGGCCGAATGCGCTGGATAAAACCTTCGGCCCCGAAGTGGTGTTCGAGAAAGCACCACCGGCGCAAAACACCTCGCCGTTTGCCGGGTTTCAGTTTTTTGGCGAGGTGAATATCGACGGGCAGACGGGGGAGATGAGTGTGGTGTTGCGGGATCTGGATGGGGTGGGGGTGTTTGAGCGCACGTTGGCGCCGGTGTGAGAAGAAGTAAGCCGACACTCGATCAATGTGGGAGCGACCTGTGGCGAGGGGGCTTGCCCCCGTTTGAGTGCATAGCACTCACAAAACCTTTGGTACATCAGAGATTTTGGGGCCGCTTCGCAGCCCAACGGGGGCAAGCCCCCTCGCCACAGGTCGCTCCCACATTTAATGGTGCGGTGTCAGTAGACGTCGCGGCGGTAGCGGCCTTGTTCGATCAGGCGGTCGACTTCTTCAATGCCGAGCAATTCGTTGAGCGCGTGATCCACCCCTGAAGCCATCCCCTGCAAACTGCCGCAGATGTAAATCACAGCGCCATCGGCCAGCCATTTTTTCAACTCGTTGGCAGATTCGCGCAAGCGATCCTGCACATAGATCTTCTCTGGCTGATCTCGCGAGAACGCCAGATCCAGTCGCGTCAGATCACCGTTGATCAACCACTCTTCCAGTTCCGCGCGGCACAGGTAGTCGTGCTCGCGATGACGCTCACCGAACAGCAGCCAGTGACGCTGCTGCCCGTCGGCAATCCGCGCCTTGAGCAAACTGCGCAACCCGGCCAGCCCGGTGCCGTTGCCCAGCAGAATCATCGGCACTGGTTCGTTCGGTAGATGGAAACCACTGTTGCGTCGTACCCGCAGGCTGATGCTGCTGCCCACGGGAGCGTGTTCGGTCAACCAGCCGGAACCGACGCCCAGGCTGCCGTCGGCATGCAATTCCTGACGCACGATCAACTCCAGCACACCGTCGGCGGCGATCGAGGCGATGGAGTATTCGCGCATGGCCAACGGCACCAAGGCGTCTGCCAGCGCTTGTGCATGCAGACCGACCAGATGCGCGCGGTTCTCGGGCAGTTGGCGGCTGGCCAGGGCTTGTTCCAGCGTTTGCGACAGGCCATCGAACTCCACCGTGGCCCGACCGTCGATCCCCAGGCCGTCGAGGAAATGCTCGATGGCCCACGGACAATTGCGCGGCAGCACTTCCACCAGATCCCCGGCCAGCCAACTGCTGGTAGTGGGGGCGCTGAGGCCAAGCAAATACACGGGCGAACCGCTGCTGTCCGGGTTCATCAATTCGCGGCGGGTCAGGGTCCAGTTGTCGTAGCTCGGCGCTTGCCAGGTATCCACCGGCGCCTGGCCCGTCAGCAGGCCGAGTTGCTGTTGCCAGTGACGCAGGGCGTAGGGGTCGCCGCTGTCGACCTCCACCGGGGCGAACAAGGTCTTGCCGCCGTGCTCACCCAGCCAGGTGTGCAAGCGGCGGGCGAAGCCGCAGAAGTGTTGATACTGGCGGTCACCGAGACCGAGCACGGCATAGTTAAGGCTGTCGAAGCTCAACGCCCGACCCAGCACTTTGCGTTCGAATCCTCGGGCGCTGTCCGGCGCTTCACCGTCGCCGAAGGTGCTGACCACAAACAGCGCGTTGCTGGAATCCTGCAGGTCCTGTTCGCTGACATTGGCCAACGGTTGAACCTTCACCGGCAACCCGGCGGCCTGCAATTGTCCGGCGGTCTGCCAGGCGAGCTGTTCGGCAAACCCGCTCTGACTGGCGAAGCCGATCAGCCATGCCGGTGCATCACCGCCCGGTTGTGCGAGGCCTTTGCGGGCGTCCTTGATCTGGCGTTTCTTGCGTCGACGGTCCAGGTACAGCAACCAGCCAGTGATGAAAAACAGCGGCATGGTCAGCGCGGCGATGGTCAGGATAATCCGCCCGATCATCCCGAAATAACTGCCAACGTGCAGCGCATAGATACTGGTCAGCAGCTGCGCCTTGAGGCTCTTGTCGCTGTAGCGGTCATGACGGCTGACGATGCCGGTCGCCGGATCGAGAGTGAGCTGGTTCCGTGCCTGGTCGTGGGGGGAGTTCCTCAGCAGGTAGAACACCGTTGCCGGTTGCCCGGCCACGGGCGGCATACGCACGTTGTAGGACGCAAGCCCAGGGCCGGCGGCGCTGTAGATGCTGCTCCATATCGCAGCGTAATCGGCAGTCGGGGCCGGGCCGCTTGGCGCAGGACCGCGACCACTGCGCACCCGCTCGTTCTGCGGCGAATCGGAAAGCAGCCGGGTCAGGCCTTTGTTGTACCACTCGTACGACCAGGATAGCCCGGTCAGCGCTGCCAAAAGATAGAACACCAGGCACCAGGTGCCGGCCACTGAGTGCAAATCCCAGTTGAAGCTGCGACCCTTTTTATTCCAGTCCAGGGTCAGCCAGGCGCGCCAGCTTTTCCACTGACGTGGCCAACGCAAGTACAGGCCGGACAGGCAGAAGAACACCAGAATCAGGGTACAGGCGCCGGTGATCTGCCGGCCGATATCGCCCATGGCCAGGACCCGGTGCAGTTGCAGCATCAGGCCAAAGAAATCCTGGCCGGTGACGTCGCCCATGAACTCGCCGGTGTACGGGTCGAAGTAACGCATCGGCCCGCGACGTTCACCGGGTGGCGCCGTGAAGATCACCCGCGCGGCGTTGCCGCTGTCGGTCTCGACCCAGAGCATCGAGACTTTCTTGCCCGAAGCGCCTTCGATTTTTTCTACCAGCTCGGCAGGTGGCAGTACACCGGCAATCTGCTTTTCGACGTGCAGCACAGAGGGGTTCAACGCCCGCAGGATTTCATCCTGGAACGATACCGCCGCCCCGGTGATGCCCATCAGGGCCAGGACCAGTCCGGCGCTGATGCCGAAAAACCAGTGCAACTGGAACAGGGATTTCTTCAACACGTCGCTCGCCTTGTTCGTTCAAAAGTCATCATCACGGCGCGCATTATGCCGTGAGTTGTCGAGAAGCATTCTTTTTTACACACAAAAGCCCCGTTCACTTCGATGAACGGGGCTTTGGCCTAATGCCAGTCAGTTACGCCGCGGAACTTGTGGGAGCGGCGGTGCGGCGATCCGACTTGCCCGCGAAGACGGCGGTACAGTCACCTTTGATGTCGCTCCATACACTGCTTTCGCGGGCAAGCCCGCTCCCACAGGGATTCTCGTTTAACTGACTGGCATTGGGCTTTTGGCCTTCATGTTTCTGTTATCAGAAGTGGAAGTTGGCACTCAGCAGGGCGGTACGGCCCGCCGCCACATGGGCGTAGTGGTTCTGGAGTATCTGATCGAAGTAACGCTCGTCGGTCAGGTTCTGCACGTTGAGTTGCAGGTCGACGTTCTTGGTCAGGCGGTAGCTGGCCATCGCGTCGTAACGCCAGTAAGACGGGATCTCCACCGAGTTGGCGACGTTGCCGAACTGGGAATCGACGTAGGTCGCACCGGCACCGACGGTCAACTTGTCCGGCACCAGGTCGTAGGTCGACCAGAACGTGAAGTTGTTCTGTGGCGTGCTTGGCATGTGGTTGCCTTCATCGGCGGCGAGGGTGGTTTTGACCACTTCGCTGTCCATGTAGGTGTAGCCGCCGAAGACTCTCCAGTTACGGGTCAGCTTGCCGGCGTAGCTCAGTTCCAGGCCATTGACCTGCTGTTCGCCGTCCAGTACTTGCGTGGTGCCGCCGTCCGGATCGTTGATCCGCGCGTTGGTTTTCTCGGTGCGGAACAGCGCGGCGGTCAGCGACAGATCGTCACCGAAGAAGTCCCACTTGGTGCCGATTTCGTAGTTGCGGTTCTTTTCCGGGTCCAGACGGCTGTTGTTCGCGGCCAGTTCAAGGCCACCGTTGCCGCTGGTTTCGCCGGCCGGGTTGCTGGAGGTCGAGTAGGCCGCGTAGATGCTGCCGTTAGGCAACGGGTTGTAGACCACGCCGATCTGGTAGTTCACCAGGTCGCTGGTGTTCTCACGGGAGAAACTGCCCGCTGGCGCTGTGCTGCTGGCGTTGGCGAAGCCACTGGATTCGACCTGGTAGTTGTCATAACGCAGGCCCAGGTTCAGGGACCATTGCTCGTTGAACTTCAGGGTGTCGAACACGTAGGCCGCGGCGGTCTTGACGTTGGTATCGGTGAAGGCTTTGCTGTCGGTGATCCTGCCGTTCCAGTTATCCCCTGGCGTCGGGTTGTACAGGCTGGTGCAGTCGCCGGAAGTGAACAGGGCGCTGTTGCATCGCGTGCCGCTGGCGCTGGAGGTCAGGAGGTACGGACGGTTGTGGGTGTCCTGGTGGGAAAACTCCAGACCGGTCACCAGACTGTGCTCGATGGCGCCGGTGTTGAACCTGGCGCTCAGGTCGGTCTGGTTGATCCAGCCGCTGGACGTCGAGTTACGGCTCTTCGCACCCCGGTACACGTTGCCATTGACCACGTTGCCCTTGCTGTCGTCCGGGTTGGTGACGATGTAGTCCAGGGTCGAACGGGACATGCGGAAGCTGTTCGATACGGTCAGGTCTTCATTCAGATCGTGTTCGATCTTGAGGGTGCCGCTGTCATTGGTGGTCTGGCGAAAGTCGCGACCGGTGAGGCCGTAGAAGTTGTCGCGGTCAACGTTGGCCGGCTTGTCGACGTTGTGCTTGCTGCGGTTGGGGCTCAACGTCAACGGGATGCCGTAGTCGGGCATGTCGTCGGTCTCGACGTGGTAGTAGCCGACGGTCAAGCGGGTATCGGTGCCCAGGCCGAAGGCGAAGGACGGCGCCACACCCCAGCGACTGACATCCACGGTATCACGGCCGGCGACGTTAGCTTCGTGCTTCATCAGGTTCAAGCGTAAGGCCGAGGTGTCGGTCATCTGCTGGTTCAGATCAAGGGTGGTGCGCTGGGTTTGATCCGAGCCCCAAGTGAAGCCGCCGTTGTAGGAATTGCCCAGCTTGGGGGTCTTGCTCACCAGGTTCAGGCTGCCACCGGTGGAGCCGGCGCCGGTGAAGGCTGAACCCGGGCCCTTGCTGACTTCGATCGATTCAACGTTGAAGATTTCGCGGCTCTGGGACGCAGGGTCGCGCATGCCGTCGACGAACGTGTCGCTTTCGGCGTTGAAGCCGCGAATGATCGGACGATCGCCGGCCGGGTTGCCGCCTTCGCCGGCACCAAAGGTGATCCCCGGGGTGGTGCGCAGGGCGTCGACCAGACTGGTAGCGCCGGTGTCGCGAATCACTTGTTGCGGAATCACGGTGACGCTTTTCGGCGTCTCGCGCAGTGGCGCGGTGTACTTCTTGGAGGCCGAAGTATCGGTCTTGTAGGAGGTGTCGTTCTGCTCGCCCACAACGCTGGTCGCGTCCAGGGAAATCGCATTGTTCGGTGCTTTTTCGTCGGTCTTCTCGGCCGCGAAAACCATGTGACCCGCAGAGCCGGCGGTGATCGCCACGCCAATTGCAGACGCGAGCAAGCGTGGTGAACTGACCGTTGATTGTGGTTGTTGGCGTGACATGTGAATTCCCCTCCCCAAGGATTTGAGGCCGCGGAATGTAGAGTAAATACGTATTTGTATCAATTGCGAAACGTTGCTATTCGCGACAAATTTACATTCTTTACAATTTACCTTTACGGTTTTTGCGGTTTCATTCGTCACACGGGTTTTACACGGGCAATAAGAATCAATACCATTAGCGCCCCTTTGCCTTCAGGTGTCTTTCCATGTTGCTGCACATTCCCGGCGTGTTCGCGAAAGAAGAAGTGCAGCGTATTCGCGAGGCCCTGACGCAGGCGGATTGGGCCGATGGCAAAATCACCGCCGGTTACCAGTCGGCCAAGGCCAAGCACAATCTGCAACTGCCGGAAGGGCATCCGTTGACCAAGGAAATCGGTGCGGCGATGCTCGAGCGGTTGTGGAAAAATCCGCAGTTCATGTCGGCGGCATTACCGCACAAGGTCTTCCCACCGTTACTGAACTGCTACACGGCCGGTGGCAGTTTCGACTTCCACATCGACAACGCCGTGCGTCAGCCCAAGGGCAGCATCGAGCGTGTGCGCACCGACCTGTCGGCGACGCTGTTTTTCAGTGAACCGGAGGAGTACGACGGCGGCGAGCTGGAAATCCAGGACACCTTCGGTACTCAGCGCGTGAAATTGCCGGCGGGCGACATGGTCCTGTATCCCGGCACCAGCCTGCACAAGGTCAACGCCGTTACTCGCGGCAACCGTTACGCCTCGTTTTTCTGGACGCAAAGCCTGGTACGTGAAGACAGCCAGCGCGCCTTGCTGTTCGAGATGGATGGGGCGATTCAACAGTTGACCCAGGACATGCCCGACCATCCTTCATTGATCCGCCTGACCGGCACCTACCACAACCTGTTGCGTCGCTGGGTCGAGGTGTAAGTGACGGACTTTCGGTTGCACCGCGAGGAAATCCTCGACGGCGACCGCCTCAAGTCGATGCTCGAAGAAAGCCCGGCGCGAGCGGCTCAGGCGATCCTGATCGCCGCCCGTGAAGGCGTGCTCGATGCTCAGGCGTTGCTCGGGCAGATCCTGCTCGACGGCCGTGGCATCGCTCAGGATCAGCCGCTGGCGCTGCGCTGGTTCGAGATCGCCGCCCAAGGCGGACACTTGATGGCGCGCAACATGCTCGGCCGTTGTCATGAACATGGCTGGGGTTGCACCGCCGATGCTTCGATAGCTGCGGGGCATTATCGTGTTGCCGCAAAAGCCGGACTGGATTGGGCGATGTACAACTACGCCAATCTGCTGGCTACTGGTCGTGGAGTGATCGAGGATCAGGTGCAAGCGCTGAATCTGTATCGGCGGGCAGCTGAGTTGGGCCACGCGAAGTCGATGAACCTGCTGGGGCGTTATCTGGAAGAAGGCCGGGTTTGCCCGGCAGATCCGCAAGCAGCCCGTGACTGGTATCGACGCTCGGCGGTCGGCGGGGATTTTCGTGGGCAATTCAGTTATGCAGCGGTGTTGGCGGATGAAGGCAAGATCGACGAGGCGCTGGGTTGGCTGCACAAGGCACTGGCCGGAGGAAACGTAAATTTTTTGTGGGTGAGCGTTGAAGCATTGTCAAGCGCAAATCATCCACAGATTCGTGGGATGGCTGAAGTTTATCAACAGCGATTATCTCAATTGGTCGCATTGTAACGGGTTCAATATTCCTGTCAGCGATCACCTAATAGTAAAATTTCCATATTAAAAATGTCGTACTGTAAAAGTGGGTGTGCGTGATATTTGTTGGGTCTGAACTCTGCTCTGACTAATAGGTTTTAATATCTGCTGTCTTGAATTTTAATATTTAAAGACTTGTTGATCTGTGTCGTATCGCCTTAAGGTTGTTGTCGCAATATTAGTAAGTGTCGCCGGAAGCGGCTATTCAGTATTGTTGTTGAATTAATTTTTCTTAAGATTCGAAGAAGACAAGGAGTCTCTGATGGAATTGAAGGTGGATAACAAGGTGGTCGAAGCCGCCGCAAAAGCACCCCGGGTATTTGTGAGTGCATCGCTGGGTGAGGGTGAAGAATATAATCGCGGAACGGGGATACAGTTAACCAAGGATCAGATTATCAGTCTGAAGAAATATGAAACTTTGGGGCTGTCTCTTCCTGTTCGGCTACAAGATGTAATTGCATACTTGAATTACGGCTCGGGTGATCAGGGCGGCGTGGGGCTGACCGCCGGTGACTTTCTACGTACATTCACCATGACCTATGATCATGCCAAGCGCTGGTCACCATTGCGCGAGCAAATAATGCTGACAGGCACCGACCTGAAGATTTTTGCCGGCAGCATTATCAGGACAGGTAACGGAATTGTAGATGTGTATGAGGACCTCAAGGCATCGAAATACCTGGAAGAGCACAATATCAATACGCCGGAAGAATATCTGAAACTGAAACTACAGATTCCAGGTCTTCCCGATCTTGAGCTGTCTCCGGAAGATGTTCCGGATATCAAAGCCTATCTCAATGACCTGCTGTCCAAGGTCAAGCAATGTCATCAGAAAGCCGAGCGGGTGCGAGCCGAGCTGGACAGTTTTGGCACTGATATGCGTGCGCAAGTGCTACCGGAAATTAAGTTGCGGCTGGAGTTTGTTTCGAGGAATACATATCAGGCAGATATTAAGGTTCTTCAAGGTGAAATTGACCAGCGTTCGAAAGAGATTGATGACCTTAATAAACAATATGATCAGCTGGTTCAGGAAGCGATCAAAGCTGCAGCAACCCTTAATATTGGCGGGTTAATTCTCGGCATCTATCAGGGTGTCAAAGCTGAACAGATACGCAGTCAGCGTAATAAGCTTAAAGAGTTACAAAAAGCCGCCAATCATTTGATGGCCAGCAAAAGCCAGACACTGAGTTCCTTGAACAAAGTGCGTGATGATCTCCAAAACCTGAGTTACGTAGCGATTGAAGCTGAAGTAGCGACTCAAAATCTTATGCTGGTATGGAATGCTTTGAGTACCTACATTGAGGGTTCTATAAAAGACGTCGATATGCTGGAGGAAGCAACCTCCTTGAGACGATTCAAAAATCAGATGCTCAGTATCGTGGAACCTTGGGAGCAGATAAAAGTAAGTTCGGATCAGTTGCTCAGCGTGTTTGCAGAGGCTGAGAAAGATTATGAGAGCAATCGTTTGGTTTTTTGGGGTGGGATGGCTATGCGTTCGTTAAATTATAATTTGGATTTTCCAACTTTTAATGTGGCAAATCTGCGCGGCCATAATGCTGCGGTACAAGGATCGAATACCTCTGCGCAAATGCTTTTCGAACAATTTGATTACTTGCCGGGCACCGTTGGTGCAATGAATAATCTGGCGCTCGCTATCAACAAGGCAACATTTGATCTGCGCATTCAGGCTCAGTCACTCACTCTTTATCTGGAGCGTGCCGAGAAAAAGCTGAAAGGCTACCAGGCAGAACTGGTTTATCCAGACGATGCGGACGAGGTTCGTGAGGACATGGAGGTGGAGCTCAAGAATCTGTCCAATAAAGTCTCCGCACATACTGAAGATTTAAAAAGTATGCATAAGGGTGTTAGTGCCCCATATGACAGGGGGGCTTCGGAAGAATGGATTGTTACTCTCACGCAGGATCGCACATTCGCGGAAGACCTCAAGAGTAAAACCGATGAAAAGCTGACCGAACTGAGCGAGCAGATGAAGTCGGTGTCCGAAGCGATCGACTTGATCGCAAAAGCTGGAGTCGAAAAAATCGGCGAAGAGGCTCAGTTGTCGCTTGAAAGTTTGAAAACGCTAGGCTTGGCGCCACCGCAGGTTGAAGTCGCGTTATTGGCTATTGATATGCTTAAAAAAATGATCTCGGGTATTGGTGAGGCTATTTCTTTTCTCAATATGTTGGCCGCATATAACCGACTCAAGGAGAAGGCAGGTGATTTGCGAGTACAGTCGCAAAAGTACGCTAAGGATATTGTCTGCATTGATGGGAAAATTAATCTGGTCAAGGCATTAAATGAGTTGGATGACGGTCGTTCGAAATACGTGAATGAGTTTTCGAATCTGATTGGTGACATTGAAAAGTTTTCTCGTGAGTTTAGGCAAGATGCTTCGCTGTCCGTTGAGGTGCGAGCGGATAATGCGATTGCCAAAATCGTAGATGTTATTAAATACTTGAAACCTATTTATCAATAATTAGGGGTTGAGGGGGCTGGTCACATGCCCGCCCCCTCAAATATAAAGTATGAATTCACTTGCCTATGAGTTTACGTCAGCGCAACGGCGCGTTTTAGATCGATACGTCACTTTTCTCGGCTCGTTACATCCGACATTCAACGGAATACCGCTTGTGTTTGAGCGCCGTAGAAAAAACGGACATCAACTTGCGGTTCTGTCCAGGGACTCGCGCCTGGAAAATGCCAGATTCAATGAGCGATATCTACAAGAGTTTTGGGGGCGTACTGGAGAAGCCCTGCTTCTATGCGGAGCCTATTTTGAAGATCTCGAAACGTTCACTGGGGAGTCTTTGGAAATAACCGGGAAAACCTCCAGGAACGAACCCATTGGTCAGGTGGATTTCAGGCAGTACAGTCTATCCAGATCCCCGATCTGGAAGTTATTTCCGCCAACGAATGTACCGGATTTGATTCATGAGTTGGCGCTTCGATTCTATGAGCTAAGAGCCGTGGTACGACAATTGAAATATACGGTCGTAGAAGTGTATGAGGAGTCGTTTGGGCTGAAGTCGGTATTCCGCAGTGCCATGGATCATCGGTCCTGTAATTGCCATATAGAGCCAACGGTTGCACAGGAGTTGTTCGGCGAGCCTGCGACTACTCCGGTCTGGGACTTCAATTACTCTTCGAGGGACCCTTCAGTCAAGGCTGCAGAATATAAGGCGGATATCGCAGCGCTATTCAGTGGGTTCGCTGCCGTGAACTCGCAGATGGGGTTGTTCATTGAGGAGCTTTATCAACGTATCGATGGTGTGTGCAACGAACTCCTCCAGGCAAAGGGGGCGTCTAGACTCGGGGAGTTAAACTTCAAGCTGGCCGCCACCCTGGAGGGCGCTAGTGAGTGTGTGGCGCTGATGAACCACTTTGAGGTATGGCTTCGTAAATAAAAAAAGCCCATGTTTTCATGGGCCTTTTTTTGATTGGATGCTTATTACACGTAAAATGACTTCAGCGGCGGGAAGCCATTGAACTCAACAGCGCTGTAGCTGGTGGTGTACGCACCGGTCGACAACCAGTACAAACGGTCACCGATCGCCAGGTTCAGCGGCAGGCCGTACTTGTAGTTTTCGTACATGATGTCGGCGCTGTCGCAGGTTGGACCGGCGATGACCACTTCTTCCATCTCGCCTTTCTTCTCGGTCCAGATCGGGAACTTGATGGCTTCGTCCATGGTTTCGATCAGGCCAGAGAATTTGCCCACATCCGTGTACACCCAGCGCTCGACGGCGGTACGGGATTTACGCGCCACCAGCACTACTTCACTGACCAGAATGCCGGCGTTGGCGATCAGCGAACGGCCCGGCTCCAGGATGATTTCAGGCAACTCGTCGCCGAAGTCTTCCTTGAGGAAGCGGATGATTTCTTCAGCGTAGGTTTCAAGGCTGTTGGTGCGGGTGATGTAGTTGGCCGGGAAACCGCCGCCCATGTTGATCAGCTTCAGGTGGATACCGTCTTCTTCTTTCAGGCGTTCGAAGATCACTTTGACCTTGGCGATCGCCGCGTCCCAGACGCTGATGTCGCGCTGCTGCGAACCGACGTGGAACGAGATGCCGTACGGCACCAGGCCCAGGTCACGAGCGAGGATCAGCAGGTCCATGGCCATGTCGGTCTGGCAGCCGAATTTACGCGACAGTGGCCAGTCAGCGGTGGTCGAGCCTTCAGTCAGGATGCGCACGTAGACTTTCGAGCCTGGAGCTGCCTTGGCGATGTTGCGCAGGTCAGCTTCGGAGTCGGTGGCGTACAGACGCACGCCCTTGTCGTAGAAGTAGCGAATGTCTTTGGATTTCTTGATGGTGTTGCCGTAGCTGATGCGATCCGGGCCGACGCCCTGGTTCATCACTTTGTCGAGCTCGTAGATCGAGGCGATGTCGAAGTTCGAGCCTTTCTCTTTGAGCAGGTCGATGATTTCAACGGCCGGGTTGGCCTTGACTGCGTAGTAGACCTTGGCGAATTCGAAACCGGCGCGCAGGTCGTCGTAGGCCTGGCTGATCATCGCGGTGTCGATCACCACGAACGGGGTTTCTTGTTTGTCGGCGAAGGCCTTCATTTTCTGGAAGGTATCGCGCGCGAAATAGTCTTCGACGTTGATCGACATGCTGGGAACTCCTACTGGCAAACTGAAATTATCAATGGGTGCAAATGAACGCCCTCCGTATCCCCACTTTGGTTCGCCTACTTCCCAAGGCATGTCGCCGAAAGCAAAAAGGCCATGGGAGGCGGTGCTTTCCCTTGGCCTTGCTGTCTCGTCGTCAGTACTTGAGCCGGATGGATCGTTTCCAGCATGGACGTTCGGCGCGAACTTTAGGGCGTGAGGAGCTTGAGATCAACAAAAAATGTCGCGTTTTTGCACGCTTCCGTCGTGCGGTCCCGGACAGCTACTGATGTAACCGACCTGCATGACAGTGTGATGTTCCCCGAATGAGGGATTTTGGAGGGATTTGCATTGCCTGATCGTTCCCACGCTCCGCGTGGGAATGCCGCCCGGGACGCTCTGCGTCCAGCCGTTGAGACGCAGAGCGTCTCTGGATGCATTCCCACGCGGAGCGTGGGAACGATCAGTAGAAAGGGATCAGGCCAACGCAGCTTCCGCTGGCGAAACAATACTGGTCTTACCCCCACGAGACTTACCGGAGCTCAGATACTCGGCAATCGATTCCTGAGTCACTTCCCCCAGGAACACCCGCTCGGCATCCATCACCGGCAGCCACGAGCGGTTGAACTCGTACATGCGCGATAGCAGGATGCGCAAATGCTCGTCGTACGCCGCGGTGGCGTTGAACTCGCGCAGGTATTGCGCGCAGGTGCCGGTCTGACGGTGCAGGTCGCGACGGCGCACGTAGCCCAAGGCCTTGTTCTCGGCACAGGTGACCACCACGTAGCGACGGTCCAGTTCGTCCATCAACTCCAGCGCTTCGGCCACTGGCGTTTCCGGGCTCACCGATGGCGCGTTGTCGGCCGCGTCTTCGGCTTTCACCAGCAGCAGACGCTTGAGGGTGCTGTCCTGGCCGACGAAGTTGCTGACAAAGTCATCCGCCGGGTGCGCGAGCAGTGTATCCGGATGGTCGATCTGCAGCAGTTTGCCCGCGCGGAAAATCGCGATCTTGTCGCCGAGCTTGATGGCTTCATCGATGTCGTGGCTGACCATGATCACGGTCTTGTTCAAAGCCCGTTGCATCTCGAAGAACTCGTTCTGAATCATCTCGCGGTTGATCGGGTCGACCGCGCCGAATGGTTCGTCCATCAACAACAGCGGCGCATCCGCTGCCAGCGCGCGAATCACGCCGATCCGCTGCTGCTGGCCACCGGACAACTCACGCGGGTAGCGAGTCAGATACTGCTTGGGTTCGAGCTTGATCATGCTCATCAACTCGCGGGCGCGGTCGTGGCATTTCTGTTTGTCCCAGCCCAGCAGGCGCGGAACGATGGTGATGTTTTCCTCGATGGTCATGTTCGGGAACAGACCGATCTGCTGGATCACATAACCGATGTTGCGACGCAGGGTGACGGCGTCGAGGTCGGTGGTGTCTTCGCCGTTGATCAGGATCTTGCCCGAGGTTGGCTTGATCAGGCGGTTGATCATCTTCAGCGTGGTGCTTTTACCGCAACCCGATGGCCCGAGGAACACACAGATTTCGCCTTCATTGACGGTCAGGCTCACCGAGTCCACGGCTTTCACATCTTTGCCGTTGCTTTGGAAGGTCTTGCTGAGGTTTTGAAGTTCGATCATTTCAGGAGTCCTTTTGGAGTCAGCGTGCGTTGCAGCCATTGCAGAAGCAGGTCGGCGAAGATGGCCAGGAGACTGACCAGCACGGCGCCGACGATCAGCATCGACATGTCGCTGCGGCTGATGGAAGCGAGAATGAGTACACCGAGGCCACCGGCGCCGATGGTCGCGGCGATGGTCATCACACCGATGTTCATCACCACGGCGGTGCGCACGCCGGCGAGGATCACCGGCACGGCAATCGGCAGTTCGACCATGCGCAGGCGCTGGCCGAAGGTCATGCCAATACCGCGCGCTGCTTCGCGAATGCCAGGCTCCACGCCGGTCAGGGCCAAATAGGTGTTACGCATGATCGGCAGCAGGGAGTACAGAAACACTGCGGTGATCGCCGGCATCGGGCCGAGGCCCTGGCCGAATTTGGAATAGAACGGCAGCAGCAGGCCGAACAGCGCAATCGATGGCACGGTCAGCAACACCGTAGCGCTGGCTTGCAACGGGCCGGCCAGTGTCGGGAAGCGGGTCATCAGGATGCCCAATGGCACGCCGACCACAATCGCCAGGGTCACGGCGATGCCAACCAGGGTGATGTGCTGCCAGGTCAGGTGTAAAACCTGCGGCCAATCGAGATGGGAAAAGGCGTTGAGAAATTCCATGTCTTTTCCTCCTTAGTTCAATGGATGTTGGCGCAGGAAATCGGCGGCAACGGATGAAGGGCTTTCGTGATCGACATCGACCCGCGCGTTGAGCTGACGCATGGTGGCGTCGTCGAACAGTTCGGCCAGCGGCTTGAGCTCTTCGGCGAGTTTCGGGTGGGCGTCGAGGTAAACCTGACGCACCACCGGCGCGGCGGTGTAGTCCGGGAAGTAGTGCTTGTCGTCTTCCAGCAGCTTCAGCTTGAAGGCGTTCAAACGACCGTCGGTGGTGTAGACCAGACCGGCGAACACCTGACCATTGCGCAGGGCGGTGTAGACCAAACCAGCATCCATCTGCCGGATGTTTTTGCGGGTCAGGTTCATGCCGTAGAGGTCGACCATGCCGTCCAGACCGTCGGAACGGTTGGCGAACTCGGTGTCCAGGGCGACGAGGTGATTGGTCTTCACCTCAGCCTGCAGCACTGTGTTCAGCTCGCTGATGGTGTTGATCTGCGGATACGCTTTTGCGGTGTTTTCCGGCAGTGCCAGGGCGTAGGTATTGCTGAATTTCGACGGGGTGAGCCAGACCAGGCCTTTTTTCGCGTCGAGTTCTTTCACCCGGGCGTAGGACTGAGCGCTGTCGAGCTTGTCGGTGACGTGGTTGTAAGCCACCAGCGACACGCCGGTGTATTCCCACATCAAATCCAGCTGGCCACTTTCGTGGGCGCTGCGAGCCAGGTTGCTGCCCAGACCGCCGGTCACCTGGGTATCGTAACCCTTGGCGCGCAGGTATTGGGAAGTGATTTCCGCCAGCAGGGTTTGTTCGGTGAACACCCGGGCGCCGATGCGGATAACGGGTTTTTCAGCGGCTTGGGCAAATCCTGCGAACAGCAGGGCGCAGCCTAGTATTAAGCTTATTTTTTTCATGTTGATTCCTTTGCCGAGGCTTAAGACGGGCGCAAGCCGCGTTCGAGCCAGAGGCGGCTGGCGAGTGTCACCAGTCCGTCGAGCAGCAAGGCCAGCAGGGCGGTGCAGGCCGCGCCTAGCAGCAGTTGCGGCTGATTGTTCAGGGCGATGCCGGGGAAAATCAGGCTGCCCAGGCTGTTGGCGCCAATCAGGAACGCCAGCGGTGCCGTACCGACGTTGATCGCCAGTGCCACGCGCACACCACCGATGATGATCGGCACGGCGTTCGGCAGTTCGACCCGCCATAGCACCTGAGTCGGTGTCATGCCGATGCCGACGGCCGCTTCCTTGAGTGATCCCTGAACGTTTTTCAGGCCTTCATAGGTGTTGCGCACAATCGGCAACAGTGAGGCGAGGAACAAGGCGAAGATCGCCGGGCCACTGCCGATGCCGAGAATCCCCAGGGCGATGGCCAGTACGGCGAGTGGCGGCACGGTGTTGCCGATGTTGAAGATCTGCATGAAGCGTTCGGCGCGGCCAACCATGGTCGGGCGGCTGAGGAAGATACCGGCGGGTATGCCCACTACAAGGGCGGCCAGCATGGAAACGAGGACGAGAATCAGATGAGCTTGCAGGTAAAACAACAAATCGTCGCGGTACTGTTCGATCGTGTTGATGCCAATCCAGTGGACCAGCAGGGCCAGAAGGGCGACGACAACCGCACCTCCTATCAGCCCTTTGCCATAGCGAATAGCCACAGGCGGACTCCTTTTTTCTTTGTCGGCAAACGCAGTCCCGTGTGGCAATGCCATTCCTGGCTGCCGGGAAAACAACGTTCGCGAGAAGCAGCTCTATCAGTGCCGGTAAACGGCATGAAATCGAGCCATAAGCGCAGCCTCGTCAGACTAACTTGCTGATTTTTCAGCCCCTGACGACGGGTCGTAACAGGGGAGTGGACGCCTCCACCTTTTAAAAGGTTCCATAATTAACAGCATTTAGCCACCGCGTAGGAGCTGCCGAAGGCTGCGATCTTTTGATCTTGATCTTCGGTGGTCTTGAAAAAACAAGATCAAAAGATCGCAGCCTTCGGCAGCTCCTACAGGGATGCGGTGTTCGGGAAGCCCTACGGACGGTGGTCCGTAGATGTCGTTTTGAGCTATACTCGCCGCCCTTTTTTGAATCACCTGCCAGGCGATTTCCCATGACCAAACAGGCCGCCGAAGTCGCGAAACGCCGCACTTTCGCCATTATTTCCCACCCCGATGCCGGTAAAACCACCATCACCGAGAAGCTCTTGCTGATGGGCAAGGCGATTGCGATTGCGGGCACGGTGAAATCTCGAAAATCCGACCGCCATGCCACCTCCGACTGGATGGAAATGGAAAAACAACGGGGTATTTCCATTACCACGTCGGTCATGCAGTTCCCGTATCGCGATCACATGATCAACCTGCTCGACACCCCGGGCCACGAAGACTTCTCCGAAGATACCTACCGCACCCTGACAGCGGTGGACTCGGCATTGATGGTTCTCGACGGCGGTAAGGGTGTAGAGCCTCGGACCATCGCGCTGATGGACGTCTGCCGTCTGCGTGACACGCCGATCGTCAGCTTCATCAACAAACTCGACCGTGACATTCGCGACCCGATTGAACTGCTCGACGAAATCGAAGCGGTCCTGAAGATCAAGGCGGCGCCGATCACCTGGCCGATCGGCTGCTACCGCGACTTCAAGGGCGTGTATCACCTCGCCGACGACTACATCATCGTTTACACCGCTGGCCACGGCCACGAACGCACCGATGTGAAAATCATCGAGAAGCTCGACTCCGATGAAGCCCGTGCGCACTTGGGCGACGAATACGATCGCTTCGTCGATCAGCTGGAACTGGTGCAGGGCGCCTGTCACGAATTCAATCAACAGGAATTCCTCGACGGCCAACTGACGCCGGTATTCTTCGGTACTGCATTGGGCAACTTCGGTGTCGATCACGTGCTCGACGCCGTGGTCAACTGGGCGCCGAAACCGCTGGCCCGTGTCGCCAATGAGCGCACCGTGGAGCCGGTTGAAGAGAAGTTCGCCGGCTTCGTGTTCAAGATCCAGGCGAACATGGACCCGAAACACCGCGACCGCATCGCCTTCATGCGTATCTGCTCTGGCAAGTACGAAAAAGGCATGAAAATGCGCCACGTGCGTACCGGCAAAGACGTACGGATCGGCGATGCGCTGACCTTCTTCTCCTCCGAGCGTGAGCAACTGGAAGAAGCGTTTGCCGGCGACATCATCGGCTTGCACAACCACGGCACCATCCAGATCGGCGACACCTTCACCGAAGGCGAAGTCCTGGGCTTCACCGGCATCCCGCACTTCGCCCCGGAACTGTTCCGTCGCGTGCGTCTGCGTGATCCGCTGAAATCCAAGCAACTGCGTCAGGGCCTGCAGCAACTGGCCGAAGAAGGCGCCACTCAGGTGTTCTTCCCCGAGCGCAGCAACGACATCATCCTGGGTGCCGTCGGTGTGCTGCAGTTCGACGTGGTCGCCAGCCGTTTGAAAGAGGAATACAAGGTCGAGTGCTCGTATGAGCCGATCACTGTTTATTCCGCGCGCTGGATTGATTGCGACGATAAGAAGAAGTTCGAGGAGTTCCGGGTCAAGGCCGTGGAAAACCTTGCGGTCGACGGCGGTGGTCACCTGACCTACCTGGCTCCGACGCGGGTTAACTTGGCTCTGATGGAAGAGCGTTGGCCGGATGTGAAATTCCGTGCGACGCGTGAGCATCATTAAGCGCTGAGTCGTAACACCAAAGCCCCGATGCGTAAGCCTCGGGGCTTTTTTGTGTCGCCTCGGTCAACTGTGGGAGCGGCGGTGCGGCGATCCGACTTGCTCGCGAAAGCGTCGGGTCAGTCGACATCAATGTTGAATGAAAGGGCCCTTTCGCGAGCAAGCCCGCTCCCACATTGGACCATTGTTGTTAGTGGGTTTGGATATAACCCCTATTCCAAACAAATCTCCCCGCCAGCGGCATTTTCTGCTACCCGGTAGCGTCCTCTCTGGAGAACCCGGTCAATCGGAACTAAATTTCATTCATTACCTGTCAGGCATCCGTGCTTCACCCCACAAAGGATGGAATCGACTATGAGTATTTATCAACGCATTGTGTTGTTGCTTAAGGTTTTGGTGCTGCTGTCCCTTGGCACATCGGCGGTGGCGTGGGCGGAATGTGAGAACCACGAAACACAGGCCTTGAACGGGCAAGGCGTGCACAGCGAGCAGATGATCGCTGCGACCGAATCAGGCGATGATGATCCAGACGCCGATGAGGAAGAGGATGAGGAAGACACGCAAACGTAAATGACGGACAAAAGAAAACCCCTCGCCGGACTGATACGCAATCTGGCGGAAGGGGTCTGGTCAACTCGGTCCCTGTGGGAGCGGGCTTGCTCGCGAAAGCAATCTGTCAGTCGACAGAGATGGTGACTGAAACACCGACTTCGCGAGCAAGCTCGCTCTCATTTTTTTCAGGCCGTTTTTACGCCGCGCCGTCGAGGAATTGCTCGGCGTAGTGGCAAGCCACCTGACGGGTGTCGACCAGGCGCAGGAGCGGTTCTTCTGTGGTGCAGCGCTCGGTCGCGTACGGGCAGCGCTTGTGGAAGGCGCAGCCGGACGGCGGGTTCAGCGGGTTTGGCAGTTCGCCGACGATCTTGATTTTCGGCTTGTTCGGGTCCGGGTGGATGGTCGGAGTGGCCGACAACAGCGCCTGGGTGTAGGGGTGCAGAGGGCGAGTGTAGATGTCCTCTTTCGGGCCCATTTCCACCGGACGGCCGAGGTACATCACCATCACGTGATCGGCGACGTGGCGCACCACTGCCAGGTTGTGGGAGATGAACACGTAGGCGGTGTTGAATTCTTGCTGCAAATCCATGAACAGGTTCAGCACTTGCGCCTGGATCGACACGTCCAGCGCCGAGGTCGGTTCATCCGCCACCAGCACTTTCGGTTGCAGCATCATCGCGCGGGCCAGGGCAATCCGCTGGCGCTGACCGCCGGAGAACATGTGCGGGTAGCGCTGGTAATGCTCAGGCCGCAAGCCCACCTGTTTCATCATCGCCTGGACTTTCTCGCGACGTTCCGAGGCGCTCAGGTTGGTGTTGATCAGCAGCGGTTCGGCGAGCTGATCACCGACTTTCTGTCGTGGGTTCAGCGACGCGTACGGGCTCTGGAACACCATCTGCACATCTTTGCGCAGTTGCTTGCGCTGAGCCTTGTCGGCACCCGCGACTTCCTGCCCGGCGATTTTCAAGGAGCCGGAGGACGGTTCTTCAATCAGCGTCAGGGCCCGGGCCAAGGTGGATTTGCCACAACCCGATTCGCCCACAACGGCGAGGGTCTTGCCGGCTTCCAGTTCGAACGACACACCGTTGAGGGCGCGCACGGTCGCATGACCCTTGAACAGGCCACGGGACACTTCGTAGTGACGGGTCAGGTTGCGGGCGGTTAGTACGACGGCCATTACGCCACCTCCTGATTCAGCGGGTAGAAGCAGCGGGCGAGGCTGTTGCTTTTCTGGTCAAGGGCCGGACGCTGGGTGCGGCAGTTGTCTTGCACGTACGGGCAGCGTGGCGACAGCAGGCAGCCTTGCGGGCGGTCGTAACGACCGGGAACGATGCCCGGCAATGTCGACAGGCGCGCGGCGCCCAGGCTGTGTTCCGGAATCGCCTTGAGCAGTGCTTCGCTGTACGGGTGCGCCGGAATGTCGAACAGTTGTGGCACCTGACCGACTTCAACCGCTTGGCCGGCGTACATCACGCACACGCGCTGGGCGGTTTCGGCCACGACCGCGAGGTCGTGGGTGATCAGCACCAGGCCCATGTTCTGCTCTTTCTGCAGGGCCAGCAGCAGGTCCATGATCTGCGCCTGAATCGTCACGTCGAGTGCTGTGGTCGGTTCGTCGGCGATCAGCAGTTTCGGTTCGCCGGCAATCGCCATGGCGATTGCAACACGCTGGCTCATGCCGCCGGAGAGTTGATGCGGATAGGCGTCCATACGGCTGGCGGCGCCCGGGATTTCCACTTTTTCCAGCAGTTCGATGGCACGCTTGCGGGCGTCCTTGCGGGACATTTTCAGGTGCAGGCGCAGCACTTCTTCGATCTGGAAACCGACGGTGTAGCTCGGGTTCAGCGCGGTCATCGGGTCCTGGAAAACCATGGCCAGGTCTTTGCCGACGATTTGCCGACGCTGACGGTTACTGAGCTTGAGCATGTTCTTGCCGTCGAAATTCAGAGCATCGGCGGTGACGATCCCCGGATGCTCGATCAGGCCCATCAGCGCCATCATGGTCACGGACTTGCCGGAACCCGATTCGCCAACGATAGCCAGCACTTCGCCCTTGTCCACGGTAATGTCGAGACCGTCGACCACCGGAACGGCGTTGGCGTCGCCGAAGCGAACGTTGAGATTCTTGATTTCTAACAGTGACATTTGAATCTCCTCAGGCGGCGTTCTTGAGTTTCGGGTCCAGCGCATCGCGCAGGCCGTCGCCCATCAAGTTGATTGCCAGCACGCTGAGCAAAATGGTCAAACCAGGCAAGCTCACCACCCACCAGGCACGTTCGATGTAGTCACGAGCCGAAGCCAGCATGGTGCCCCACTCAGGCGTTGGCGGTTGTACGCCAAGGCCGAGGAAGCCCAGTGCCGCGGCATCGAGAATTGCCGAGGAGAAACTCAAGGTGGCCTGCACGATCAGCGGCGCCATGCAGTTGGGCAGCACGGTCACGAACATCAGGCGTGGCAGACCGGCACCGGCCAGGCGTGCGGCGGTCACGTAGTCGCGGTTCAATTCGCCCATCACCGCGGCGCGGGTCAGACGAACATAGGACGGCAACGAAACCACGGCGATGGCAATAATGGTGTTGATCAGGCCAGGGCCGAGGATGGCGACAATCGCCACGGCCAGCAGCAGGGACGGCAGGGCCAGCATGATGTCCATCAGACGCATGATGGTCGGGCCGAGCACGCGCGGGAAGAACCCGGCGAACAGACCCAACAGGATGCCCGGAATCAGCGACATCACCACCGACGACAAGCCGATCAGCAAGGACAGGCGCGAACCGTTGATCAGCCGCGACAGCAGGTCGCGACCCAGTTCATCTGTGCCGAGCAGGAACTGGATTTGCCCGCCTTCCAGCCAGGACGGCGGGGTCAGCAGGAAGTCGCGGTACTGCTCGCTTGGGTTATGCGGTGCGACCCATGGGGCGAAGATCGCGCAGAAAATCACCAGCAGCATGAACATCAGGCCGGCGACGGCACCTTTGTTTTTCGAGAATGCTTGCCAGAATTCTTTATACGGGGACGGATACAGCAGGCTTTGATCGACTGCTACCGGTGTAGTGAGAGTGGTCATGGTCTTGATCTCAGCGCTGATGACGGATGCGTGGGTTGGCAAAGCCGTAGAGGATGTCCACCACGAAGTTGACCAGGATCACCAGGCAGGCGATTAACAGGATGCCGTTCTGCACCACGGGATAGTCCCGTGCGCCAATGGCTTCGATCAGCCATTTGCCGATGCCGGGCCAGGAGAAAATGGTTTCGGTCAGGACCGCACCGGCCAACAGAGTGCCGACTTGCAGGCCGACCACGGTCAGTACCGGAATCAGTGCGTTACGCAAGCCGTGAACGAACACCACGCGCGATGGCGACAGGCCTTTGGCGCGGGCGGTACGGATGTAGTCTTCACGCAGCACTTCGAGCATCGACGAACGGGTCATCCGCGCGATCACCGCCAGCGGGATAGTACCGAGCACGATGGCCGGCAGGATCAGGTGATGCAGGGCATCGAAGAACGCCCCGACGTCGTCGGCCAGCAGCGTATCGATCAGCATGAAGCCGGTGCGCGGCTCGATGTCGTAGAGCAGGTCGATCCGCCCGGACACCGGGGTCCAGCCCAGGCTCACCGAGAAGAACATGATCAGGATCAGGCCCCACCAGAAGATCGGCATCGAGTATCCCGCCAGGGAGATGCCCATCACCCCGTGGTCGAACAGGGATCCTCGCTTGAGTGCCGCAATCACCCCGGCCAGAAGGCCCAGGATGCCGGCGAATAACAGGGCGGCCATGGACAGTTCCAGGGTCGCGGGGAATAGAGAGCTGAACTCGGTCCAGACGCTTTCACGGGTACGCAGGGATTCGCCGAGATCGCCGTGGGCCAACTTGCCGATGTAATCCAGGTATTGGGCATACAGGGGTTTGTTCAGACCTAGGCGTTCCATTGCCTGAGCATGCATTTCGGGGTCGACTCTACGTTCGCCCATCATTACTTCCACGGGGTCGCCTGGAATCATGCGAATCAACGCGAAAGTCAGCAAGGTGATGCCGAAGAACGTGGGGATCAATAACCCCAATCGGCGGGCAATAAAACTAAACATCGTGTGGTGTACCTCATCAGCCGGTTAGGCGTGCCCGGCAGCGCTGGGGTCAGCGATGCCGGGCGTTTCTTATCTACTTCACCTGGGTGGTGGCGAAGTTATTAGTGGTGAGGGGGCTAATGTGATAGCCCTCTACGTTGGTGCGCATTGCAGTGAACATACGGGTGTGCGCCATGCTGATCCACGGCTGGTCCTGATTGAAAATGGCCTGGGCCTGTTCGTAGAGCGCCGTGCGTTCGTCCGGGTTCACTTTGGCCCGTGCTTCGTCGATCAGCGCCTGGAACTTTTCATTGCACCAGCGAGCGTAGTTTTCGCCGTTCTTGGCCGCTTCGCAACTGAGCATAGGCGTCAGGAAGTTATCCGGGTCACCGTTGTCGCCCGCCCAGCCGGCAGACACCATGTCGTGCTCGCCGTTTTTCGCGCGCTTGAGCATTTCGCCCCATTCCATGACTCGAATATCGACCTTGATCCCGACTTTGGCCAGATCGGCCTGCATCATCTGCGCGCCGAGCATCGGGTTCGGGTTGGTCGGGCCGCCGCCGTTACGGGTGAACAGGGTAAACGTGGTGCCTTCCGGTACGCCGGCTTCCTTGAGCAAGGCGCGAGCCTTGTCCAGATCACGTGGCGGGTTGGTCAGTTTGTGGTTGTAGCCCAGCAGGGTGTCCGGGTACGGGTTGACCGCCACGGTCGCATTGCCCTTGCCGAACAACGCGTTGACGTACGCAGCCTTGTCGAAGGCGATGTCGATGGCTTTACGCACGCGCACGTCGCTGATGTACGGGCGGGCGGTGTTCATGGCGACATAGGACACGGTCATCGCGTTCAGCTCATCAACCTTCAGGTTGGCGTCTTTCTTGATGCTCGGGATGTCATCCGGTTTCGGATACAGCGCGATCTGGCACTCGTTGGCCTTGAGCTTTTGCAGGCGCACGTTGTTGTCGGTGGCAATCGCCAGGACCAGCGCTTCAGCCGGTGGCTTGCCACGGAAGTAGTCCGGATTGGCCTTGAAGCGAACCTGAGCATCCTTGGCGTAACGCTGGAAGACGAACGGTCCGGTGCCGATCGGCTTGTTGTTCAGGTCGCCGGCCTTGTTGGCCTTGAGCAACTGATCGGCGTACTCGGCGGAGTAGATCGAGGAGAAGGCCATGGCGATGTCGGCCAGGAACGGCGCTTCACGGCGGGTCAGGGTGAATTTGACTGTGTTGTCGTCGACCTTCTCGACGCTTTTGAGCAGCTCTTTGAAGCCCATGCTTTCAAAGTACGGGAAGCCCACGCTCGACAGTTTGTGCCATGGGTGTTTCGGGTCCAGCTGACGCTGGAAGCTCCAGACCACGTCGTCGGCATTCATGTCGCGGGTCGGCTTGAAGTAATCGGTGGTGTGAAACTTGACGCCTTTGCGAAGGTGGAACGTGTAGGTCAGACCGTCGTCGCTGATGTCCCACGACTCGGCCAGTGCCGGGATCACTTCAGTGGTGCCGGGCTTGAAGTCCGCCAGACGATTGAAGATGGTTTCGGCCACCGCATCGGCTGTGACTGCAGTCGTGTACTGGACCATATCGAAGCCTTCCGGGCTGGCTTCGGTACAGACCACCAAGGGTTTGGCCGAGACGCCGACGGCGACACTCAGCAACGCGGCAGCGATGGCCGCTCGTAGGGGAAGCATTTTCATCTAGAGCCCTCTGCAATCGGTTGAACAGAAAAGCCAGACGGCCGACTCATCATGAGTCAGCCGCCGGCATGGGTTTTACAAAATGTTGAACGGGATGGTGGTCACGAGACGGAACTCGTTGATGCTGCCATCCACCTGGTTTTCGCTGGCGCGATGAGCGGTGTAGGTCGCGCGGATAGCGGTGGCCTTGAGTGGACCGCTCTGCACGGCGTACGAAGCACCGATGCCGTATTCATAGTGGTGTTCGCCATCCTGGTTCTGGATACCGTCGTAACCCTTGTCCGCCACGCCGCCGTTGCCGGTGTAGTGAGTGCCGTCGATGCCCCAGCCGCGAGCCTGATAGATGTTGAACTTCAGGCCCGGTACGCCGTATTCGGCCATGTTCAGACCGTAGGCAATCTGGAAGGACTTCTCGTTCGGGCCGTTGAAGTCCGACAGCAGGGAGTTGGCCAGGTAGATGCCGTTGGTTTCGTGCAGGTAGTCGAAGTACTCGTTACCGTTAATTTCCTGGTAAGAGAAGGTAAGGCTGTGAGCCTGGTGGGTCAGGCCGAACGACAGGGAGTAGGTGTCGTTATCGATCTTGCCGATAAGGGCTTTACCTTCTTCCTGGGTTTTGTAGTAGTTCAGGCCAGTGGTCAGGCTCAGGATCGAGCTGTCGCCCAGCACATGGCTGGCGCCGAAGTAGTACTGGTTCCACAGGTCTTCAGCCTGGGTACCCCACAGACTGGTGGTCAGGCTGGCAAATGGCGTGTAAGTGATACCGGCCGTGTGGACGTGATCGGTTTCAACGATGCCGTTGGCGTATTCGGTGCGGAACTTGCGCTGGCTTTGTTCGGTTCGTGGCGAGTTGCGATCGAACGTGCCGACGTCGAAGCTCAGGTTTTCCAGCTCTTCGCTGTGCAGGCTCACACCCTGGAAGCTCGAAGGCAACGCACGGTTACCGATGACATCGACCATCGGGCTGCTGAAGTTCTGGCGGCCGGCAGTGAGGGTGGTGTTGGACACGCGGGCCTTGACGTTGGCCAGGCCCAGCTTGCTCCATTGGCCGACGGCGTCGCCACCTTCCTCGGTCAGTGTGCGGTTGTTGCCCGCGCCAGAACGGGTACCCGGTGCGCCACCATTATTGGACGCCAGATCCTTGCGATCACGATCCAGAGCAATAGCGTTGTAGGCCGCCACTTCGGTGCTGAAACCTACGGTGCCTTCGGTGAAGCCGGAGTTGTACTTGAGGATAGTGCCCTGAACCCAGTTGATGCGACGATCAGTCGGGGTCGATACACCATTCTTCTTGTAGCTGAACGTGGCGCCGCGCTTCAGTTGCTCATTGGCATACCAGTTACGCGTGCTGCCGGTGATCGATTGGCCTTCGACAAAGCCTGTGGCTTCACTCTGGGCACTTTTCTCTTTAACGGTAACCGGCGTGAACGCCTGGCTCTGGGATTCTGCGTACGCCGTGGCGGTCACGCTGCTGATGGCCAAGGCCAATAACGCGGTGCTGCTCAGTTTCATGGGTGAAGCTCCTTACTTTCTTTTTTTTTAATGCCGGTCTTTTTCGGTGATCCGGCTATTTGGTGTGAACTCATGCAGGCATCGCAAACGTTTGCTATAGGCCGGATCGGCGAATTACGGCAATACGCTTGCGTGAGGGCGAATCCGCCCCCAGCGTTCTGACTAATCGGTTATTGGTCGATACTGACGCCCGAGAACACGTTACGACCGAAAGGACTCACCTTGAATCCTTCGACTTTGGCGCTCAACGGCTGGTTGACCGTCGAATGGGCGACCGGCGTGATGGGCACCTGCTGCTTGAGGTACTGCTGCGCCTGTTTGTAGAGCACCGTGCGCTGGTCACGGTCAGTGACGACTTTGGCCTGCTTGATCAGCTTGTCGTAAGCCGGATCACACCACATGGAGTAGTTGTTGCCGCCAATGGCATCGCAGCTGTACAGCGTGCCAAGCCAATTGTCCGGGTCGCCATTGTCACCGGTCCAGCCGATCAGGCTGATGTCGTGCTCGCCGTTCTTGGTGCGCTTGATGTACTCGCCCCATTCGTAGCTGACGATCTTGACCTTGAGGCCGATCTTCGCCCAATCCGCCTGGAGCATTTCGGCCATCAACTTGGCATTGGGGTTGTACGGACGCTGAACCGGCATGGCCCAGAGGGTGATTTCGGTGCCTTCCTTGACGCCGGCGGCCTTGAGCAATTCCTTGGCCTTTTCCGGGTTGTAGGCGGCGTCTTTAATCGTCTCGTCGTAGGACCATTGAGTCGGTGGCATGGCGTTCATTGCCAGTTGACCGGCGCCTTGATAGACGGCGTTGAGAATGCCTTGCTTGTTCACCGCCATGTCCAGCGCCTGGCGCACTTCGAGTTGATCGAACGGTTTGTGCCGCACGTTATAGGCGATGTAACCAAGGTTGAACCCGGGCTTTTCGATCAGTTGCAGTTTCGGATCATTTTTCAGCGCGGTCACGTCGGCGGGGCGTGGGTGCAGGGTGATCTGGCATTCGTTGGCCTTGAGCTTCTGCACGCGCACCGAGGCGTCGGTGTTGATGGCGAAAATCAGGTTGTCGAGCTTGACCCGGCTCGGGTCCCAGTACTGCTTGTTGCCGCTGTAACGGATGTTGGAATCTTTCTGGTAGCTCTTGAACACGAACGGGCCAGTGCCGATCGGCTTCTGGTTGATGTCGCTCGGCTTGCCGGAGGCCAGCAGCTGATCGGCGTATTCGGCGGACAGGATCGCGGCGAAGCTCATGGCGATGTTCTGGATGAACGCGGCGTCGACACTGTTGAGCGTCATCACCACGGTCAGCGGCCCGGTCTTCTCGACCTTGGCGATGTTCTTGTTCAGGCTCATCCCGTTGAAATACGGGAATTCGGTTGGATAAGCCTTACGGAAGGGTTGCTGCGGATCGAGCATGCGATTAAAGGTAAACAGCACGTCATCGGCGTTGAAATCGCGGGTCGGTGTGAAGTATTTGGTGGTGTGAAATTTCACCCCTTCGCGCAGATGAAAGGAGTACTTGAGGCCGTCCTCGGAAATATCCCAGCTCGTTGCCAGGCCCGGTACGACGTTGGTGGCGCCTTTTTCAAACTCTGCCAATCGGTTGTACAGCGGCTCGGCGGCGTCGTTATCGGTCGCCGTGGTGTATTGCGCGGTGTCGAAGCCCGCCGGGCTGCCTTCGGAGCAGAACACCAGGCTGTTATTGGCGGCCTGGCTAACGGAAGTGACGGCCAGCAGGCCGGTGCCCAGCAATGCGGATAAAACCAAGGTATGGCGCATGACGCTCCCTCTTTTTGTAGTGTTTATTCAATGCGCCGCGACCCCGAGTGGGGGGCTGCATTGAGCTCAAACCAATACGGGCAGCAAACCGATAGCCACGCAATCGCTGGTCAGATCCCGACGGTAGGTGCCGTGGGTCTGGCAGTAAATGCGCTGAGTCCTAAAGACTCGTAGGAAAAGGCAACGCGTCCTAACCCCTGGCTGCGTCAGACAGCGGATTAGGATGTAGGCAAATTCCTATCTTCTCGGCAGAAAAAAGCAGCGGCGTCGCTGAAAACGTCGCCGCTGCCTTTTCTTATTTGCTGACGCTAACGCCGTAGAAGGAGTTCAAGCCAAACGGGCTGATCTTGAAGTCCTGCACGTTGTCGCGCATGGGTTGGAACACCGTCGAGTGAGCGATAGGTGTCATTGGAACAGCATCTTTGAGGACGTGTTGCGCCTGTTTGTACAGTTCGGTGCGCTTGGCTTGATCGGTGGTGCGCTTGGCTTCTTTGACGATGCCGTCGAACTTCTTGTCGCACCACTTGGAGAAGTTGTTGCCTTGCAGCGAATCGCAGCCGAACAGCACGTTCAGCCAGTTGTCCGGGTCACCGTTGTCGCCGCTCCAGCCAATCAGCATCGCGCCGTTTTCGCCGCCCTTGGAGCGCTTGATGTACTCGCCCCATTCGTAGGTGACGATCTTGGCCTTGATACCGATCTTGGCCCAGTCGGACTGGAGCATTTCGGCCATCAGCTTGGCGTTGGGGTTATAGGGACGTTGCACCGGCATCGCCCACAGGTTGATCTCGGTGCCTTCCTTGATGCCGGCTTCCTTGAGCAGCTCTTTGGCTTTCTCAGGGTTGTATGGCGCGTCCTTGATGGTGGTGTCATAAGACCATTGGGTCGGAGGCATGGCGTTGACGGCCAGTTGGCCGGCGCCCTGGTAAACCGAATCGATGATCTGCTGCTTGTTGACGGCCATGTCCAATGCCTGACGCACTTTCAACTGAGCCATCGGGTTTGGCTGATCGCTGCCCTTGATCTTGTCCATCACGTTGTAGGCGATATAACCCAGGTTGAAACCGGCCTGGTCAGGCACCTTCAGGGTTTTGTCTTCCTTCAACGCTTTCAGATCGGCCGGACGAGGGAACAGGGTGATCTGACACTCGTTCTTTTTCAGCTTCTGGATGCGTACAGACGGGTCGGTGGTGATGGCGAAGATCAGGTTATCGATCTTCACGTCGTCAGGCTTCCAGTAGTCCTTGTTCCCGGTGTAGCGGATGTTGGAGTCTTTCTGGTAGCTCTTGAACACGAACGGGCCAGTACCGACCGGCTTCTGGTTGATGTCGGCGGCTTTGCCTTCCTTGAGCAGCTGGGCAGCGTACTCGGCGGACTGGACCGAGGCGAAACTCATGGCCATGTTCTGAATGAACGCGGCATCCACTTCTTTGAGCGTGAACTTGACGGTGTGGTCGTCGACTTTATCGATCTTGGTGATGTTGGTGTCCATCCCCATGTCGGTGAAGTACGGGAATTCAGTCGGGTACGCCTTACGGAACGGATCATCCTTGTTAATCATGCGATTAAAGGTGAACAGCACGTCGTCGGCGTTGAACTCACGAGTTGGCTTGAAGTACGGGGTGGTGTGGAACTTGACGCCTTCGCGCAGGTGGAAGGTGTAAGTCAGGCCGTCATCGGAAATGTCCCACTTGGTCGCCAGGCCAGGAATAACGGCGGTGCCGCCGCGCTCGAACTGGGTCAGGCGGTTGAACATGGTTTCTGCAGAGGCGTCGAAGTCGGTTCCGGTGGTGTACTGACCAGGATCGAAACCGGCCGGGCTCCCTTCGGAGCAAAACACCAGGTTAGTCGCCGCTTGGGCGAAAGGTGCGCTGGCTAATAAGCTTGCGCCGACTAAAAACGGAATGACCGCGTGTTTAAGCATGGTGGCCTCATGATTTGTTGTCATTTTTGGAATTAGAGGACGACCTCGTGAGTCGACCTGCGGATACTTATGCAGGGGCCATACCCAATGCAAGATCCTGAATGGCTCCAAACCTTAAACAGTGGCACGAACGTACCTTAATGTCGCATATGTATAAATTCCCGCACATTTGACCGTTTGCGCAGGTTTTTTACGGTGCAAAACGCGCACCGACAAGGGGCAACCGGGGCGTCTGGTGCACCCGGTTGGCGCCTGGTGTTACTTATTTATACTCACGCCATAGAAGGGTGTAAGGCCGAAAGGGCTGATCTTGAAGTCGGTGACTTCCTTGCGCAGTGGCTGGAACACGGTCGAGTTGGCAACAGGTGTGATAGGTACTTGTTGCTTAAGGATTTGCTGTGCCTGTTGGTACAGTTTGACCCGCTGCTGTTTGTCCGTGGACACCTTCGCTTGCTGCACCAGCTTGTCGTAGGCCGGGTCGCACCATTTGGCGTAATTGCTACCTTTCACCGCAGCGCAGCTGTAGAGCACGCCGAGCCAGTTGTCCGGGTCACCGTTATCGCCGGTCCAGCCGTAGATCATCGCGTCGTGCTCGCCGTTCTTGGCGCGCTTGATGTACTCGCCCCACTCATAGCTGACGATGTTGGCCTTGATCCCGACTTTCTCCCAATCCTGCTGGATCATCTGCGCCGACATCCGCGCATTCGGGTTGGAGGCACGCTGCACCGTCATGGCCCACAAATTAATAGTCGTACCGGGCGCAACCCCTGCTTCTTTTAGTAGCGAGCGGGCTTTGATCGGGTCGTGCGGTGCATCCTTGATGGTCGGGTCATAGGACCATTGCGCCGGGGGCAGGGCGTTCTGCGCCAGCTGCCCGGCACTCTGGTAGACCGCTTTGATGATCGCCGGTTTATCGATAGCCATGTCCAGCGCCTGACGGACCTTGAGCTGGTCCAGCGGCGGATGGGTTACGTTGTAGGCGAGGAAGCCGAGGTTGAAACCGGCCTGTTTGAGCACGGTCAGGTTCGGGTCTTTCTCCATGACTTCGATGTCTGCCGGGCGCGGGTAGCCGCTGACCTGACACTCGCCGGCCTTGAGCTTCTGCAAGCGCACGGCGGCGTCCGGGGTGATTGAGAAAATCAGGTTATCGAGTTTCACGTCCTCGGGTTTCCAGTAGGCCTTGTTGGCGGCGTAGCGGATCTGCGAGTCCTTTTGATAGCGCTTGAACACGAACGGGCCGGTGCCGACCGGTTTCTGGTTGAGGTCGGCGGCTTTGCCTTCCTTTAACAGTTGGGCGGCGTATTCGGCGGACTGCACCGAGGCGAAGCTCATGGCGAGGTTCTGCACGAATGCGGCGTCGATGTTGTTCAGGCTGAAGCGCACGGTGTGGTCGTCGATCTTGTCGATGCTTTTGATCGTGGTGTTCAGGCCCATGTCGGTGAAGTACGGCGACTCGGCGGGGTAGGCTTTACGGAAGGCATTCTGCGGGTCGAGCAGGCGCTGGAAGGTGAACAGGACGTCATCGGCGTTGAAGTCGCGGGTCGGGGTGAAGTAGTCGGTGGTGTGGAATTTCACGCCGTCGCGCAGGTGGAAGGTGTAGCTGAGGCCGTCCTGGGAGACATCCCAGCTTGTGGCCAGGCCGGGTTCGACTTCGGTGCCACCGCGTTTGAATTGGGTGAGGCGGTTGAAGACGGTTTCGGCTGAGGCGTCGAAGTCGGTGCCGCTGGTGTATTGGCTGGGGTCGAAGCCGGCGGGGCTGGCTTCGGAGCAGTAGACCAGGGTGGTGGCGGCTTGGGCGGTTTGTGCGAGTGATGCGGTTGTAGCGAGGGCGAGAGCAAGCAGAAGTGGTTTGACGGTGGTTCTTTCCATGGAGTCCCCGTGGGTTTGGCGGCGGTGTTTTCCTGAGGGTAGCGTTGTTGGTGAGATTGGCGGAAATATCCGTTTGTAAGGGGAACCCCTCTATCTCGGCATATTCAAGCGGGTTGTTGGCTTGGCGGCCTGCTCTGCATTCCATTTTTTTGTTGAACGATGTGTAAGAAACACAGAGCTTTCCCACGCATTTTTCAGGTTGTCGGGTAGGAAGCAGTGCCTCTAATCTTTGGCTGTCGCTGCGATTTCAGCGGCCAGGCGTGGAAACCTGGAACTCTTAGTAGCCGCATAGCTGGACCATCGTAATCATTGCCGACGTCTTCTTTCGTCTGCAAACTGCGTCATGGCAGCTGTGCGTGGGCAGACTTCGGTCTGGCCGGGTGCCTACTTACCGGTTTTCCACCCTGCGTACAGCTGCCACTTTTTGTCGTGTGGAAACGATAAATGGATGGCTCCCACTCGCAAGTAGGAGTTTTTATATGGATAAGTTAATCCCGGACCCACCCTTCAACACCACCCCCAACGCCGAAGCCTTGCGCACCGAAGAATTACTCAAAGACCGCGAAGCCATAAAACGCGCCCTCGATTACTACCTCGATCCACCCGCCCCATACGCCCCGACACCCCGTCGTCCCAGCACGATGTATATGATCGCCCCCAACATGGATACCGAAAGCCTGTTGGCACAAGCCTGCGAGTCATTGGCCTCGGCCAGTGTCCTGGCCAGTGATTTCGCCACCCACCTGATCGGCCCGCAGCGCAATACAGTGTTGGCGATTCAACAGATCATCATGCTGGCGGAGCTGGCGGTGAACCGGGCGTTGGATAACGTCGATCCGGCGTAGACCGCGTTATCGTTCATCGCGAGCAGGCTCGCTCCCACAGGGATTGAGGGTGTACATGGATTTTATGTACGACACAGATCAAATGTGGGAGCGAGCCTGCTCGCGATGGCGGCAGATTGTTCGCCAAAAAAGCCGACTGGCCCACGACGGGCAATAAAAAACGGCGATCACTTCGGTGGTCGCCGTTTTTTTGTACGTGTTATCGAATCAAGGCATCAACACTTCAATCGCCCCATCCGCCGTCATGCTGACCTGGCTGGTCCCGGCTTCAACTTCTGGCGTCACCGGTGCCGAATCCATGCCGGCCGCGGCTTTCATCATCATCGGCCCACGCATGTACGGTTGTGGATAACCGTTGCTGTTGAGGTTCAGGTTGACGATTTTGTAGCTCTTGCCGCCCAGGGCGTCGGTGGCCAGTTGGGCGCGGGACTTGAAGGCGGTCACGGCTTCCTTGAGCAGGGCATCTTCGCTGGCTTTGCGGGTCGGGGTGGCGATGGCGAAGTCCATGCCGCCCATTTTCAGGTCGGTGAGCAGTTCACCGGTGAGTTTGGAGAGGGCGGCGAAATCCGAGCTTTCCAGGCGCAGTTCGGCGCGTTCACGCCAACCGATGATTTTCTGGCCTTTGGTGTCGTAGATCGGGTAGCTGTTGCGGCTGCCCTGGCGCAGGGTGATGTCTTTGACTTCTTTAGCCTGTGCCAGCGCCTTGTTCATGGTGGTGCTGACGTCGGCGGCGAGTTTGGCCGGGTCGCTGTTTTGCTCTTCGGTGTAGAGGGTCACGATCATCAGGTCGCGGGCCACTTCCTGGCTGACTTCGGCGCGCAGGGAGATCTGGTTGTAATGCAGTTCGTCGACGGCCAGGGCCGGAAGGCTGGCGACGGTGCCAACGCTTAAGGCAAGAAGGGCGGCGCTGCGGCGCAATGTGTGCATGAAAAGCTCCTTGGACGATGCGCAGGGGTTAAGGTCCGAACCTGCGTGAAACCATCAGACTCTAGCTTCAATGGTCCGGTTCGCACAGTTACAACTTCTATACAGATGGAATGCTGGTGAGTTGCTGAAGGGCTTTTGTGGCGAGGGAGCTTGCTCCCGCTCGGCTGCGCAGCAGTCGTAAAACCTGAGTGCACCGTTTGCCGGATGCCCCGGCTGACTGGTTTGGGCCTGCTTCGCAGTCCAGCGGGAGCAAGCTCCCTCGCCACAGGGGGATTCGTCGCAGATAGATCGCTGGTCACTGTGGTCGTTTGCCGCACTTTTGCCTCTCAGGCCCGCGGCTTGGTTATACTCCGTGCGATCCGCCTGGAGCGCTCATCAGGAGAGCTCATGCTCGCCCCCGTTCAAATTACTTCCGCCACTCGTCAGAACCTCTGGCGGCTTACGTTCATCCGTACGTTGGTGCTGGCCGCTCAGGCCGGTTCCGTAGGCCTGGCTTACTGGTTCGACCTGCTGCCGTTGCCCTGGCTGCAATTGGCGATCACCCTCGGTTTTTCCATGGTGCTCTGCGCACTGACCGCGATTCGTCTGCGCACGTCGTGGCCGGTGACCGAGCTCGAATACGCCGTGCAACTGGCCTGTGACCTGTTTATCCACAGTGCCTTGCTGTACTTCTCCGGTGGTTCGACCAACCCGTTCGTCTCTTATTACCTGGTGCCATTGACCATCGCTGCCGTGACCTTGCCGTGGCGCTATTCGGTAATTCTGTCGGGCATCGCCCTGGCGCTTTATACGTTGCTGCTGGCACGGTTCTACCCGCTGGAAACGTTCCCGATCGCCCGAGAGAACCTGCAGATCTACGGCATGTGGCTGAGCTTTGCCCTGGCGGCGGCGGTCATTACGTTCTTCGCCGCCCGCATGGCCGAAGAGCTGCGTCGTCAGGAAGAATTGCGCGCCATTCGTCGCGAAGAAGGCCTGCGCGATCAGCAATTACTGGCCGTCGCGACCCAGGCGGCGGGTGCTGCACATGAGCTGGGCACACCGCTGGCGACCATGAGCGTGCTGCTCAAGGAAATGCGCCAAGACCATCCAGACCCGCTGTTGCAGGACGATTTGAGCGTGCTGCAGGATCAGGTCAAACTCTGCAAAGAGACCTTGCAGCAGTTGGTCCGGGCGGCGGAAGCCAATCGTCGCTTGGCGGTGGAGATGCAAGACGTCACCGACTGGCTCGACGAAGCCCTGAACCGTTGGCACCTGATGCGCCCGGAAGCCAGTTATCGCTTCCAGCGCCTGGGCCAGGGGACCGTGCCGCGCATGGCGCCGCCGCCGGATTTGACTCAGGCGCTGCTGAATTTGCTGAACAACGCCGCCGATGCGTGCCCCGAAGGCTTGCAAGTGACGCTGGACTGGAATGCCGAGGACTTGACCATCAGCATTCGCGACCATGGCGCCGGTGTGCCATTGGCTATTGCCGAGCAGATTGGCAAACCGTTTTTTACCACCAAGGGCAAAGGTTTCGGCCTGGGCCTGTTTTTGAGCAAGGCCAGCGTGACACGCGCCGGCGGCTCAGTGAAACTCTACAGTCATGAGGAAGGTGGCACGCTCACCGAGCTGCGCCTGCCCCGTGTCGCCCGAGGAGACGAACATGAGTGACGAGATCCAAGTCGAAGGCGAAGAACTGCCGCATTTGCTGCTGGTAGACGACGACGCAACCTTCACCCGTGTGATGGCCCGCGCCATGGCCCGCCGCGGTTTTCGCGTCAGCACGGCAGGTTCCGCAGAAGAGGGCCTGACCATCGCCCAGGCCGACATCCCGGATTACGCCGCCCTGGATCTGAAAATGGACGGCGATTCGGGCTTGGTGTTGTTGCCCAAACTGCTGGAACTCGACCCGGAAATGCGCGTTGTGATCCTCACCGGTTACTCGAGCATTGCCACCGCCGTCGAGGCGATCAAGCGTGGCGCCTGCAATTACCTGTGCAAACCGGCGGACGCCGATGACGTGCTGGCCGCGTTGCTCTCCGAGCACGCCGACCTCGACACCCTGGTGCCGGAAAACCCGATGTCTGTGGATCGCCTCCAGTGGGAGCACATCCAGCGCGTATTGACCGAGCACGAAGGCAACATCTCCGCTACCGCCCGCGCCTTGGGCATGCACCGCCGCACGCTGCAGCGCAAACTGCAGAAGCGCCCGGTCCGTCGCTGAACCGGCGCTGAACAATTGTTGTCACACCTCGTTACAAGCCGGGCCGATCATTTATGATCGGCTCGTGTGTGTTCTTTTCTTTATCGAGCCTTATCCATGAATCAGAACGCTGAATATTGCGCGGTCAATGATGCTGTGCGCGGGCAGTTTTTTCGCAAAGTCTGGGCGATGACCACGCCTTACTGGCGCAGTGAAGAGAAGGGCAAGGCCTGGACGTTGCTGATCGCGGTGATCGCGCTGTCATTGTTCAGCGTGGCGATTTCAGTGTGGCTCAACAGTTGGTACAAGGATTTCTATAACGCCCTGCAAAAGAAGGACGAAGCGGCCTTCTGGCATTTGATCCTGTATTTCTGCGGCATCGCGGCCGTGGCAATTCTCGCAGCGGTGTATCAGCTCTACCTGACCCAGATGCTGACCATTCGCTGGCGGGCCTGGCTCACCGAGAAACACTTCACCCGTTGGTTGGGCAACAAGAACTACTATCAGCTGGAGCAGGGCGGTTACACCGATAACCCGGACCAGCGCATTTCCGAAGACCTCAATAAATTCACCACCAACACCTTGCTCCTGGGCCTTGGTTTGATCCGCACCGTCGTCAGCCTGGTGTCGTTCTCGATTATTCTGTGGGGCGTCTCAGGCAGCATCGAAGTGTTTGGCTATACGATTCCCGGCTACATGTTCTGGTGTGCACTGGTTTACGCCATCGTCGGCAGCTGGCTCACGCATTTGATCGGGCGTCGCCTGATCGGCCTCAACAACAACCAGCAACGTTTCGAAGCCGATTTGCGTTTCTCCATGGTACGAGTCCGCGAGAATGCCGAAAGCATTGCGTTGTACAACGGAGAACCCAATGAGAACCGCCGTCTGAGCAGCCGCTTCAGCATGGTCTGGCACAACTTCTGGGACATCATGAAAGTGTCCAAGCGCCTGACATTTTTCACTTCCGGTTATGGCCAGATCGCAATCATCTTCCCGTTCATGGTCGCTGCACCTCGTTACTTTGCCGGCAAGATCGAGCTGGGTGAGCTGATGCAAATCAACTCGGCGTTCGGCAACGTTCAGGAAAACTTCAGCTGGTTCATCAGTGCATACCAGGGCCTTGCCGAGTGGCGTGCCACTTGCGATCGTCTATTGAGTTTCCATCAGGCCATGACCGATAACGAGCAGCGCGCGCCGGCCATCGATGTGCAGAATCAGGGCACAACGTTGAAGGTGCAAAACCTTGGCCTTGACCTCGCTGACGGTCGTCACCTGCTGACCAACGCCGACATGACGGTGGAGGAGGGCGAGCGCGTCATGCTCAGCGGTCGTTCCGGCAGCGGCAAATCAACGTTGCTGCGGGCGATGGGGCATCTTTGGCCGGCTGGCCACGGCAGCATCCGTCTGCCCACGGGGCGGTATCTGTTCCTGCCGCAAAAACCCTATCTGCCGATTGGCACCCTGCGCGAGGTGCTGAGTTATCCACAGCCGGGCGACACCTACTCGCATGAGCGTTACGTCCACGTCCTGGAAACCTGCCGCTTGCCACACCTGATTACGCGTCTGGATGAAGCCAATCACTGGCAGCGCATGCTCTCGCCAGGCGAACAGCAACGTTTGGCCTTCGCCCGTGCGCTGCTGTATGCCCCGCAATGGCTGTACATGGACGAAGCCACTTCGGCGATGGACGAAGAGGATGAAGCGTCGCTGTATCAGGCATTGATTGATGAGTTGCCTGGACTGAGCATCGTCAGCGTTGGCCATCGCAGCAGCCTGAAGCGTTTCCATCCACGGCATGTGCGTATCGAGAATGGTCACTTGGTGGATCAGACCGTGACCGCCTGAATTCCACCACCTCTGTAGGAACGAGCTTTTGTGGCGAGGGGGCTTGCCCCCGTTGGGGCGCGAAGCGGCCCCAAGTTCAAGGGACTGCTGCGCAGTCCAACGGGGGCAAGCCCCCTCGCCACAGGCCCTCCCACAAGGGCCGGCGTTCACCGACGGTGATCGTACAACCGTGTTGAGCTATGATGCGGCTTCAGCCGAATTTTCGAGATAGACGTTCACCATGGAAAAACCGATCGACGCACCTCGCCTCCCTCGCAAGCGCCGCAGCCTCGCTCAGGAACTGGTGACGGTGCTGTCCGAGCAGATCCGCGACGGTCACCTCAAGCGCGGCGACAAGTTGCCCACCGAGTCGGCGATCATGGATGCCCATGGCGTCAGTCGCACCGTGGTGCGCGAAGCGATTTCCCGTTTGCAGGCCGCAGGCCAGGTTGAGACCCGTCACGGCATTGGCACCTTCGTGCTCGATACCCCGAGCCCGAGCGGTTTCCGTATCGACCCGGCCACCGTGGTGACCTTGCGCGATGTGCTGGCAATTCTTGAATTGCGCATCAGCCTGGAAGTGGAATCCGCCGGCCTTGCCGCGCAACGTCGCAGCCCCGAGCAACTGGCGTTGATGCGCGCGGCGCTGGATGCATTGAATGAAAGTGTCTCCCATGCCAGCGATGCCGTGGCGTCCGACTTCCAGTTCCACCTGCAAATCGCCCTGGCGACGGGCAACCGCTATTTCACCGACATCATGACCCACCTGGGCACCAGCATCATTCCACGCACGCGCCTGAACTCCGCGCGCCTGGCTCACGACGACCAGCAGCACTACATGAGTCGTCTGAGTCGTGAGCACGAAGAGATTTATGACGCAATTGCACGGCAGGATTCCGACGCGGCGCGAGCGGCGATGCGGTTGCATTTGACGAATAGCCGGGAGCGGTTGCGCCAGGCGCATGAAGAGGCGCAGGCGCAGCGGGGGTAGAGTTTCAGGTTGGGTGATTTGCTGCCTGACAGATAGCCATCGCGAGCAGGCTCGCTCCCACAGGGATTGGTGTCGATCACAATAATGCGATCACACGCAGATCCAATGTGGGAGCGAGCCTGCTCGCGATGAGGTCAGTGGCCTTCCTGGAATATGTCAGCCAGTCCTCAAAATCGAACGATCCACCCTCACCGCCAACTCAGCAGCCCCGGGTTTGGCATCGAAAATCGCATGCCCGCGCTCATCCACAAGCGCCCGGGCAATTGGCAAGCCTTTCGACAGCAACTCCAGCGGCGCGCCTTTCAGTGACTGGCCAGAAGCCAGTTCCAGTTTCAATTTGATAGTCATCAGTGATCTCCTTATCAGGCATTGGCCGCTGAATTCAGCACGCCGGTTGGTTGGTAGTCCTTGAGCAGCAGATACGTGCTCCAGCCCCACCAGTCGTCCACGGTGGCGGTATCGTTCAAGTTGTTGACGTCCTTGCGCCGCAATACCTTGTTGCCCTCGACCTTGAACAGTGGCGAGAAATTGCCGGCCGGGTTCAGAACCGCTTGCAGGTCGGGCAGCCTTTTCAACGCAGCAAAGCTGCCGGCCGATGGAGCAGTGCCACTGAGGTACGCCGCGAACACTTCATCCGCAGACACCTGAACGGCCTGATTCACCTGGGCGCGATTGGTGCTGTCGATCGCGTCGAAGTAGCGCTTGTCGCCGTAGGCGTGCCAGCGATCGCCGTTGCCGTTGCTCACGTTGAGGCCGAACTTGCTGTCTTCATCGTGCATGAAGCGGGTAATCAACGAGCCGAGATCACTGGGCGTGACCACTGCCGCCAACTGTTTGCGCGGTACTCGCAGGTGACCGGCGGAATACAGGTCGGTCAAAGAGTGATCGGCAAAAGCGTTCATCGCATAGGCCAGCTCCAACTGCTTTTCATCGCCGCTGTTGTGGGCCAGCACTGCTTGTTGCAGCGCTGCCGTGTGCCCGGCGATATAAGCCAGCAACGCCCATTCGGCAAAGTGGTCAGCATTGTTGGCGGCCAGTTTCAGATAACGCCCCAAAGGGAATAGCGCCGAAACGAAACTGCCGCCACCGGTGATCTTGTTCCACTCTTCCGACAACGTATCACCTAGGGCGTCATAAGCCTCATGAGGCTGTTTTCCGTCCCTGATCGCTTGATTGATGGCGGCGATTTCTTTCTGCATGACACCGAGGATCAACTTCGCCTCGGCGTTTGAGGCCGGCAGTACCGCCAGGGAGTTGAAGGCGTTGGTAAAGCGCTGGATTCGGTCTGCGGCTGTTGCGCCTTCGCAGATCGGTTGGTCGGGAATTCCATAAAAATCACCCCCCAGCGCAATCACTTGTCCATAGGTCAATGCCAGGCCATTAGGCAGGTGCAACTCCACCTGCGAGGCCGGTATGGCAGGAGCATCCTTGACGAAACGCAGCAGGGTGCTGTCGCCGATCGCGGTATGTTCTGCACCTTCAAACCTAAGCTGCGGCGCGCCTTTCAGCGCATTTTTCGGTGGCGTCGGCAGCAAGCCCTGGCGCTGATGCTTGAGGTTGTGATGGCTGCCGGCGGTGAGTTTAAGCGTGCCGCCATCGCCAGAAAACGCGATGCCGTGCTCGGTAAAAAGATCATCCAGATCGGCGATGATCTGTCGGGTATTTTCCTTCGGTTGTGCGTATAGACCTGACATTTCTAGCTCCTTGATATGTCGTAGGTAGATTCAAATTTGGCTGTATGTATATACAGCTGTTTGGATCATAGATGAGAAGTTTCCTACGTCAAGGGATTACTTTTTCCGACGCAAATTTTGCGGCTCGCGATGAAATGCAGTTGACGGTTGTATTTTAAGTTGTACGATGACCTACAACTTCGGCGAAGGCTGAACGGTTTTCTCACACAACGTTGCTACTCAGGGTGTTCGAATAATGAATCCACAAGAACTGAAGTCCATCCTCTCTTCCGGCCTGCTGTCATTCCCGGTCACCGACTTCAATGCTCAGGGCGATTTCCATCGCGCGGGCTACATCAAGCGTCTCGAATGGCTGGCCCCATACGGCGCCTCGGCATTGTTCGCCGCGGGCGGCACCGGTGAGTTCTTCTCTCTGGCGGCCAGCGAATATTCGGAAATCATCAAGACTGCCGTCGACACTTGCGCTACCAGCGTGCCAATTCTTGCCGGCGTAGGCGGCGCCACTCGCCAGGCCATCGAATACGCTCAGGAAGCCGAGCGTCTGGGCGCCAAAGGCCTGTTGCTGCTGCCGCACTACCTGACCGAAGCCAGCCAGGACGGTGTTGCCGACCACGTTGAAGCGGTATGCAAATCGGTAAAAATCGGCGTGGTGGTTTACAACCGCAACGTCTGCCGCCTGACCGCTCCTTTGCTGGAACGTCTGGCCGAGCGCTGCCCGAACCTGATCGGTTACAAGGATGGTCTGGGCGATATCGAGTTGATGGTGTCGATCCGTCGCCGCCTCGGTGATCGCTTCAGCTACCTGGGCGGTTTACCGACCGCTGAAGTCTACGCCGCGGCCTACAAGGCGCTGGGCGTGCCGGTTTACTCCTCGGCGGTGTTCAACTTCATCCCGAAAACCGCAATGGATTTCTACCACGCCATTGCTCGCGAAGATCACGCCACCGTCGGCAAGATCATCGACGACTTCTTCCTGCCGTACCTGGACATCCGTAACCGCAAAGCTGGCTACGCGGTGAGCATCGTCAAGGCCGGGGCAAAAATCGCAGGCTTCGACGCAGGTCCTGTGCGTGCACCGCTGACCGATCTGACGGGCGAAGAGTACGAAATGCTCGCCGCGCTGATCGACAAGCAAGGTGCGCAATAACACTCGATAAAACCAAGGCCGCTGAGCAATCAGCGGCTTTTTGCGTGAGGAGATTTTCAAGTGGCTGATGCAAAGCATTTCGATAACTACATCAACGGCGAATGGGTGAAGGGCGGTGATTACTGCGCCAACATCAACCCGTCCGAGCTGAGCGATACCATCGGCGAATACGCCAAGGCCGATCTGGCTCAGGTCCACGCCGCCATCGACGCCGCTCGCGCTGCGTTCCCGGCCTGGTCCACTTCGGGCATTCAGGCACGTCACGATTCCCTGGATAAAGTCGGCAGTGAGATCCTCGCCCGTCGCGAAGAACTCGGCACCTTGCTGGCCCGGGAAGAGGGCAAGACCCTGCCCGAAGCCATCGGCGAAGTGACCCGCGCCGGTAATATCTTCAAGTTCTTCGCCGGTGAATGCCTGCGTCTTTCGGGCGATTACCTGCCGTCGGTGCGTCCGGGCGTCAATGTCGAAGTCACTCGCGAAGCGCTGGGTGTGGTCGGCCTGATCACCCCGTGGAACTTCCCGATTGCGATCCCGGCCTGGAAAATTGCCCCGGCCCTGGCCTACGGCAACTGCGTCGTGCTGAAACCTGCCGATCTGGTACCGGGCTGCGCCTGGGCGCTGGCGGAAATCATCTCCCGCGCAGGCTTCCCGGCCGGCGTATTCAACCTGGTGATGGGCAGCGGTCGAGTGGTTGGCGATGCGCTGGTGCAGAGCCCGAAAGTCGACGGCATCAGCTTCACTGGCTCCGTCGGTGTCGGTCGGCAGATCGCCGTCAGCTGCGTGTCGCGCCAAGCGAAAGTGCAGCTGGAAATGGGCGGCAAGAACCCGCAGATCATTCTCGATGACGCCGATCTCAAGCAAGCGGTCGAGCTGTCGGTACAGAGCGCGTTCTACTCCACCGGGCAGCGTTGCACCGCGTCGAGCCGCTTCATCGTCACCGCCGGGATTCACGACAAATTCGTCGAAGCCATGGCCGAGCGCATGAAGTCGATCAAGGTCGGTCACGCGCTGAAAACCGGCACTGATATCGGTCCGGTCGTCTCGCAGGCTCAGCTTGAACAGGACATGAAGTACATCGATATCGGCCAGTCCGAAGGTGCGCGTCTGGTCAGTGGCGGTGGTCTGGTGACGTGCGACACCGAAGGCTACTTCCTCGCGCCGACGCTGTTTGCCGACAGCACAGCGGCGATGCGCATCAGCCGCGAAGAGATCTTCGGCCCGGTGGCCAACATCGTTCGCGTCGCCGATTACGAGGCAGCGCTGGCCATGGCCAACGACACCGAGTTCGGCTTGTCAGCGGGTATCGCCACCACGTCGCTGAAGTACGCCAACCACTTCAAGCGCCACTCCCAGGCCGGGATGGTGATGGTCAACCTGCCGACCGCCGGCGTGGATTACCACGTTCCGTTTGGTGGGCGCAAAGGTTCATCCTATGGCTCACGTGAGCAAGGTCGCTATGCACAAGAGTTTTACACGGTCGTGAAGACCAGCTACATCGGCTCCTGATACACGCAATACCTGTGGGAGCTGGCCTGCCGGCGATAGCATCATCGCGGTGTGACTGACACACCGAGTGGCCTGTATCGCTGGCAGGCCAGCTCCCACAAAAGACAGACCAAAGAAGATTCACCCGCGCATAAAAATAATCAGTGGGAGTACATCTACAATGCAATCGACCAAGCCGACTCACGTCCGCTATTTGATCCTGCTCATGCTGTTTCTGGTGACCACGATCAACTACGCCGACCGGGCCACCATCGCAATCGCCGGCTCCAGCCTGCAAAAAGACCTCGGCATCGACGCGGTCACCCTCGGTTATATCTTCTCCGCATTCGGTTGGGCCTACGTGGCCGGGCAAATTCCCGGTGGCTGGCTGCTGGACCGTTTCGGTTCGAAAAAAATCTACGCGTTGAGCATTTTCACCTGGTCGCTGTTCACCGTGCTGCAGGGCTATGTCGGTGAGTTCGGCATGTCCACGGCGGTGGTTGCGCTGTTCATGCTGCGCTTTTTGGTGGGCCTGGCCGAAGCGCCATCCTTCCCCGGCAACGCACGCATCGTGGCGGCCTGGTTCCCGACCGCTGAGCGCGGTACAGCGTCTGCGATCTTCAACTCGGCGCAATACTTCGCCACTGTGTTGTTCGCACCGCTGATGGGTTGGATCGTTTACAGCTTCGGCTGGCAGCACGTGTTCATCGTCATGGGGGTGATCGGCATCATCTTCTCGGGGATCTGGCTGAAGGTGATCTACAGCCCGCGCCAGCACCCGATGATCAACGACGCCGAGTTCAAGCACATCGCCGACAACGGCGGCATGGTCGACATGGACCAGGACAAAGGCAAAGGCAAAAAAGGCGACGGTCCGAAGTGGGACTACATCCGCCAACTGCTCACCAACCGCATGATGCTCGGCGTGTATCTGGGTCAGTACTGCATCAACGGCATCACTTACTTCTTCCTGACCTGGTTCCCGGTGTACCTGGTGCAGGAGCGCGGCATGACCATCCTCAAGGCCGGTTTTATTGCCTCGCTGCCGGCGATCTGCGGGTTTATCGGTGGTGTGCTTGGCGGGGTGATTTCCGATTACCTGCTGCGCAAAGGTCACTCGCTGACGTTTGCCCGCAAGGCGCCGATCATCGCCGGCCTGCTGGTGTCCAGCAGCATCGTGGCCTGCAACTATGTGGACGTTGAATGGATGGTCGTCGGCTTCATGGCCCTGGCCTTCTTCGGCAAAGGCGTGGGCGCGTTGGGCTGGGCCGTGGTGTCCGACACCTCGCCGAAACAGATCGCCGGCCTCAGCGGCGGCCTGTTCAACACCTTCGGCAACATTGCGTCGATCACCACGCCGATCGTTATCGGCTACATCATCAGCTCCACCGGTTCATTCAAATGGGCGCTGGTGTTCGTCGGTTGCAACGCGCTGGTAGCCGTCTTCAGCTATCTGGTGATCGTTGGCCCGATCAAACGTGTGGTACTCAAAGAGCCGCCTGTCAGCGGTCCTGAAACCAACAATAAGTTATCTGAAGCGCATTCCTGAGGAGCGGCGTCATGCAGTTGATTGAACATTCCGACTCGCCGCGCTACATCCGCCTGCACGAGCGGGACAATGTGGTGATCGTGGTCAACGATCAGGGCGTACCGGCCGGCACCGAATTCCCCGATGGTTTGGTCACCGTGGATTTCGTGCCGCAGAGCCACAAGGTCACTCTCGAGGACATTCCCGAGGGCGGCCAGGTGATTCGTTACGGCCAGACCATTGGCTACGCGTTGCAGCCCATTCCTCGCGGCAGCTGGGTCAAGGAAGATCAACTGCGCATGCCGACCGCGCCGCCGCTGGACAGCCTGCCGCTGTCCACCGAAGTGCCGGCCGCACAGGCACCGCTGGAAGGCTTCACATTCGAGGGGTATCGCAACGCCGACGGCACCGTCGGCACGCGCAACATTCTGGGCATCACCACCACGGTGCAATGCGTCACGGGGGTGCTGGATCACGCGGTAAAACGCATCAAGGACGAACTGCTGCCCAAGTACCCGAACGTCGATGACGTGGTGGCGCTGACCCACAGTTACGGCTGCGGCGTGGCGATCACCGCCACCGACGCGTACATCCCGATCCGCACCGTGCGCAATCTGGCGCGCAACCCGAACCTGGGTGGCGAAGCGCTGGTGATCAGCCTGGGCTGCGAAAAATTGCAGGCCGGGCAGGTGATGCACGAGAACGATAGTTCGGTGGATTTGAGCGAGCCGTGGCTGTACCGCTTGCAGGACTCCAGCCACGGTTTCACCGAGATGATCGAGCAGATCATGGAACTGGCCGAAACCCGCTTGAAGAAGCTCGATCTGCGTCGTCGGGAAACCGTGCCGGCGTCCGAGCTGATCCTCGGCATGCAGTGCGGCGGCAGCGATGCGTTCTCTGGCATCACTGCCAACCCGGCGCTCGGCTACGCCTCGGACCTGTTGCTGCGGGCCGGTGCGACGGTGATGTTTTCCGAAGTCACCGAGGTGCGCGACGCGATTTACCTGCTGACGTCCCGCGCCGAAACCGAGGAAGTGGCTCAGGAACTGGTGCGGGAGATGGACTGGTACGACCGTTACCTGGCCAAGGGCGAAGCGGATCGCAGTGCCAACACCACGCCGGGGAACAAGAAGGGCGGGTTGTCGAACATTGTCGAGAAGTCGCTGGGCTCGATCGTCAAGTCCGGCAGCAGCGCGATCAACGGGGTGCTCGGCCCTGGCGAGCGATTCAAGCGCAAAGGGCTGATTTTCTGCGCGACCCCGGCCAGTGATTTTGTCTGCGGGACGTTGCAGTTGGCGGCGGGGATGAACCTGCATGTGTTCACGACCGGGCGGGGTACGCCTTATGGGTTGGCGATGGCGCCGGTGGTAAAGGTGTCGACCCGAACAGAACTGGCGCAACGCTGGCCGGATTTGATCGATATCGATGCCGGGCGGATTGCGACCGGGCGAGCGTCGATTGAAGAGCTTGGCTGGGAGTTGTTCCACTACTACCTGGACGTGGCCAGCGGCAAGAAACTGACGTGGGCGGAGCAGCATAAGCTGCATAACGACATTACCTTGTTCAACCCTGCGCCGATCACGTAATGATCGTTCCCACGCTCTGCGTGGGAATGCAGCCCGGGACGCTCTGCGTCCCAAAAGCGTGACGCAGAGCGTCACAAGAGGAATTCCCACGCAGAGCGTGGGAACGATCCGGGTGAAAGTGGCTTATCATTAGCCCCCTAACGACGCCCACCCAAGGTTCTTCCGGCATGCTGGCTATTTTCCTCGAAACCCTGAACATCACCGCGCCGGTGTTTGCCATGCTGTTTCTGGGGGCGCTGCTCAAGCGCATCGACTGGATCAACGACAACTTCATTCATACCGCGTCGGCCCTGGTGTTCAACGTCACCATGCCGGCGTTGCTGTTTCTGGGCATCTTGCATGCTGACCTGCATGCCGCGCTGCAACCGGCGCTGCTGATCTACTTCTCGATTGCCACGCTGATGTGTTTTGCGATTGCCTGGGGCTGGGCGATCTGGAAATGCCCGAGGGAAGACCGGGGGATCTACACCCAAGGCGCGTTTCGCGGTAACAACGGCGTTATCGGTCTGGCACTGGCGGCGAGCATGTACGGCGATTACGGGATTTCCCTTGGGGCCATTCTCGCGGCGTTGGTGATTCTGTTCTACAACACGCTCTCGACCATCGTGCTGGCGGTCTACAGCCCGGTGATCAAGTCTGACCCGTGGAGTATCTGCAAGAGCGTGATGGTCAACCCGCTGATCATCAGCGTGTTTACGGCGGCGCCGTTTGCCTATTTCAAGATCGGTTTGCCGGGGTGGCTGGAAACGTCCGGCCAGTACCTGGCACAAACCACCTTGCCGTTGGCGCTGATCTGCATCGGGGGCACGTTGTCGCTGGCGGCGATGCGCAAAAGCGGCACGATGGCGCTGAGTTCAAGCCTGGTGAAGATGATCGGCCTGCCAGTGCTGGCGACGCTTGGCGCCTGGCTCTGGGGTTTTCGCGGGGCGGAGTTGGGGATTCTGTTTTTGTACTTCGGCAGCCCCACCGCGGCGGCCAGTTTCGTCATGGCGCGGCAGGCCAATGGCAATCATGAACTGGCGGCAGCGATCATCGTGATTACCACGCTGATGGCGGCGGTCACCACTAACATCGGGATCTTTTTGTTGCAGTGGGGTGGGTGGATTTAGGCGAAGGTTTTGCGGTGTTCTTAAAGGCCTCATCGCGAGCAGGCTCGCTCCCACATTTGGAATGCATTCACCTGTGGGAGCGAGCCTGCTCGCGATAGCAATCTTTCTAACGCTACAACCGCCAGGCTGTTACTCCGGCTTCTGGTAGCTATCAATCACTTCCTGCGCCGCCCGAAACGCATCGATCGCCGCCGGCACGCCGGCATACACCGCGCAATGCAGCAGCGCCTCGCGAATTTCTTCCACGGTGCAGCCGTTGTTCAGCGCACCGCGCACATGGCCTTTCAATTCTTGCGGGCACTTCAACGCGGTCAGCGCGGCGAGGGTGATCAGGCTGCGGGTTTTCAGCGGCAGACCTTCACGGTTCCAGACCCCGCCCCAGGCGTGTTCGTTGACGAAGTCCTGCAACGGCTGGGTGAACTCGGTGGCGTTGCCCAAGGCGCGGTCGACGAAAGCGTCGCCCATCACTTGGCGACGGACTTCAAGCCCAGGCTTTTTATCAGTGCTCATGGCAATTCCCTCTTGTGGTGTTGGCGACGCCAGGCGCGCAGCGACGTGAACAGCAAAAACGCCCCCAGCGCCGGCAGGACGAAAAACAGCATCAGGTGTTCAAGCTTTCCGGCCAGCGGCATTCCCGTGGTGAACGACACCACATGCAGCCCATAGGCCAGGTACAAACCCAAGAACAGCAGGCCCTCGGCGCGCGTCACCCGGTAGCCGGAATAGAACACCGGCAGGCACAGCACCGCGACACCGAGCATCACCGGCAGGTCGAAATCCAGGGCATTGGGCGAGACCGACAGCGGCGACGGCGCGATCAATGCGGTAAGCCCGAGCACGCCCAGGAGGTTGAACAGGTTGCTGCCGATCACGTTGCCCACCGCGATGTCCCGCTGACCGCGCAACGCGGCGATCAACGAAGTGGCCAGCTCCGGCAAGGACGTGCTGACGGCGACGATGGTCAGGCCTATGATCCGCTCCGACAAGCCCAGGTCGGTCGCGACCGCTACTGCGGCGCCAAGCAGCAAGTGTCCGGCGAACACCAGCATCGCCAGCCCGGCGACGATCATCAGCAAGCTGCTGAACCACGGTGCCTGTGGCGCTTCATGCGCGCTCGATGGCGGACGGGCCGAGTGCCGCGACTGGCGCAGCAGCAAGCCCAGGTACAGCACCAGCGCGCCCAGCAGAATCACGCCGTCGGCCCGGTTCAATTCTTCGTTCCACGCCAGCACGAACACCAACAGGCTGGCGCCGATCATCAGCGGAATATCCAGGCGCACCAATTGCCGCGACACCCGCAGTGGAATAATCAGCGCCGAGAGCCCGAGGGTGACGAGGATGTTGAAGATGCTGCTGCCGATCACGCTGCCAACGGCGATGTCGGCGTTTTGCGCCAGGGTGGCTTGCAGGCTGACCGCCATCTGCGGTGCGCTGCTGCCGAGGGCCACGATGGTCAGGCCGATGATCAGCGGCCGCACATGCAGTCGCGCGGCCAGGCGCACGGCGGCGCGCACCATCAGTTCGGCACCGGCGATCAGTAAAAACAGACCGCTGAACAATTCAATCACGCTGATCAGGGGTAAATCGGCAAGTCCGAAAATAGTCAGCGCTCCGTCTATCAGTCGTCGAGGGCTTGCACGCGAACTTTCGCGGTGCCACTGCGCAGCATGCCCAACTGTTCGGCCGCTTCACGTGACACGTCGATCAGGCGCCCACGAGAGTATGGCCCGCGGTCGTTGACGCGCACCACGCAGGACCTGTCGTTATTAAGGTTGGTAATCTTCACCCGGGTGCCGAACGGCAACTGGCGATGGGCGGCGGTCAGGCCGTGCTGGTTGAAACGCTCGCCGCTGGCGGTGCGTTTGCCATGGTGTTTGGCGCCGTAATACGAAGCTACGCCGGTCTTGTCGTAGCCGTGTGGATCAACAACATCCGTGCTGGCGCAACCGGCCAGCAACGAGAGCAGGGCGCAGGCACTGAGCAGACGCTTCATTTAGAAAGCTCCCAAAAACAAATGTGGGAGCGAGCCTGCTCGCGATGGCGGACTGTCAGTCACATCAATGATGGATGTGCCGCCGTCATCGCGAGCAGGCTCGCTCCCACAAGGGGTAGAGCCAGGCTTTAAAACTGGCTCCATTGCAATCAGCCTTCGAGCTTGCTTTTAAGCAGTTCGTTGACCTGTTGCGGGTTGGCCTTGCCTTTGGAGGCTTTCATGGCCTGGCCGACGAAGAAGCCGAACATCTTGCCGCGTTTGGCTTCGTCTGCCGCGCGGTATTGTTCGACCTGCTCGGCGTTGGCCGCGAGCATTTCGTCCAGCACCGCCGAGATCGCGCCGGTGTCGGTCACTTGCTTGAGGCCGCGCTTGTCGATGATCTCGTCTGCGCTGCCTTCGCCGTTGGCCATGGCTTCAAACACCACCTTGGCGATTTTGCCGGAGATGGTGTTGTCCTTGATGCGCAGCAGCATGCCGCCCAGTTGCTCGGCCGAAACCGGCGACTGGTCGATGTCCAGGCCTTGCTTGTTCAACAGGCTGCCCAGTTCAACCATTACCCAGTTAGCCGCCAGTTTGGCGTCGCCGCCGATGCTCGCGACTTTTTCGAAGTAATCGGCTTGCTCGCGGCTGGTGGCCAGGACGCTGGCGTCGTAGACCGACAGACCGAACTGTTCCTGGAAACGCTCGCGTTTTTGCGGTGGCAGTTCCGGCAGGGTGGCGCGCACGTCGTCGAGGAACGAGTCTTCGATGACCACCGGCAGCAGGTCCGGATCGGGGAAGTAACGGTAGTCGTTGGCTTCCTCTTTACTGCGCATCGGACGGGTTTCGTCCTTGTTCGGATCGTACAGGCGGGTCTGCTGGATCACCTTGCCGCCGTCTTCGATCAGCTCGATCTGGCGTTGCACTTCGCTGTTGATTGCCTTCTCGATGAAGCGGAACGAGTTGACGTTCTTGATCTCGCAGCGCGTGCCGAATTCAACCTGGCCCTTTGGACGGATCGACACGTTGCAGTCGCAACGCAGCGAACCTTCGGCCATGTTGCCGTCGCAGATGCCGAGGTAGCGCACCAGCGCGTGGATGGTCTTGACGTAGGCCACGGCTTCCTTGGCGCTGCGCATGTCCGGCTCGGAAACGATTTCCAGCAGTGGCGTACCCGCACGGTTCAGGTCGATGCCGGTGGCACCGGTGAATTCTTCGTGCAGGCTTTTGCCGGCGTCTTCTTCCAGGTGCGCACGGGTCACACCGACACGTTTGATCGTGCCGTCTTCCATGGCGATGTCCAGGTGGCCCTTGCCGACGATAGGCAATTCCATCTGGCTGATCTGGTAGCCCTTGGGCAGGTCCGGGTAGAAATAGTTTTTACGGGCGAACACGTTGTGCTGACCGATCTCGGCATCGATGGCCAGACCGAACATCACCGCCATGCGCACCGCTTCCTGGTTCAGCACCGGCAATACGCCGGGCATGCCGAGATCAACCAGGCTGGCCTGGGTGTTCGGCTCGGAACCAAAAGTGGTGGAGCTACCGGAAAAGATTTTCGACCGGGTGGTGAGCTGGGTGTGAATCTCCAGCCCGATCACGACTTCCCATTGCATGTGTTTCTCCTCAGAAGCCGGTTGGGGTGCGGGTGTGCCAGTCAGTGTTCAACTGATACTGGTGCGCAACGTTGAGCAAGCGGCCTTCCTGGAAATACGGGGCGAGCAACTGCACGCCGACCGGCAGGCCATCGACAAAACCTGCAGGCATGGACAAGCCCGGCAGACCGGCGAGGTTGGCGGTGATGGTGTAGACGTCTTCCAGGTACGCAGCGACCGGGTCGCTGTTCTTGGCGCCGAGCTTCCAGGCCGGGTTCGGCGTGGTTGGGCCGAGGATGATGTCGACCTCATTAAAGGCAGCCATGAAGTCGTTCTTGATCAGGCGACGGATTTTCTGCGCCTTCAGGTAGTAGGCGTCGTAGTAACCGGCCGACAGCGCGTAGGCACCGACCATGATCCGGCGCTGCACTTCCGGGCCGAAACCTTCGCCACGGGAACGCTTGTACAGGTCTTCCAGGTTTTTCGGGTCTTCGCAGCGATAGCCGAAACGCACGCCGTCGAAACGCGACAGGTTGGAAGACGCTTCCGCCGGGGCGATCACGTAGTACGCAGGGATTGCGTGCTGCATGTTCGGCAGGCTGATTTCCTTGACCACGGCGCCGAGCTTTTTCAGCTCTTCAACGCTGGCCATGACCAGGTCAGCGATGCGCGGGTCCAGACCTGCGCTGAAGTATTCCTTCGGCACGCCGATGCGCAGGCCTTGCAGCGAACCGTTGAGGCCGGCGCTGTAATCAGGCACGGGCTCGTCGATGCTGGTGGAGTCCTGCGGGTCGAAACCGGCCATGCCTTGCAGCAGGATCGCGCAGTCTTCGGCGGTGCGGGCCAATGGGCCGCCTTGATCGAGGCTGGACGCGTAGGCAATCATGCCCCAGCGCGAAACACGACCGTACGTCGGTTTCAGGCCGGTGAGGTTGGTCAGCGCGGCGGGCTGACGAATCGAACCGCCGGTGTCGGTGCCGGTGGCTGCCGGCAACAGGCGCGCGGCAACTGCAGCAGCCGAACCGCCAGACGAACCGCCCGGAACGTGTTCCAGATTCCACGGGTTTTTCACTGCGCCGTAGTAACTCGACTCGTTGGCCGACCCCATGGCGAATTCGTCCATGTTGGTCTTGCCCAGGGTCACGGCCCCGGCAGCAGCCAGTTTGGCGACTACGGTGGCGTCGTACGGTGCTTTGAAGTTGTCGAGCATCTTCGAGCCGCAGCTGGTGCGGATGCCCTGGGTGCAGAACAGGTCTTTGTGCGCGATCGGCGCGCCGAGCAGGGCGCCGCTCTCACCGTTGGCCCGACGAGCGTCAGCGGCTTTCGCCTGCTGCAGCGCCAGGTCTTCGGTGAGGCTGATGAAACTGTTGAGCTGCGGGTCAAGCTGGGTGATACGCGCCAGCAGGACTTTGGTCAGCTCTTCGGAAGAAAACTTTTTATCGGCGAGTCCGCGGGCGATCTCGGCCAGAGTCAATTGATGCATTGCAGGCTCTTTCCCTTTAGTCGATGACTTTCGGAACCAGATACAGGCCGTTTTCGACCGCTGGTGCGATGGACTGATAGGCCTCGCGATGATTGGTTTCGGTCACGACGTCTGCACGCAGGCGCTGGCTCGCTTCCAATGGGTGGGCCAGCGGCTCGATACCGTCGGTATTGACCGCTTGCATTTCGTCGACCAGCCCGAGAATGCTGTTCAGGGCCGAAGTGATGTGTGGAAGATCGGCATCATTGAGGCCAAGGCAGGCCAAATGAGCGATTTTTTCCACGTCGGAGCGTTCAAGCGCCATGGGATTCTCCAGTGGAAAACAGAACGGACGGCGTCCGTGTGTTAGATTGTCGGAACACTACCGCATTTCTACGGTCTCAAGGCCGCGATTGTGGGGCTTGGTGCACAGAAAAGCGGCCAATTTAACATATTGGCGCCTTGCCCAAAATCCCTGTCGTTGTTAGAGTTTGCCGCACTTTTTTACCCACGCGTTGCCTAGGGTCCCTTTCCCATGTTCAAGAAACTGCGTGGCATGTTTTCCAGCGATCTTTCCATTGACCTGGGCACTGCCAACACCCTTATTTACGTGCGCGAGCGCGGTATCGTCCTGAATGAGCCATCGGTTGTGGCTATTCGGACACACGGTAACCAGAAAAGTGTCGTCGCTGTCGGCACCGAGGCCAAGCGCATGCTCGGCCGTACGCCGGGCAACATTGCTGCCATTCGTCCGATGAAGGACGGTGTGATCGCCGACTTCAGCGTCTGCGAAAAAATGCTGCAGTACTTTATCAACAAGGTTCACGAAAACAGCTTTCTGCAGCCTAGCCCTCGTGTGCTGATCTGCGTTCCCTGCAAATCCACCCAGGTTGAGCGACGTGCCATCCGTGAATCGGCCCTTGGTGCCGGTGCCCGCGAAGTGTTCCTGATCGAAGAGCCGATGGCTGCTGCAATCGGTGCCGGTCTGCCGGTGGAAGAAGCTCGCGGTTCGATGGTTGTCGATATCGGTGGCGGTACCACTGAAATCGCGCTGATCTCCCTGAACGGTGTGGTTTACGCTGAATCCGTACGGGTTGGCGGCGACCGCTTCGACGAAGCGATCATCACCTACGTGCGTCGCAACTACGGCAGCCTGATCGGCGAATCCACCGCCGAGCGCATCAAACAGGAAATCGGTACGGCTTACCCGGGCGGCGAAGTTCGCGAAGTCGACGTTCGTGGCCGTAACCTGGCCGAAGGCGTTCCACGCGCATTCACCCTGAACTCCAATGAAGTGCTGGAAGCTCTGCAAGAGTCCCTGGCCACCATCGTTCAGGCCGTGAAAAGTGCACTGGAGCAATCGCCTCCGGAGCTGGCATCGGATATCGCCGAACGTGGTCTGGTACTGACCGGTGGTGGCGCCTTGCTGCGCGACCTCGACAAGTTGCTGGCCCAGGAAACCGGTCTGCCGGTGATCGTCGCCGAAGACCCGTTGACCTGCGTTGCACGCGGCGGTGGCCGTGCATTGGAAATGATGGATAAACACACCATGGATCTGCTTTCCAGCGAGTAAGTCGCCGGATCGCCTCTATGCTGTTGAGCGCGCAGGCAGCACTTTGCAGTGCTGCCTGTTGCGTTTATCTTCTGTCAGTCTGCATCCAGGCCGGTTTGATGCCGTATGAATAAAGAGAACATTTGCCTGGGAGGAGCGGCTTATTAAACCGCTTTTCACCAAAGGCCCCTCACTGGGCGTGCGCTTGTTGGTGCTGGCCGTGCTATCGGTCGCGCTGATGGTGGTCGATGCCCGCTTCACACTGCTCAAGCCAGTGCGTAGCCAAATGTCGCTGGTGCTGATGCAGTCTTACTGGATCACCGACCTGCCGCAGCGGCTATGGCAAGGTGTGGCCAGCCAATTTGGCAGCCGGACCGAACTGGTCGCCGAAAACGAAAAACTCAAAACCGAAAACCTGCTGTTGCAGGGGCGCATGCAAAAGCTGGCCGCCCTTACCGAGCAGAACGTTCGGCTGCGCGAGTTGCTCAACTCTTCCGCGCTGGTCAACGAAAAGGTCGAAGTGGCCGAGTTGATCGGCATGGACCCCAACCCCTTTACCCATCGCATCATCATCAATAAAGGTGAGCGCGACGGTGTGATCCTCGGTCAGCCGGTGCTCGATGCCCGCGGCCTGATGGGGCAGGTGGTCGAGTTGATGCCGTATACCTCCCGCGTACTGTTGCTGACTGACACCACTCACAGCATTCCGGTGCAGGTGAACCGTAACGGTCTGCGGGCGATTGCCAGCGGCACCGGTAACCCGGAGCGCCTTGAGCTGCGTCATGTGGCCGATACCGCCGACATCAAAGAAGGCGATTTGCTGGTCAGCTCCGGCCTCGGTCAGCGTTTCCCGGCGGGTTACCCGGTGGCGACGGTCAAGGAAGTGATTCACGATTCCGGTCAACCGTTCGCCATCGTCCGTGCGGTGCCGACCGCTGCATTGAACCGCAGCCGTTATCTGTTGTTGGTATTCAGTGACGGACGCACGCCTGAGGAACGCGCCAACGACGCCGCCCAGGCTCAGGAAGCGCTGGACCAGCATGGCGGTGGGCCGATCATTCCCGCAACCGTGCCCAAACCTGCCGTGTCGGTGGTACCGGCTGCCGTTGCTGCTCCGGCTGTTCCGGCGGCTGCACCTGCTGCCGCAACCCCGGCAGCCGCTCCTCATGCTGCCAGTAAGCCACCCGCGTCGGCACCGGCCGCCGTCAAACCACCGGCGGCCCAACCCGCTGCCGTGAAGCCAGCTGCCAAACCGCCTGTCTCCGCGCCGGCTACCACTGGGGGAAGAGAATAATGGGCGGTACCACTTCCTCCCGAAATGGCTGGATGGTCTGGTTGACCTTTGCCATTGGCATGCTGCTCAGCGTTTCGCCGTTGCCGCAATTCATGGAAATCCTGCGGCCTCTATGGCTGGCCTTGCTGTTGGCCTTTTGGGCGCTGGCCCTGCCGCAGAAAGTCGGCATGGTGACCGCCTGGTGCCTGGGGCTGGCCGAAGATGTGCTGTATGGCACGTTGCTGGGCCAGAACGCGTTGATCCTCACACTCATTACCTTCCTGGTGCTATCGCTGCAACAGCGCCTGCGCATGTTCCCGATGTGGCAACAGAGCCTGGTGATCCTGGTGATCTTCGGCCTCGCCCAACTGGTTCAGTTGTGGCTGAGCGCCCTGACCGGCAATCGTCAGCCGACCCTGGCACTGGTGTTGCCGGCACTGGTCAGTGCGTTGCTCTGGCCCTGGATCAGCTACGGTTTGCGCGGTTTGCGTCGACGCTACAAAATCAATTAATTCGGTCAGGCATGTGCTCGCACCGGTGCCCTGTCTCGACAAAAAGGAACAGTATTTGTGAGACAGGGCGCTAGCAGGGAGATGTCTTGATGAAACAGCTGTACCTCGCCTCAGGCTCGCCGCGTCGGCGTGAACTGCTCACGCAAATCGGCGTGTCGTTCTCCGTCATCAGCGCGGACATCGATGAAACCCCCTTACCTGAAGAATGCCCATTGGCCTATGTCGAGCGTCTGGCGCGCGGCAAGGCCGAGGCCGGGCATGGCACGGTCGTGTCCGACGCCGATTTCTGCGTGCTGGGTGCCGACACCGCCGTGGTGCTGGACGGGAAAATTCTCGGCAAGCCGGTGGACGAAGCCGACGCATGCGCCATGCTTATGCTGTTGTCCGGGCGCGAACATGAAGTGCTGACCGCGATTGCGGTGCGCAATGGCGAGCGTTGCGAGTCTTCGGTGGTGCGCAGCCTGGTGCGTTTTCGCACCATCGACCGTGCCGAAGCCGCGGCCTATTGGGCCAGCGGCGAACCCCGGGACAAGGCGGGCGGTTACGGGATTCAAGGACTGGGCGCGGTGTTCGTCGCCGGGCTTAATGGCAGCTACTCGGCGGTGGTCGGATTGCCGTTGTGCGAAACCTGCGAGCTGCTCGGCCATTTCGGCATACCCTGTTGGCAAACCTTTAACGCGCGTTGAGCGTCGTACTGACAAGATGCGGCCATTATCGTGAACATGCCTGAACGAGACCCTGCCATGAGTGAAGAGATCCTGATCAACATCACGCCGATGGAATCGCGCGTGGCGGTGGTTGAAAACGGTGTCCTGCAAGAGGTCCATGTCGAGCGCACGCAAAAGCGCGGGATCGTCGGCAACATCTATAAAGGCAAAGTCGTGCGGGTATTGCCAGGCATGCAGGCCGCCTTCGTCGATATCGGTCTGGACCGCGCCGCGTTCATTCATGCCTCGGAGATTTCTCTTCGCGAAGGCCCGACGGTCGAAAGCATCAGTGCGCTGGTTCATGAAGGTCAAAGCCTGGTGGTGCAAGTCACCAAGGACCCGATCGGCTCCAAAGGCGCACGCCTGACCACGCAACTGTCGATTCCGTCGCGCTATCTGGTGTACATGCCGCGCACCGCCCACGTCGGCATTTCCCTGAAGATCGAGGACGAAGCCGAGCGCGAACGTCTCAAGCAGGTGGTCACCGACTGCGTGGCCAAAGAAGGCATCAAGGAGGCCGGCGGTTTCATTTTGCGTACTGCTGCCGAAGGCGCCGGGGCCGATGAAATCCTCATGGATATCCGCTATCTGCGCAGGCTCTGGGACCAGATCAACGAACAGATCAAGACCATCAGCGCGCCGAGTGTGATTTACGAAGACCTCGGCCTTGCGCTACGCACCTTGCGTGACCTGGTGAGCCCGAAGATCGAGAAGATCCGCATCGATTCCCGGGAAACCTTCCAGAAAACCACGCAATTCGTCGCCGAATTGATGCCGGAGATTGCCGACCGTCTGGAGCATTACCCTGGCGAACGGCCGATCTTCGACCTGTACGGTGTCGAAGACGAAATCCAGAAAGCCCTGGAGCGCAAGGTACCGCTCAAATCCGGCGGCTATCTGGTGGTCGATCCAGCGGAAGCCATGAGCACCATCGACGTCAATACCGGGGCCTTTGTCGGTCATCGCAACCTCGAAGAAACCATCTTCAAGACCAACCTCGAAGCCGCCACCGCCATTGCCCGTCAGCTGCGCCTGCGTAATCTGGGCGGGATTATCATCATCGACTTCATCGACATGGAAGATGAAGAGCATCAGCGTCAGGTGTTGCGAACCCTCGAGAAGCAACTGGAACGCGATCACGCCAAGACCAACATCATCGGCATTACCGAGTTGGGCCTGGTGCAGATGACCCGCAAGCGCACCCGTGAAAGTCTTGAGCAAGTGCTGTGCGAACCGTGCAGCAGCTGCCAGGGTCGCGGCAAACTCAAGACCCCGGAAACCGTGTGCTACGAGATCTTCCGCGAAATCCTGCGTGAGGCCCGGGCCTATCAGGCTGAAGGCTATCGGGTGCTGGCGAATCAGAAAGTGGTCGACCGCTTGCTCGACGAAGAGTCGGGCAACGTCGCCGAGCTCGAAGGCTTTATCGGGCGCACCATTCGGTTCCAGGTGGAAACCATGTACTCCCAGGAACAATACGACGTGGTGTTGCTCTGAATCGTTGTGTTTCACCTCCACTAAAACGGCTGGCCTCAGCTTTTTGCAGTATTTTTGCCATGGGAGCCAAGTGACATGGAGCGTCTGACACGCATTTTGGCCGCACTGACCCGCTGGGGTCTGGGCCTGTGTGCGTTGGTTTTAGTGCTGATGGCGCTGTTCGTCAGCCTCGGCCGAGAGCTGACGCCGCTGGTGGCCGAGTACCGTGCCGACGTCGAAGACAAAGCCAGCGATGCCTTGGGCATGCCCCTGCAGATCGGCAAGCTGGAAGGCAACTGGAGCGGCCTCGCCCCGGTCCTGCTGGCCCATGATGTGATGGTCGGCGAGGGTTCCAATGCCTTGCGCCTGGATCAAGTGCGCGCGGTGCCGGATCTCTGGGCCAGCCTGCTGGCGCGCGAAGTGCGCATTGCACACCTGGAACTCAACGGCCTGAAGATCAGCCTCAAGGAAGGTGAGGACGGTCATTGGGCGCTGGAAGGTTTGCCAGTGCAGCAGGACCAGCCGCTGAACCCGGAGCAACTGCTCAATCGCATGCAGATGGTCCAGCAGCTGTCGGTACTCGATAGCCAGATCACTTTGCAGCCGTTGGGGGAGTCGCCGCTGACCCTGACGTACGTCGGCCTGAATCTGAAAACCGGTCCATCCCGCCAGCGGCTCGATGCCCGTTTGACCCTGCCCGACGGCCAGCCGGTGGCGATGAGCCTGCGCACCCGTTTGCGCGCTGCCCAATGGAAGGACGGCGAAGCGGACGCTTACCTGAGCCTGCCGCAAAGTGATTGGTCGAAATGGTTGCCCGAGCGCCTGACCCAGCAATGGAATTTTTCCGAGATCAAGGCCGGTGGCGAGTTCTGGATTAACTGGAGCAAGGGCACCGTGCAACGCGCCGCGATTCGTTTGAACGCGCCGCAACTCAAGGGCGCCTATGCCGAGCGCAAGCCGATCCAGATCAATAATCTGGCGCTGAACGGGTATTTCCAGCGCAGTTCCAGAGGCGTTCAAGTGACCCTGGATTCTCTGGCGATGAGCCTGGGTGACACCCGCTGGGAATCGAAACTGCAATTTCAACAAACTGCCGCGACAGACAAGGTGCCAGAGCTCTTGCACCTGCAAGCCGACCGTCTCGATCTCACACCGCTCACTCCGCTGCTGAACGCGCTGGGCCCACTGCCCGAAGGTGTCGCCACGGCGGTCGAGCGGCTCAAGGTCACCGGAGTTTTGCGCAACGTGCTGATCGACTTCCGCCCAGCCGCTACCGATGACAGCAAATTCAGCTTTGCCGCCAATCTGGAAAAGGTCGGCTTCGACGCCTATCGCGGTGCACCAGCGGTGCGAAATGTCAGTGGCAGCATCCGCGGCGACCTCGGGCAGGGCGAACTGCGCATGGACAGCAAGGATTTCTCCCTGCATCTGGACCCGATTTTCGCCAAACCATGGCAATACATTCAGGCCAACGCCCGGTTGACCTGGAAACTCGACAAAGAAGCTTTCACCCTGATCGCACCGTACCTGAAGGTGCTGGGCGAGGAGGGCAAGATTGCCGGCGATTTCCTGATCCGCCTGCATTTCGATCACACCCAGGAAGACTACATGGACCTGCGGGTCGGCCTGGTCGACGGCGACGGTCGCTACACCGCCAAGTACCTGCCGACGGTTCTCAGCCCGGGGCTGGACGAATGGCTGCGTACCGCGATTCTCAAAGGCGCCGTGGATGAAGGCTTCTTCCAGTACCAGGGCTCGCTGAACCACGGCGCCGCCGAAACGGCTCGCAGCATCAGCCTGTTTTTCAAGGTCCACGATGCCGAGCTGGCGTTTCAGCCGGGCTGGCCGCATGTCAGCAAGGTCAGCGGCGATGTGTTCATCGAAGACAGCGGCGTGCGGATCCTCGCGAGCGAGGGCCAATTGCTCGACACCCAGGTCAGCGACGTCTACGTCAATATTCCTCGTGTGCCTGCCGGGCAGAGCACTCATCTGTTCCTCGATGGCGCGTTCGCTGGCGGGTTGGGCGATGGCCTGAAGATTCTGCAAGAAGCGCCAATCGGCACCGCCGACACGTTCGCTGGCTGGGAAGGCGAGGGCGATCTGCAAGGCAAGCTCAAACTCGATATCCCGCTGGTCAAAGGCGAGCAGCCGAAAATCCTCGTCGACTTCAAAACCGCCAAGGCCCGTTTGAAGCTCAGTGAGCCCACCCTGGAACTGACGCACCTCAAGGGTGATTTCCGTTTCGACAGCACCAAGGGGCTGAGCGGGCAAAAGATCACGGCGCGAGCCTTCGACAAGCCGGTGACCGCACAGATCTTCGCTGAAGGTAGCCCGGGCAAGCTCAACACTCGGGTCGCGGCGACGAGTGAGGTCGAGGTCAAAAAACTGACTGAATGGCTGAATGTCACTCAGCCATTGCCGGTGACGGGGACGATCCCTTATCAGCTGCAACTGAACCTTGATGGCGCAGACAGCCAATTGATGGTCAGCTCCAACCTCAAAGGCGTGGCGGTGGATTTGCCGGCACCGTTCGGCATGGCGGCCGATGTCGGGCGCGATACCGTGTTCCGCATGACCCTGCAGGGGCCGGAGCGGCGTTACTGGGCCACCTATGGTGAACTGGCGAGTTTCACGTTTGCGGCACCGACCGGCAATTTCGCCGACGGTCGCGGCGAGTTGTTTCTCGGTGGCGGCAGTGCCGTGTTGCCCGGCGCCAAAGGCTTGCGCGTGCGTGGGGTACTGTCCGAGCTGGATCTCGCCCCTTGGCAGGATCTGGTGAGCAAATACGCTGGCCAGGATCCTGGCGGTAGTGCCAAACAGTTGCTCAGTGGCGCGGATTTGAAGGTTGGAAAACTCACTGGTTTCGGCACCACCCTCGATCAGGCGTCGGTGCAGTTGACGCGTAAACCGACCGCGTGGGCCTTGCAACTCGACAGTCAGCAAGCCAAGGGCAGCGTCGGAATTCCCGATGCGAAAGCCGCACCGATTGCGGTCAATCTGCAATACGTACGTTTGCCGGCACGAGACCCTACCGCGCTGGCTGACGAGAATTCGCCGGATCCGCTGGCCACGGTGGACCCGACGAAGATCCCGGCGCTGGATGTCACTATTAATCAGCTGTTCCAGGGGCCGGATCTGGTGGGCGGGTGGCACCTGAAGGTTCGGCCGACCGACAAGGGCGTCGCCTTCAATGCCCTTGATCTGGGCCTCAAGGGCATTCTCTTGCGGGGCAGCGGTGGCTGGGAAGGCGTGCCGGGTAACTCCAGCAGTTGGTACAAGGGCCGAGTCAGTGGCAAGAACCTTGCCGACGTGCTCAAGGGCTGGGGTTTTGCACCGAGCGTCACCAGCGAAGAGTTTCACATGGACGTCGATGGTCGTTGGCCTGGGTCACCCGCGTGGCTGGCCACCAAACGCTTCTCCGGCAGCCTTGATGCGTCACTGAATAAAGGTCAGTTTGTTGAAGTCGAGGGCAGCGCTCAGGCGCTGCGGGTATTTGGCCTGCTCAACTTCAACTCCATTGGCCGCCGCTTGCGCCTGGACTTTTCCGACCTGTTCGGCAAAGGCTTGAGCTATGACCGGGTCAAAGGCTTGCTGGTTGCCAGTAACGGCGTCTACGTGACCCGTGAACCCATTCTGCTGACCGGGCCGTCGAGCAATGTGGAGCTCAATGGCACGCTGGACCTGGTGGGTGATCAGATCGATGCCAAGTTGTTGGTGACTTTACCGGTGACCAACAATCTGCCGATTGCCGCGCTGATCGTCGGTGCACCGGCCGTCGGCGGGGCGCTGTTCCTGATCGACAAGCTGATCGGTGACCGCGTGGCGCGCTATGCCAGCGTCAAATACACCGTCAAAGGCCCATGGAAAGATCCGAAAATCACCTTCGACAAGCCTTTTTGAATTCTTTTGAAAAAGCACTCTTTGGGCCTATGGAGTAGCATGTTTTCATGCGACGCCGCATACCCCTGCAGGAGCTGCCGCAGGCTGCGATCTTTTGACTTCAAAGTTCAAGGTCAAAAGATCGCAGCTTCGTTTCACTCCGCAGCTCCTACAGGTATGCGTAGATTTCACATAGGGAATAGGCCATGTCTGTAGCGGTGATTCAAATGGTCAGCCAGAGCGACGTGCTGGTCAATCTGGCCCAGGCCCGTCGTCTGCTTGAGCAGGCGGCGACCGGTGGCGCGCGGCTTGCCGTGCTGCCGGAAAACTTCGCTGCCATGGGCCGGCGCGACATTGCTGACATCGGCCGCGCCGAAGCCTTGGGCGAAGGCCCGATCCTGCCGTGGTTGAAACAGACCGCCCGCGACCTCAAGTTATGGATAGTGGCCGGCACATTGCCGTTGCCGCCAGTGGATCAACCGACGGCCAAAGTGCATGCATGCTCGTTGCTGGTGGATGACCGCGGCGAAACCGTTGCACGGTATGACAAGCTGCACCTGTTCGACGTAGACGTGGCGGATAATCGCGGGCGTTATCGCGAATCCGATGACTATGCTTATGGCAGTGGTGTGGTTATTGCCGACACTCCGGTCGGTCGAGTCGGCCTGACGGTGTGTTATGACCTGCGTTTCCCGGAGCTGTACAGCGAATTGCGTGCGGCCGGCGCGGAATTGATTACCGCGCCGTCGGCCTTTACCGCGGTGACCGGCGCGGCCCATTGGGATGTGCTGATTCGCGCGCGGGCTATCGAGACTCAGTGTTATGTGCTCGCGGCCGCTCAGGGTGGGATGCATCCGGGGCCACGAGAAACCTTTGGTCATGCCGCGATTATCGACCCATGGGGACGTGTGCTGGCGCAACAGGATCAAGGCGAGGCCGTGCTGCTGGCCCAACGCGACAGCAGCGAACAGGCGTCTATCAGGGCGCGGATGCCGGTGTCCACTCACCGGCGCTTTTTCTCGCAGGGCGCCCAGCGACCTGCATCAGAACGACGAATTTAAGGCGTAAAGCATATGAGCGAGTTGTTGTCCTCCGTCAGTGAACACCTCCTGGCGCCCGGCGGCGTAACGATCGAGAGCCTGCAAGGTGTGCTCGGCGATCTGGCCGGCCCGGGCATCGATGCCGCCGACCTGTATTTCCAGGGGCAAATTTCCGAGTCCTGGGCACTGGAAGACGGGATCGTCAAGGAAGGCAGCTTTAACCTCGACCAGGGTGTCGGCGTGCGTGCGCAATCGGGTGAAAAAACCGGTTTCGCCTACAGCAATGCGATCACCCTCGAAGCACTGGGCGCGGCTGCCCGTGCGGCCCGTTCGATCTCCCGGGCCGGGCAGAACGGCACTGTGCAGGCATTCACCACCCAGGATGTCGCCCAATTGTACGGGCCGGACAACCCGCTGGAAGTGATGACCCGTGCCGAGAAAGTCGAACTGCTCAAGCGCATCGACGTGGCGACTCGCGCCCTCGACCCGCGTATCCAGCAAGTCACCGTGAGCATGGCCGGGGTCTGGGAGCGGATTTTGATTGCTTCCACCGACGGCGGGCTGGCGGCGGATGTGCGACCACTGGTGCGTTTCAACGTCAGCGTGATCGTCGAGCAGAATGGTCGTCGTGAACGCGGCGGTCATGGCGGTGGCGGTCGTACCGATTACCGCTATTTCCTCAGCGACGACCGCGCCATGGGCTATGCCCGCGAAGCGTTGCGTCAGGCGCTGGTGAATCTGGAAGCGATCCCGGCCCCGGCCGGTACGTTGCCGGTGGTGTTGGGTTCCGGTTGGTCAGGCGTGTTGCTGCACGAAGCTGTCGGTCATGGCCTGGAAGGCGATTTCAACCGCAAGGGCAGTTCGGCCTACAGCGGGCGCATGGGCGAGATGGTTGCCTCGAAGCTCTGCACCATCGTCGATGACGGCACCCTCGCCGGGCGCCGTGGTTCGCTGAGCGTCGACGACGAAGGCACCCCGACCGAGTGCACCACGCTGATCGAAAACGGCGTGCTCAAAGGTTATATGCAGGACAAGCTTAATGCGCGTCTGATGGGCGTGGCCCGCACCGGCAACGGTCGTCGGGAGTCCTATGCGCACCTGCCGATGCCGCGCATGACCAACACTTACATGCTCGGTGGCGAAAGCGACCCGGCGGAAATCATCGCCTCGGTGAAGCGCGGCATCTACTGCGCCAACCTCGGCGGTGGCCAGGTGGACATCACCAGCGGCAAGTTCGTGTTCTCCACCAGCGAGGCGTACCTGATCGAAGACGGCAAGATTACTGCCCCGGTCAAAGGTGCGACGTTGATCGGCAACGGGCCGGAAGCCATGAGCAAGGTGTCGATGGTCGGTAACGATCTGGCGCTGGACAGCGGTGTGGGCACGTGTGGCAAGGATGGGCAGTCGGTGCCGGTGGGTGTCGGCCAGCCAACGCTGAAAATCGATGCGATCACTGTGGGTGGCACAGGATCTTGAGGGATGGAGCTTCGGGTGAACCGCGTAGCGACTCACCCGATTCGGGACTTAACGCAGACCGCGTTGAGTCTCGTCCAGCTCACGGATGTACTTGAAGATTTTACGGCTCGAAGCCGGTGGCTTGTTGGTCGCCAGTTCGTGCTGGGCCTGACGGATCAGGGAGCGCAATTGCTGACGATCAGCTTCCGGGTAGTCGAGCACGAACTTCTCCAGGACTGCATCGTCGCCCGCGATCAAGCGATCGCGCCAGCGTTCCAGGCCATGGAAACGTTCGTTGTACTGCCGAGTGGAGGCATCGAGTTGATCGAGCAGAGTCAGAATGGCGTCAGTGTCCTGATCGCGCATCAGTTTGCCGATGAACATAAGGTGCCGTTTACGCGCGATATTCGCGGTGTGCTTGGGCGCATCGGCCAAGGCCCGGCGCATAGCGTCGGTCAATGGCAGTTTTGCCAGCAAGTCAGGCTTGAGCGTTGTAAGGCGCTCGCCGAGGTCAACCAGAGCATGCAGCTCGCGTTTAACCTGGGATTTGCTTTTTTCTCCCGTATCGAGGGAGTCGTCGTAAGAATCAACCATGGTGGCCGTCCGCAAAGAAACGCCGCCATGATAACCAGTCGGGGGCCGCTTGTCCGGCCCGGTCGCTCGAAGGCCCCAGCCGAAAGCAGAATTTGAGTGGAGAACAGCATGAGTGCAGTTGAAAGCGTCGGCCCACAAGCGTTGCCGGCACTGCAAGAACAAGTCGAGCAGATCATCGCTGAAGCCAAGCGCCAGGGCGCCAGTGCCTGTGAAGTGGCCGTGTCGCTGGAGCAGGGCTTGTCGACCACGGTGCGTCAGCGGGAAGTCGAAACCGTTGAGTTCAATCGCGATCAGGGCTTCGGCATCACCTTGTACGTAGGCCAGCGCAAGGGCTCGGCCAGCACATCGGCCAGCGGCCCGGAAGCGATTCACGAAACCGTCGCCGCGGCACTCGCCATCGCCAAGCACACGTCTGAAGACGAAGCCTCGGGCCTGGCGGATGCCGCGCTGATGGCCAAGGATCTGCAGGATTTCGACCTGTTTCATCAATGGGACATTACCCCGGAGCAAGCCATCGAGCAGGCCCTGGCCTGTGAAGCGGCGGCGTTTGCCGCCGACAGCCGGATCAAGAATGCCGACGGCACCACCCTCAGCACTCACCAGGGCTGCCGGGTTTACGGCAACAGCCACGGTTTTATCGGTGGCTACGCGTCGACTCGTCACAGCCTCAGTTGCGTGATGATCGCCGAAGCCGATGGCCAGATGCAGCGCGATTACTGGTATGACGTGAACCGTCAGGGCAATTTGCTGGCCTCTCCAGAGAGCATCGGCCAACGTGCCGCGCAACGGGCGGCGAGCCGCCTGGGCGCGCGTCCGGTGCCGACTTGCGAAGTGCCGGTGCTGTTTTCTGCGGAACTGGCCGGTGGCTTGTTCGGCAGTTTCCTGTCGGCGATTTCCGGTGGCAGTCTGTACCGCAAATCCTCGTTCCTCGAAGGCACCCTGGGGCAGAAGCTTTTCCCGGAATGGCTGACCATCGATGAGCGTCCGCATTTGATGCGCGCCTTGGGCAGTTCGGCCTTCGACGGCGATGGCCTGGCGACCTACGCCAAGCCCTTCGTGGAGAAGGGCGAGTTGGTGTCCTACGTACTCGGCACCTACTCCGGTCGTAAGCTAGGCATGCCGAGCACCGCCAACGCCGGCGGCGTGCACAACCTGTTCGTCACCCACGGCGATGAAGATCAGGCAGCCTTGCTGCGCCGCATGGGCCGAGGCTTGCTGGTCACCGAACTGATGGGGCAGGGCCTGAACATGGTCACTGGCGATTATTCCCGGGGCGCGGCGGGTTTCTGGGTCGAGAACGGCGAAATCCAGTTCGCGGTGCAGGAGGTGACTATCGCCGGCAATATGCGTGACATGTTCAAGCAGATCATCGCAGTTGGTAATGACCTGGAACTGCGCAGCAATATTCGCACCGGGTCGGTGTTGATCGAGCGGATGACGGTGGCGGGTAGCTAAGCCTCAGATCGCTGCACAAAAAGGCGCGCCACCGTTGGGTGGCGCGCCTTTTTTATGCGCCTTGCAGTGTTCCCCTGTGGGAGCGAGCCTGCTCGCGATAGCGATGTGTCAGTCGACAAAGTTGGCGAATGTTCCGCCAATATCGCGAGCAGGCTCGCTCCCACATGATCGGTGTGGGCTGTAGACCTTGTTTTGGTTCTCATTATCATCTAATAATAAATCTCATTACCGAATGAGCCCGGATTATGAGTTCTGCCTTGCACGAGCAGCCTTACCTCGAAAGCTGGCGCTGGATGAGTCGCCAGATCCGTTGCGCCATGGACCCTGACGAGCCGCGCCTGATTGAACATTACCTGGCCGAAGGCCGGTATCTGGCGTGTTGCACGGCCACCGCTCCCTGGACCATCGCCGAAACTTCCTTCCGTTTATTGCTCGACACGGCCGCCGACGTCGCGCTGCCCTGGCACTGGCGCAGCTTGTGTCTCGACCAGGCCTGGCGGCCGTTGCGCGATCTCGAACGGCAGTCACTCTGCAAATGCCGCCTCAAACGTTGGCAAAGCTACGCGTGGCAATTGGCGACTTGCGAGTTGCAACCTTCGATTCCTCTCATAGAACTGGTGCAAGGATCTCCTGATGAATAACACACGTATCGAACGCGACAGCATGGGCGAGTTAAATGTCCCGATTGATGCTTTGTACGGCGCGCAAACCCAGCGCGCAGTGGATAACTTCCCGATCAGCGGCAAACCGATGCCCGTGCAGTTCATCCGGGCGCTGATTCTGGCCAAGGCCGCTGCCGCCCGAGCCAACGTCGAACTCAAACAGATCAGCGAATCCCAGGGCAAGGCGATCGTCGACGCCGCTCAAGGACTGCTTGAGGGCGACTTCATGCAGCACTTCCCGGTGGATATCTTCCAGACCGGTTCCGGCACCAGTTCCAACATGAACGCCAACGAAGTGATCGCCACCCTGGCCAGCCGCTTGTTGGGCGAGCCGGTCAATCCCAACGATCACGTCAATTGCGGCCAAAGCAGCAACGACATCATCCCGACCACCATCCATGTCAGCGCCGCGTTGAGCTTGCATGAGCAGTTGCTGCCGGCGCTGGTGCATCTGGTGCAGGTGATCGAGCACAAGGCCGAGCAGGTTCATCCGTTCGTCAAAACCGGGCGTACCCATTTGATGGACGCCATGCCTGTGCGCATGAGTCAGGTGCTCAATGGCTGGGCGCAACAGCTCAAGGCCAATATCGGTCACCTGCAGGATCTGCTGCCAAGCCTGCAATCCCTGGCCCAGGGCGGCACGGCGGTGGGTACCGGGATCAATGCCCATCCAGAGTTTGCGGCGCGTTTCAGCCAGCAACTCAGCCAACTGACGCAGGTGCAGTTCACGCCGGGCAAGGACCTGTTTGCGCTAATCGGCTCGCAGGACACGGCGGTCAGCGTTTCAGGGCAGCTCAAGGCCACGGCGGTTTCCTTGATGAAAATCGCCAATGACCTGCGCTGGATGAATTCCGGCCCGTTGGCCGGGCTCGGTGAAATCGAACTCGAAGCCTTGCAGCCCGGTTCGTCGATCATGCCCGGCAAGGTCAATCCGGTGATCCCCGAAGCCACCGCCATGGTCGCCGCTCAGGTGATTGGCAACGACACGGTGATCACCGTCGCCGGTCAGTCGGGCAATTTCGAGCTGAACGTCATGCTGCCGATCATCGCCCAGAACCTGCTGAGCAGTATCGAGTTGCTGGCCAACGCCAGCCGTCTGCTGGGCGACAAGGCTATTGCCAGCTTCAAGGTCAACGAGGCCCGGCTCAAGGAAGCGCTGTCGCGCAATCCGATTCTGGTCACCGCACTCAACCCGATCATTGGTTACCAAAAAGCTGCTGAGATTGCCAAGAAGGCTTATCAGCAGGGCCGGCCGGTAATCGATGTCGCCCTGGAACACACCGACCTGACGCGCAGCCAACTGGAAGAATTGCTCAACCCAGAGAAGCTCACCGCAGGCGGCGTGTAATCACTGTTACCGCTTTGGAGGCTCACCATGGAGCACTGGAAACGCACGATCGAAAGAGCAAATCGCTGTTTCATGCTGGGCGAGCTGGTCGATGCCCGCGAGGCCTACTTGCAGGCATTGGCCCTGGCCCAGGTGTTGTTCGAGCGCTGGGCGGATGCCGACGAAGCGGTGGCGGCTTGCGTGATTTCCCACCATAACCTGGCGGACCTGCACCTGCGTCTGAACCAGCCGGAGGAGAGCGCCGAGTACCTGTGCGCGATCCATCAACGGCTTTTGCAGACCATGCAGGACCCGCGACTGGCGCCGGCCTTGCGTGAAGCCGCGCTACGCCAGAGCAGCAAAACCTATGTCGAGCTGCTGAATTTCATCAGCGAACACGGCGAGTATCCGCGCACCCACAGATTGCTGCGCACCGACACCGCTTCGACCTCGCATCAGCCTGCGCCCTTACAACATGGAGTTCATTGAAATGGCTTTTACCTTGCCCGCCTTGCCGTACGCCTACGACGCCCTGGAGCCGCACATCGATGCGCAAACCATGGAAATCCACTACACCAAACACCACCAGACCTACATCAACAACCTCAACGCTGCAGTCGAAGGCACTGAATTTGCTGAATGGCCGGTGGAAAAACTGGTGGCGGCTGTCCAGCAATTGCCGGAAAAGCTCCGTGCTGCAGTGATCAATCAGGGCGGTGGGCATGCCAACCATTCGTTGTTCTGGGAAGTGATGGCACCCAACGGCGGAGGCCAACCTGAAGGCTCGCTGGCCAAGGCGATCGACGAACAGCTGGGTGGTCTCGACAGCTTCAAGGAGGCCTTCACCAAAGCTGCGTTGACCCGTTTTGGCAGCGGTTGGGCCTGGTTGAGTGTGACGCCGCAAAAGATCTTGATCGTTGAAAGCAGCGGCAACCAGGACAGCCCGTTGATGAACGGCAATACGCCGATCCTCGGCCTGGACGTCTGGGAACATGCTTATTACCTGCGTTATCAGAACCGTCGTCCGGATTACATCAATGCGTTCTACAACGTGATCAATTGGCCTGAAGTCGCTGCGCGTTATCAGGCTGCGCTGGTTTAGGGGGCGTTCTCAACTAGTTTCCCCTCCGCGCCGGGTCTGCTGTTGTGCAGGGCAAGGCGCGAGAAGCGTGGTTTGGTCATTCCAAATAAGCTTCGAGCAACGCAGCCCTGCACAACAGCAGGCCTTGGAAAGGGAACAACCATTCCCAGCGGCCTGCGCCTTGCCTGGCCCGCTTTAAGGCGACAACGCGGAGGGGGAACTAGTTGAGAGCGCCCCCCTAAGTCTCTATAAAACAATCCAGGGCTGACTATGGGCACTGAAACACTGGCGGTCGGAAGTGGACGAATGTTTCGTTACGCACTGGGATCGCTGTTACTGCTGGCGGGTATGACGTTATTGGCTGCCCAAGGGCTGAGCTGGCTGGACCTCGAACCGAAACTGCAGCGCGCCCTGCAAGGCGGGGCGATTTGTGCCTTGGGTACGGCTTTGGGCGCGGTGCCGGTGCTGGTGATTCGGCAGATACCTCAGGCTGTCAGCGACATATTGCTCGGTTTCGGAGCCGGGGTGATGCTCGCCGCGACGGCGTTTTCGCTGATCGTGCCGGGCATTGCCGCGGCAGAAAACCTCGGGCTGACGCCTTGGGCGGCCAGCGGCCTGATCAGCTTCGGCATCCTTCTGGGCGCATTCGGGTTGTTTCTGGTGGATCGCAGGGTGTCTGGCGCTACGCCCGAAATGCTCGTGGGGACACTGAAGCGATCGGTGATTCCACCGCGGATCTGGTTGTTTGTGTTTGCCATCATCGCCCACAACATCCCCGAAGGCATGGCGGTTGGCGTTTCGGCGGGCGGTGGCATGCCTGACGCCGACAGCCTGGCCATGGGCATCGCCTTGCAGGATGTGCCGGAAGGACTGGTCATTGCGTTGGTGTTGGCCGGAGCAGGGATGTCGCGGGTCAAGGCGTTCCTGATCGGTGCTGCATCAGGGTTGGTCGAGCCGGTCTTTGCATTGTTATGCGCCTGGCTGGTGAGCCTGGCCGAACTGCTGTTGCCTTTGGGGCTGGCACTGGCGGCTGGTGCGATGTTGCTGGTGGTGACTCACGAAGTCATCCCCGAATCGCGCCGCCATGGTCACGACAAACTGGCCAGCCTTGGGCTGCTGATCGGGTTTTGTCTGATGATGGTGATGGATACAGCGTTGACTTGAAAAACAGGATCAAAAGATCGCAGCCTCGTTTCACTCGACAGCTCCTACAAGGATCGGATGCCGTAGGAGCTGTCGAGTGAAACGAGGCTGCGATCTTTTGCTGTTTATTCGCCTTCGTCGAAGAAGTTGTTGATCAGTGCCACCAATGCATCCAGCGCTTCCTGTTCCTGCTCGCCTTCGGTATTCAGGTGAATTGTGGTGCCTTTGCCAGCGGCCAGCATCATCATGGCCATGATGCTTTTGCCGTCGATCATTGATTCCGGTGTACGGCCAACCCTGATCTGGCAAGGATACTGACCCGCTACCCCAACGAATTTTGCAGACGCGCGGGCATGCAGGCCCAGCTTGTTGATGATTTCGATTTCCAGAGCAGGCATCGCGATGTGAATCCTTTAGCTGAGGTCGCGGTGGCGGACCTGGACGTTCTTCAGGGTTTTTTGCAGGACCTGACCCAGACGTTCGGTCAGGTAGACAGAGCGGTGATGCCCGCCAGTGCAGCCAATGGCAATGGTGACATAGGCGCGATTGCTGGCGGCAAAGCGGGGTAGCCACTTGAGCAAGTATGAGGAAATGTCCTGGAACATCTCTTCTACGTCCGGCTGTGCCGCCAGGTACTCGGCCACCGGTTGATCGAGCCCGGACTGTGCCCGTAGCTCCGGCTTCCAGTAAGGGTTGGGCAGGCAGCGCACGTCGAACACCAGATCGGCGTCCACCGGCATGCCACGCTTGAACCCGAAAGATTCCACCAGGAACGCAGTGCCGGGCTCCGGCTGATTCAGCAGGCGCAGCTTGATGGTATCGCGTAGCTGATACAGGTTCAGATTGGTGGTGTTGACCTTGAGGTCAGCCAGATCGGCGATAGGCCCCAGCAGATTGGTTTCATCCTGGATCGCCTCCGCCAGCGAACGATTGGCGCTGCTCAACGGGTGACGACGGCGAGTTTCCGAAAAGCGCTTGAGCAAGGTTTCTTCGTCAGCGTCCAGATACAGCACATCGCACTGGATATGCCGGCTGCGGACCTCCTCCAGCAATTCGGGGAACCGTGACAGGTGGCTTGGCAAGTTGCGTGCATCGATGGACACGGCCACCAGCGGTTGTGCCAGTTCGGTGTGAATCAGCGCGCGTTCGGCCAGTTCCGGCAGCAAGCCGGCAGGCAGGTTGTCGATGCAGTAGTAGCCGTTGTCCTCGAGCACATCGAGGGCGGTACTTTTACCTGAGCCGGAGCGGCCACTGACGATGATCAGGCGCATGATTAGTGACCGTTCTGCTCGTCCAGGACAACCTGATACAAGGCTTGGTTGCTCGGGGCGCTGCGCAGTTTTTCACGCACTTCCTTGCGATCCAGCATGCTGGCAATCTGGCGCAGCAATTCCAGGTGTGCATCGGTGGCGGCTTCCGGGACCAGCAGCACAAACAGCAGGTCAACCGGGGCACCGTCGATGGCATCGAAATCGATAGGGGCTTCCAGGTGCAGCAGCGCACTGATTGGCGAGGTGCAGCCTTTGAGCCGGCAGTGGGGGATGGCGATGCCGTTGCCGAAACCGGTAGAACCGAGTTTCTCACGGGCAATCAAGGCCTCGAAGACGTCCTGCATTTCCAGATCCGGTACTTCGCGGTGGATAAGGTTGGCAATTTGCTCGAGGGCTTTCTTTTTACTGCCACCCGGCGCGTTCACTTGGGAACGGCCGGGGGTCAGGATGGTTTCTAGTCGGATCATGGATTGGGGGTGTTAACGACCGGTCGCGCCCTGGAGGAGGCTCTGGGTCTTTTCCTTATGCTTTTTAAGTTGGCGATCCAGCTTGTCGGTCAGCAGGTCGATGGCGGCATACATGTCCGTATGCTCGGCATTGGCGACCACTTCTCCGCCGGGAATATGCAGCGTGGCTTCGATCTTCTGCAGCAGTTTTTCGACGTTCATCGTGACTTGCACATTAGTGATCTTGTCGAAATGCCTCTCTAATCGGTCGAGTTTTTCGCCGATGTAGGTGCGCAGGGGTTCGGTCACTTCCAGTTGGTGTCCACTGATGTTGACTTGCATACAGCTTCTCCTTCGTTGCCAGTGCATAAAGCGGCAGGCAGAAATGCCTGCCACTGGAACGCTGTGGCGAGCCCGGCGGCTACATCAACCGCTTCCGTTCGCTGGAAGGCGCGATCCCCAGGGATTCGCGGTACTTGGCGACGGTGCGACGGGCTACCTGAATGCCTTGTGCCTCCAGTAAACCAGCGATCTTGCTGTCACTCAACGGCTTTTTCTGATTTTCCGCGGCAACCAGTTTTTTGATGATCGCGCGGATCGCCGTGGACGAGCATTCACCGCCTTCAGAGGTACTGACGTGGCTGGAAAAAAAGTATTTCAGTTCATAGATGCCCCGTGGGGTATGCATGAATTTTTGCGTGGTCACCCGTGAAATCGTCGATTCATGCATGCCGACTGCTTCGGCAATGTCATGCAGCACCAACGGCTTCATGGCTTCGTCACCGTATTCGAGAAAGCCGCGTTGATGCTCGACGATCTGGGTGGCGACTTTCATCAGGGTTTCATTGCGGCTTTGCAGGCTCTTGATGAACCAGCGAGCCTCCTGCAGCTGATTACGCATGAAGGTGTTGTCAGCGCTGGTATCGGCGCGGCGCACGAAACCGGCATATTGGGCATTGACCCGCAGGCGTGGCACCGATTCCTGGTTCAGCTCCACCAGCCAGCGCTCGTTGTCCTTGCGCACGATCACGTCGGGAACGACGTATTCGGCTTCGGTGGACTCGATTTGTGAGCCCGGGCGTGGATTGAGGCTCTGGACCAATTCGATGACCTGGCGCAGCTCATCTTCCTTGAGCTTCATGCGGCGCATCAGCTGGCTGTAATCGCGGCTGCCGAGCAGGTCGATGTAATCGGTGACCAGGCGCTTGGCTTCGGCCAGCCAAGGGGTCTTGGCGGACAACTGGCGCAGTTGCAGTAGCAGGCATTCACCGAGGTTGCGGGCGCCGATGCCAGCGGGTTCGAATTGCTGGATGCGGTGCAGGACGGCTTCGATTTCGTCCAGTTCGATGTCCAGCTCCGGGTCGAACGCTTCGAGGATTTCCTCGAGGGTTTCGTCCAGGTAGCCCTGATTGTTGATGCAGTCGATCAAGGTCACGGCGATCAGGCGATCGGTGTCGGACATCGGTGCCAGGTTCAGTTGCCAGAGCAAATGGCTTTGCAGGCTTTCACCGACCGATGTGCGGGTGGTGAAATCCCACTCGTCGTCATCGTTGCTCGGCAGGCTGCTGGCGCTGGTCTGGTAGACATCCTCCCAGGCTGTGTCGACGGGCAATTCGTTGGGGATGCGCTCGTTCCAGTCGCCTTCCTCAAGGTTGTCCACCGTCGGGGCGGTTTCCTGGTAGGAGGGTTCCTGAATGTCGGCGTTGGGTTTCTGTTCGGCGCTATCGGCCAAGGGGTCGGCGTTATCGAAGTCGTCGCCTTCTTCCTGGCGTTCGAGCATCGGATTGGACTCCAGAGCCTCCTGGATTTCCTGTTGCAGGTCCAGGGTCGACAATTGGAGCAGGCGGATGGCCTGTTGCAGCTGCGGTGTCATCGTCAGCTGCTGGCCCATTCTCAAGACTAGCGATGGTTTCATGGCAGGGGCTTAACACCTTATTCGCCGGCGCACATGCGCCATCCACTACAGGGCGCCGAAGCGCCAAACATAAGCAAATTATATGCCCGAAACTGAAGTGTTTGCCTAGAGCGCTGTAACAATAAAAAGTTATTGATTTTTTATTGAAGCGAGCGCTCCCTCGGCGACCCGGGCACCTCAGGTGCTTACAGGCGGAACTCGTGGCCCAGATACACTTCCTTGACCAGTTCATTGGCGAGGATGGTGGCGGAGTCACCTTCAGCAATCAGTTGGCCATCGTTGACGATGTAGGCGGTTTCGCAGATATCCAGGGTCTCACGAACGTTGTGGTCCGTGATCAACACGCCAATGCCTTTAGCCTTGAGGTGATGGATGATCTGCTTGATGTCGCCCACCGAAATCGGGTCCACGCCGGCGAAGGGTTCGTCGAGGAGGATGAATTTCGGGTTTGTAGCCAGTGCCCGGGCAATTTCCACACGGCGGCGTTCACCACCGGACAGGCTCATGCCGAGATTGTCGCGGATGTGATGGATGTGAAATTCCTGCAGCAGGCTTTCCAGCTCTTGGCGACGACCGGCCTGATCGAGCTCCTTACGGGTCTCGAGGATGGCCATGATGTTGTCGGCCACCGACAGTTTGCGGAAGATCGACGCTTCTTGCGGAAGATAGCCGATGCCCGCCTTCGCACGACCGTGCATCGGCTGGTGGCTGACGTCCAGGTCGTCGATCAGTACGCGGCCTTGATCGGCCTGTACCAGGCCGACAATCATATAGAAACAGGTGGTTTTACCGGCGCCGTTAGGGCCAAGCAGGCCGACGATCTGACCGCTGTCGATGGACAGGCTGACGTCGCGCACGACCTGACGGCTCTTGTAGCTCTTGGCCAGATGCTGAGCTTTCAGAGTTGCCATTACTGGGCCTTTTGCTCGTCGGTTTTCTTCTTCGGCTGGATCACCATGTCGATGCGAGGGCGTGCCTCGGTGACCTTGTTACCCGTGGCGCGACCGGCGCTCGCAAGCTTTTTGACCGTGTCGTAGACGATTTTCTCGCCTTGGGTGACGTTGTTGTCCTTATCGATGACCTTGGCGCGATCGATCAGCACTACGCGGTTTTGCGAGGCGTGGTACTGGATAGTTACGCCGTAGCCCTGGACCGGCTTGGTATCGCCCGCCGTTTGCAGTTGCTCGAAGTAGGCGAGGTTGCCCACCGAAGTTACCACGTCGATGTCGCCGGCCGGGGTGCGGGTGATGGTCACGGTATTGCCGGTGACCTTCATCGAGCCTTGGGTGATGATTACATCGCCCTTATAGGTGGCAACGCCGTTCTTGTCGTCCAGTTGGGCATCGTCGGCCTGAATGCGGATAGGCTGCTCTTGATCGTTCGGCAGAGCCCAGGCGCTCACGCTTCCCAGTGCTGCGCCCAGACTGAGCAAAATAGGGAGGGTTTTAACGAGCCTCATACTGTCCTCTTACGTTCGATAGCAGGTGTATCCTGCTTTCTTTCAAGTACGCTTTCATTCCGTTGCCTGTCGATACACCGCCGGCGCCGTCGATTCTAACGGGTTGATCGGTCTGCGCATATTGCTGCTGCGGGAACACTGTCATACGGGTGGTGGTAATCAGGGTTTTGCGGTTTTTTTCGTCGAAACGCGTGATACGTACCGAGTCAATCAGCTCGACCTGAGTGCCGTCCGGGTTGACTTCGCCGCGCTCGCTCTGGACGTGCCAGGGGAATTCGGTGCCACGGAACATGTTCAGGTCCGGATTGGTCAGCAACGTCACCTCGCTCGCTTTGACGTGTTCGACCTTGTCCGACGTCATCTCGTATTGCAGTTTGCCGTCGGGCAGGTACTGCACGCTGTGGGCGTTGATGGCGTAATAGTCGATCGCGGTTTCATCGACCTTCACCACCGGCTTGTCGAGGAAACGCTCAGGGCTGATGTTCCAGTAGCCGACCGCTGCAAAAATCGCGGCGATGCAACCGAACACCAGGATGTTACGAATTTTCTTGCTCAGCATGATGGGCTCACAGGTACGCGGCGTTGGCCGCATCGAGGCGGCCCTGGGCGCGCAGGATCAATTCGCAGAATTCGCGAGCGGCCCCCTCGCCACCGCGGGCCTGGGTGATGCCGTGGGCGTGTTCGCGCACGAAACTGGCGGCGCTGGCCACCGCCATGCCAAGGCCTACGCGGCGAATCACCGGCAGGTCCGGCAGGTCGTCGCCCAGGTAGGCCACTTGTTCATAGCTCAGGTTGAGCTGGCCAAGAAGTTCGTCGAGCACCACCAGTTTGTCTTCGCGACCCTGGTAGAGGTGCGGAATGCCGAGGTTCTTCGCGCGCCGTTCAACCACCGGGGTCTTGCGGCCGCTGATGATAGCGGTCTGCACGCCGGCGGCCATCAACATCTTGATGCCTTGGCCGTCGAGGGTGTTGAACGTCTTGAATTCGCTACCGTCTTCGAGGAAGTACAGGCGCCCGTCGGTCAGCACACCATCGACGTCGAACACCGCCAGTTTGATCTGTTTGCCGCGTTGCAGCAGGTCCGTGCTCATTACATTACTCCCGCACGCAGCAAATCGTGCATGTTCAAGGCGCCGACCGGACGGTCTTCGCTGTCGACCACTACCAGTGCGTTGATCTTGTGGTCTTCCATGATTTTCAGGGCCTCGGCGGCGAGCATCTCGGCGCGGGCGGTCTTGCCGTGGGCGGTCATCACTTCATCAATGGTCGTGCTGTGGATATCGATGGTGCGGTCCAGCGTGCGACGCAGGTCGCCGTCGGTGAAGATCCCGGCGAGTTTTCCATCCGTACTCAGTACAACGGTCATGCCCAATCCCTTACGGGTCATTTCCATCAAGGCATCCTTGAGCAGCGTACCGCACATCACTTGCGGCAATTCGGTGCCGGCATGCATGACGTTTTCCACTTTCAGCAACAAGCGGCGGCCAAGGGCGCCGCCCGGGTGGGAAAAGGCGAAATCTTCGGCGGTAAAGCCGCGAGCTTCAAGCAAGGCAACGGCGAGAGCATCACCCATGACCAGTGCCGCGGTGGTCGACGAGGTAGGTGCCAGATTCAGCGGGCAGGCTTCGTGTTCGACGCTTACATTGAGGTTGACTTCCGCCGCCTTGGCCAGCGGCGACTCGGGGTTGCCGGTCAGGCTGATCATTTGAATGCCCTGGCGTTTGATCAGCGGCAGCAAGGTGACGATCTCGTTGGTGGAGCCGGAGTTCGACAGCGCCAGAATGATGTCATCACGGGTGATCATGCCCATGTCGCCATGGCTGGCCTCGGCCGGATGCACGAAGAACGCTGTGGTGCCGGTGCTGGCCAGGGTGGCGGCAATCTTGTTGCCGATGTGCCCCGATTTGCCCATGCCGACCACGACTACGCGGCCTTTGCTGGCCAGAATCATCTCGCACGCACGTACGAAATCCGCATTGATATGGGGTAGCAAGCCTTGTACGGCTTCCAGTTCCAAACGGATGGTGCGTTGTGCGGATTGAATCAGGTCGCTGGATTGGTTCATGTCGGAAATCGAATAGCCTGATGAAAAGGCGGCGATTATAGCGGTAATGATCAAAACCCTCACGCTAGTTCGTCGCGGTTTGTCATTCCTTGTTACCGAATCCTCTCTAAATGGATGATTTCGGGCAGTCATGTTGCTGAACATGCCCGGCTTGGGCCTTGGGCGCTTGAGCTTTGCAGTGATATAGTTCGCCGCCAGTTCGGCCTGCCCGGGGAGGTATGTGCTTTCGCCAGAAAGCCAGGCGTCCGAGTGAGAGGCTGCATCGCAAGGAGTTTAGATGAGTGCCGATAACGCCTACGCGGTCGAGCTGAAGGGACTGACCTTCAAGCGCGGTACGCGCAGCATTTTCAATAACATCGATATCCGCATCCCGCGCGGCAAGGTTACCGGCATCATGGGACCTTCCGGGTGTGGCAAGACCACGCTGTTGCGGCTGATCGGCGCACAATTGCGCCCCACCAGCGGCGAAGTCTGGGTCAATGGCCAGAACCTGCCAACACTGTCGCGCAACGATCTGTTCGATGCGCGCAAGCACATGGGTGTGCTGTTTCAGAGCGGTGCATTGTTTACCGACCTTGATGTGTTCGAGAACGTCGCTTTTCCGCTACGTGTTCATACAGCGCTGCCGGAAGAAATGATCCGCGACATTGTCCTGCTCAAATTGCAGGCTGTTGGCTTGCGTGGCGCCATCGACCTGATGCCTGACGAATTGTCCGGCGGCATGAAACGTCGCGTCGCGCTGGCCCGGGCAATTGCTCTCGATCCGCGAATCCTGATGTACGACGAGCCTTTCGTCGGCCAGGACCCGATCGCCATGGGCGTGCTGGTGCGCTTGATCCGCCTGCTCAACGATGCGCTGAACATCACCAGCATTGTGGTTTCCCACGACCTGGCCGAGACCGCGAGCATCGCCGACCACCTCATCGTGGTGGGCGACGGGCAAGTGTTGGGGCAAGGCACGCCCAAGGATCTGATGAAATCGGATGAGCCACGTATTCGTCAATTCTTGACTGGCGAACCCGACGGCCCGGTCGCATACCACTTTCCAGCGCCGGATTACCGCGCAGATCTTCTGGGGAAGCGTTGATGCGCAAGATCACACTAATAGAAAGGGTGCGCCGTTTCGGTCATGCCGGCATCGATGTGATGGCGGTGTTCGGGCGTTCGGCGTTGTTCCTGTTCCATGCCTTGCTCGGTCGTGGCGGCATCGGCGGCGGTTTCGGCTTGCTGGTCAAGCAACTGCATTCGGTGGGCGTGATGTCCCTGGTGATCATCGTGGTCTCCGGGGTGTTCATCGGCATGGTGCTAGCCCTGCAGGGGTTCAATATTCTGTCCAGCTACGGTTCGGAACAGGCCGTCGGGCAGATGGTCGCGTTGACGCTGCTGCGTGAACTGGGGCCGGTGGTCACGGCCTTGCTGTTCGCCGGGCGCGCTGGGTCGGCGCTGACCGCCGAAATCGGCAACATGAAGTCCACCGAGCAATTGTCCAGCCTGGAAATGATCGGGGTCGACCCGCTCAAGTACATCATTGCCCCGCGCCTGTGGGCCGGTTTCATTTCCTTGCCGGTGCTGACGACGATTTTCAGCGTGGTGGGTATCTGGGGCGGTTCGTGGGTGGCCGTCGACTGGCTGGGTGTCTATGAAGGCTCCTACTGGTCGAACATGCAGAACAGCGTGACGTTTGTCGACGATGTGCTCAACGGTATTATCAAAAGCATCGTTTTTGCCTTCGTCGTGACCTGGATCGCCGTATTCCAAGGCTATGACTGCGAGCCCACTTCCGAGGGGATCAGTCGTGCCACTACCAAGACCGTGGTGTATGCCTCTTTGGCTGTACTTGGCCTGGACTTTATCTTGACCGCCTTGATGTTTGGAGATTTCTGATGCAAAACCGCACCCTGGAAATCGGTGTCGGCCTTTTCTTGCTGGCTGGCATCCTGGCTTTGCTGTTGCTTGCGCTGCGGGTCAGTGGCCTGGCTCCGACGGCGAGCACCGATACTTATAAACTTTATGCGTATTTCGACAATATCGCCGGTTTGACGGTCAGAGCTAAAGTGACCATGGCCGGTGTCACCATCGGCAAAGTCACCGCAATCGATCTGGATCGCGACAGCTTCACCGGTCGGGTGACCATGCAACTGGAAAAGCGCGTAGATAATCTGCCGACTGACTCCACTGCATCTATCCTGACCGCTGGCCTGTTGGGTGAGAAATACATCGGTATCAGCGTGGGCGGGGAAGAAACCCTGCTCAAGGAAGGGGGAACCATCCACGACACGCAGTCGTCGCTGGTGCTCGAGGACCTGATCGGTAAATTCCTGCTCAATACCGTTAGCAAAGACGCCAAATGAGGAGCTTTTGAATGATCTCTATCTTGCGACGTGGCCTGTTGGTAATACTCGCGGCTTTGCCGTTGATGGCTAACGCCGCGGCGGCGCCTTCCGCGCACGATCTGGTACAGGACACCACCACCCGGTTGTTGGCGGATCTTGCCGCCAACAAAGAAAAGTACAAACAGGACCCGCAGGACTTTTATACGGCGCTGAACACCATCGTCGGGCCTGTGGTGGATGCCGAAGGCATTTCCAAGAGCATCATGACGGTCAAGTATTCACGCAAGGCCACGCCCGAGCAGATGCAGAAGTTTGTCGAGAACTTCAAAAAAGGCCTGTTCCAGTTCTATGGCAATGCTTTGCTTGAGTACGACAACCAGGGCATCGTCGTCGATCCTGCCAAGGATGAGTCAGGCGACCGTACCAGCGTTGGCATGACGGTCAAGAGTAGCAGCGGCGCGATCTATCCTGTGTCTTATACACTTGAGAAGATCAACGGCGAGTGGAAGCTGCGCAACGTGATCATCAACGGCATCAACATTGGCAAGCTGTTCCGCGATCAGTTCGCTGATGCGATGCAGCGCAATGGCAACGACCTGGACAAGACCATCAACGGTTGGGCCGGGGAAGTCGCCAAAGCCAAGGAAGTCACCGAGAAATCCGCCGAGAAGCAAACCCAATGAGTGAGTCGGTCATTCGCATGAGCGAAACCGGCGAGCTGCTGCTCAGTGGCGTGCTGGATTACCGCACAGGCCCGAACCTGCGCAAGCAGGGGCAGGCGCTGATCAAGTCCAGTAACGCGGCTGCGCTGGTGGTTGATTGCTCAGCGGTGGAGAAGTCCAGCAGCGTCGGCTTGTCGCTGTTGCTGTGCTTCATGCGCGATGCCCAGGCGGCCGGCAAGGCCCTGAGCATTCGCGCGATGCCCGACGATATGCGTGAAATCGCTCAGGTCAGCGAATTGACCGAGCTGTTGGCGCACCCCTGAACCGCATCTATAAAGAAGCCCCCCGTCAGAGTCCTGTGAATGCGGGGTTCGCAGGCGCGGGGCTTTTTTGTATGATGTCCGACCCGCGCGCACAGGGCGCCGATTGAGGTTGAGCATGCAGGCCGTAGAAGTGAAGAGCTTCCTTGAAGGAAAGCTGCCAAACACGAAGGTGGAAGTTGAAGGCGAAGGCTGCAATTTCCAGCTGAACGTGATTAGCGATGAACTGGCGGCGTTGAGCCCGGTGAAGCGTCAGCAGCAGGTCTATGCCCATTTGAACCCATGGATCACCGATGGCAGCATCCATGCGGTCACTATGAAATTTTTCAGCAGCGCGGCCTGGGCCGAGCGCACCTGAGCCCAAGGGCGTCGAGATTCTTATGGATAAATTGATTATTACTGGTGGCGCTCGTCTTGATGGCGAGATTCGCATTTCCGGGGCAAAGAACTCTGCCCTGCCGATCCTGGCTGCCACCTTGCTGTGCGATGGCCCGGTGACCGTGGCCAACTTGCCGCACCTGCACGACATCACCACGATGATCGAGCTGTTCGGTCGCATGGGCATCGAGCCGGTGATCGACGAGAAGCTCAGCGTCGAAATCGACCCGCGCACCATCAAGACCCTGATCGCGCCGTACGAACTGGTGAAAACCATGCGTGCCTCGATCCTGGTGCTGGGCCCGATGGTTGCCCGTTTCGGTGAAGCCGAAGTCGCACTGCCTGGCGGTTGCGCCATCGGTTCGCGTCCGGTCGACCTGCACATCCGTGGCCTCGAAGCCATGGGCGCGGTCATCGACGTCGAAGGCGGCTACATCAAGGCCAAGGCCCCTGAAGGCGGCCTTCGCGGTGCGCACTTCTTCTTCGACACCGTCAGCGTGACCGGTACCGAGAACATCATGATGGCGGCCGCTCTGGCCAAGGGCCGTAGCGTGCTGGCGAACGCCGCTCGCGAGCCTGAGGTCATCGACCTGGCGAACTTCCTGAACGCCATGGGCGCCAAGATCACTGGTGCCGGCACCGACACCATCACCATCGATGGCGTCGAGCGTCTGCACCCGACCACATACAAGGTGATGCCTGACCGCATCGAGACCGGCACCTACCTGGTGGCGGCGGCGGTGACCGGCGGTCGTGTGAAGGTCAAGGACACTGATCCGACCATCCTCGAAGCCGTTCTGGAAAAGCTCCGCGAATCGGGTGCTGAAATCACCTGCGGCGAAGACTGGATCGAGCTGAACATGCACGGCAAGCGGCCAAAAGCCGTTAACGTGCGGACCGCTCCATACCCGGCGTTCCCGACCGACATGCAGGCGCAGTTCATCTCCCTCAACGCCATTGCCGAAGGCACTGGTGCGGTGATCGAGACGATCTTCGAAAACCGCTTCATGCACGTTTACGAACTGCACCGCATGGGCGCTCATATCCAGGTCGAAGGCAACACCGCCATCGTCACCGGCATCGAAAAGCTCAAGGGCGCGCCAGTAATGGCCACCGACCTGCGTGCTTCGGCCAGCCTGGTGATCTCGGCGCTGATCGCCGAAGGCGACACCCTGATCGACCGCATCTACCACATCGACCGTGGTTACGAGTGCATCGAAGAGAAACTGCAGATGCTCGGCGCGAAGATCCGCCGCGTACCGGGCTAGTTTCTGCTGCATGGGCGCAAGGACGCGCCTGTTGATTTTGTTCAAGTCGGGGCTGGTAACGGCCTCGATGTATGTCCGGCGCCGTTTGCGACCGGGCATGAGTACCTTGATAAGGACTGACGTTTCCCATGTTGACCATCGCACTGTCCAAGGGCCGCATCCTTGACGACACCCTGCCGCTTCTGGCTGAAGCGGGCATCGTGCCGACCGAGAATCCGGACAAGAGCCGCAAGCTGATCATCCCCACAACCCAGGCCGATGTGCGCTTGCTGATCGTGCGCGCCACCGATGTGCCGACTTATGTCGAGCATGGTGCCGCGGACCTCGGCGTCGCCGGTAAAGATGTGCTGATGGAATATGGCGGCCAGGGTCTGTACGAGCCTCTGGATCTGCGAATTGCCCTCTGCAAGCTGATGACCGCCGGCCGTGTCGGCGATGTCGAGCCCAAGGGCCGTCTACGGGTGGCGACCAAATTCGTCAACGTCGCCAAGCGTTACTATGCCGAGCAAGGCCGTCAGGTCGACATCATCAAGCTCTACGGCTCGATGGAGCTGGCGCCGCTGATCGGTCTGGCGGACAAGATCATCGACGTGGTCGACACCGGTAACACTCTGCGTGCCAATGGCCTGGAGCCCCAGGATTTCATTGCCGACATCAGCTCCCGGCTGATCGTCAACAAAGCTTCGATGAAAATGCAGCACGCCCGAATCCAGGCGTTGATCGACACCCTGCGCAAAGCAGTGGAGTCTCGACACCGCGGCTGATTCACCCGCGCGACCTTGAGTCGCGCCCGTCTATCCGCCTCATAGCCAGAATTCTCAGGTGCCCAAGCGGAAACGACTGCTAAGTTAGGGCGCCTGAGTTTTTGCCATTCCTATGAGGCTCTCGCTATGACCGCACCGACTGCAATTCGCCGACTCAACGCTGCTGACCCGGATTTCGCACATCATCTGGATCATCTGCTGAGCTGGGAAAGTGTGTCTGACGACTCGGTCAATCAGCGGGTGCTGGACATCATCAAGGCTGTTCGCGAGCGTGGCGACGCGGCGCTGGTGGAATTCACCCAGAAGTTCGACGGCCTGCAAGTCGCCTCCATGGCAGACCTGATCCTGCCACGCGAACGGCTGGAACTGGCATTGACCCGCATCACCGTGCCTCAGCGCGAAGCGCTGGAAAAAGCCGCGGCCCGCGTGCGCAGCTACCACGAAAAACAGAAACAGGATTCCTGGAGCTACACCGAAGCCGATGGCACAGTGCTGGGCCAGAAGGTTACGCCGCTGGATCGCGCCGGTCTGTATGTGCCGGGCGGCAAGGCGTCGTACCCATCCTCAGTGCTGATGAACGCAATTCCGGCCAAGGTTGCCGGCGTGACCGAAGTGGTCATGGTCGTGCCGACTCCACGCGGCGAGATCAACGAGCTGGTGCTAGCCGCGGCCTGCATTGCCGGTGTTGACCGGGTGTTCACCATCGGCGGCGCCCAGGCAGTTGCGGCGCTGGCTTACGGCACCGAAAGCGTTCCGAAGGTCGACAAAGTGGTCGGCCCTGGCAACATCTATGTCGCCACCGCCAAGCGCCACGTGTTCGGTCAGGTCGGCATCGACATGATCGCCGGCCCCTCCGAGATCCTCGTGGTGTGTGACGGTCAGACCGATCCGGACTGGATTGCCATGGACCTGTTCTCCCAGGCCGAGCACGACGAAGACGCCCAGGCGATTCTGGTCAGCCCGGACGCCGAGTTCCTTGACAAGGTCGCCGCCAGCATCGCCAAACTGCTGCCGACCATGGAACGCGCCGAAATCATCGAAACCTCGATCAATGGTCGCGGAGCGCTGATCAAGGTTCGCGACATGGAACAGGCCATAGAAGTGGCCAACCGCATTGCGCCAGAACACCTGGAGCTGTCGGTTGCCGATCCGCAGGCCTGGTTGCCGCAGATCCGCCACGCCGGCGCGATCTTCATGGGCCGCCACACCTCCGAAGCGCTGGGTGACTATTGTGCAGGTCCAAACCACGTCTTGCCGACGTCCGGCACCGCGCGCTTCTCTTCGCCACTGGGTGTTTATGACTTCCAGAAGCGTTCGTCGATCATCTTCTGCTCCGAGCAGGGTGCCTCCGAACTGGGCAAAACCGCTTCCGTGCTGGCCCGTGGCGAGTCGCTGACCGCTCACGCGCGGAGCGCCGAATACCGCATCGTTGACGAAGACTTTCTTCAAGAGCAGGGCAACTGAACATGAGTAAATTCTGGAGTCCCTTCGTCAAGAGTCTGGTGCCTTACGTGCCGGGCGAGCAGCCGAAGCTGGCAAAACTGGTGAAGCTCAACACCAACGAAAACCCATACGGTCCATCGCCCAAAGCGCTGGCCGCGATGCAGACCGAACTGAACGATAACCTGCGTCTTTACCCGGACCCGAACAGCGACCTGCTCAAGCAGGCTGTTGCCAGGTACTACGGCGTGCAGGGCAATCAGGTGTTCCTCGGCAACGGTTCCGATGAAGTCCTGGCGCACATTTTCCACGGTTTGCTGCAACACGATCAGCCGCTGCTATTCCCGGATATCAGCTACAGCTTCTACCCGGTTTACTGCGGGCTGTACGGCATTGCATTCGACGCGGTGCCGCTGGATGAGCAATTCCAGATCAACCCGGCGGACTACGCCAAGCCGAACGGCGGGATCATTTTCCCCAACCCGAACGCGCCGACCGGTTGCCTGCTGGCGCTGGACGCGGTTGAGCAAATCCTCAAGGCCAGCCCGGATTCGGTGGTCGTGGTGGATGAGGCTTACATTGATTTCGGTGGTGAAACGGCGATCACGCTGGTGGACCGTTATCCGAACCTGCTGGTGACTCAGACCCTGTCCAAGTCCCGTTCACTGGCGGGCCTGCGGGTTGGTCTGGCGGTGGGGCATCCGGATCTGATCGAGGCGCTGGAGCGGATCAAGAACAGCTTCAACTCCTACCCGCTGGATCGACTGGCGATTGTGGGGGCTGCGGCGGCGTTCGAGGATCGTGAGTATTTCGACAAGACCTGCCGGTTGGTCATCGACAGTCGCGAAAAGGTGGTCGCGCAGCTGGAGGCAAAGGGGTTTGAGGTGTTGCCGTCGGCGGCGAACTTCATTTTCGCCCGTCACCCGAAGCACGATGCGGCAGGGCTGGCGGCGAAGTTGCGCGAACAGGGCGTAATCGTTCGGCACTTCAAGCAGGAGCGGATTGCCCAGTTCCTGCGGATTTCCATCGGCGCGCCGGAGCAGAATCAGGCGCTGATCGACGGCCTCGGCGACCTGTAAGGCTTCCCCGATCCTGTGGGAGCGAGCCTGCTCGCGATGAGGCCATAACATTCAGCATTGATGTTGAATGCAAGACCGCTATCGCGAGCAGGGCTCGCTCCCACAAGGGGGTTGTGGGTTACTCGTGATGCGCTTCGCCCAGGAAGGTCAGCGACGTGAACAACCCGCGCGTCGCGACATCCGGGTTGTCCTTCAGCGGAATCTCCATCTGCGCCGCAATCACATTCAACCCTTCATTACGCACCAATACTTGCGCCCGACCCTCTGCATCGGTCTCGGTGCTTAACGTATTCGGCGCGCTGCGATAGTCGCCCACCAACTTCACGCCCGCCGCCGGCTTACCGTCCAGCAGCACCCGAACCGGCAACGACTTGCCCGGCCCCACGGTTAGCGGATCAACCTCCGGCAGAATCAGCAGTTTCATCTGATCGAGCTTCGGCAGCTTCGTCCCCGGCTGGTAGATCGCCAGGCTGTACTTGAAGGTCTGGGTCGACTCAATGGCCCCCGGTACTTTGCTGCGCCCTTCGTTGATCCATTTCTTATCCGCCGTCTGCGACCACATGCCATTGTTCAGCGCCACGGCCATCACCGCCGGTGGTTTCAACGGTTGCAGGCGGGCGTGGTCGGCCAGCCGTTGCACGTTCACCGGGATCATTTTTCCGGCTACGTCATAGGCCCACGCGCCGCTGATTTTCTGTGCCTTGAAGGCGTTGTCTTCGGCACCGTGGCCGTAGATGACTTCGATGTTGCCGCGACGTTCTTCGGTCCAGAGACCGTGGGCCGAGACTTGGCCGGCACACAACAGACTGAGTAGCGCCAGGGATTTTAGGTGTCGCATGGTGGACGTCCTTTTACAGGTTGAGTGTCAGACTGACGGTGAAATTGCGCGGCTCTCCGGGGTTGACCCAGTAGTTGCTGTAGGAGCGCTCGAAGTATTTCTCGTCGAAAAGATTGTTCAGGTTCAGGCCCACGGTGACGTTTTCGCTGGCCTTGTAATGGGCCAGCAGGTCGACGGTGTGGTAGGCCGGCAGTTCGAAGTCGCTGCCGGCTTCACCCGAGCGATCGCCGACATAAGTGAACGCTGCACCAAGGTCCGAACCGCGCAAATAGCCGTCCTGAAATTCATAAACACCCAACAGACTGCCGCTGCGTTTGGCCACGCCAAGAATTCGGCTGCCAGTGGGAATGACCTTGTCGCCCTGGGTGACTTCGGCGTCGATGTACGCGAAAGCACCGATTACTCGCACGGCATCGGTTACTTGCCCGGTGACTTGCAGGTCGACACCCTGGCTGCGGGCCTTGCCCATGGCGCGACTGGAATCGGTGCTGGGATCAAGCGCCAGGACGTTTTCCTTTTCGATATGGAAGGCGGCGAGGGTGGTGCTCAAGCGCTCATCGAACAGCTCGCTCTTGATCCCGACTTCATAACCGACGCCTTCTTCCGGGTTGAAGGATTTGCCGGCGGCGTCCAGACCGTTGTTCGGTTTGAACGAGGTGGAGGCGTTGGCGAACAAGCCCACTTCGGGCGTCATCTGGTAGAGCAGGCCGGCCCGCTGGGTCAGGGCATCGTGGCGCTGGCGGCTGGTGGCGTTGCGGCTGTGATCGTTGATGCTTTGTTCGAAATGCTCAAAGCGCGCACCGAGCATGCCGCGCAGTTTGTCGGTGAAGACGATCTGGTCCTGAAGGTTCAGTGCCTGACTTTCGACGTGCTCGAAGAAGTCGGTCCCGGAGCGTGCGCCATTGGGTTTCGGCTGGCCGTAGATCGGTCGATAGATATCGATGGCGCACGGGCCGCCGGCAATGGTCGTGACCCGTTCGTTCTTGCGGAAATTCTCGTATTCGCTGCCAATTAGTAGTTCGTGTTGCCAGCTGCCGATGTCGAACAAACCACGCAGTTCGAGTTGGGTGATGCTGTCATGCCAGTTGGTATCGCGCTCGCGATAGCGACGGTTGATGGTGTGGCCGTCGGCGTTCAATGGACGGTTTTCGGAGGCGAAGCCCCAGAGCTTGCCTTCCTTGTAATGGCTGGCGAGGCGTAGTTTCCAGCGGTCGTTGAGCTGATGTTCGAGGGCGGCTTGCAGCAGATTGTTATGGTTGTCGATGTTGCCGTCGTTGGGTTCACCAAGGAAGGTCGAACGGGAGACACCGCTCCATTTATTGTTCGGCGCGACGATACCGCGATCGAAGGTCGAGCTGTGGCGCACGAACTCGCTCTCCACCAACAGGCTGGTGTCCGGGTTCAGTTGCCAGCTGAAGGAGGGCGCAACGAACACACGCTGGCTGTCGACGTGATCGCGGAAGCTGTGGTTGTCCTCGACGGCCAGGTTCACCCGGGACAGAACGTTGCCGTCATCATCCAGCGGTGTGTTGGCGTCCACGGCGGTGCGATAGCGATCCCAACTGCCGGCGCTGGTTTGCAGTGTGGTGAAGGCTTCGGGCTGGGGTTTCTTGGTGACGATGTTCACCGTGCCGCCCGGATCGCCACGACCATAGAGGCTGGCGGCCGGGCCTTTGAGCACTTCGATGCGTTCGATGTTGGCCACGTCCGGCGTGCTTGGATAGCCACGGTTGGCGCTGAAACCGTCCTTGTAGAACTCCGACGTGGTGAAGCCGCGCACGCTGTATTCGTAGAGCGTCAGGCCGCCGAAATTGTTCTGTTTAGACACGCCACCGGCAAATTCCAGTGCGCGTTCGACGCTGGTGCTACCCAAGTCCTTGAGCACACTGACGGGAATCACACTGATCGATTGCGGGATATCGCGAAGGGCGGTGTCGGTTTTGGTGGCGCTGGAGGAGCGTGTGGCGCGGTAACCGTTGACCGGGCCGGTGGGGGATTCGTAGTCGGAGGTGACGCTGATGGCGTCCAGTTCAACGGTTTGCGATTCTTCGGCAAAGACCGGATCCCCCAGCAAACCGAGGGCCAGGCCTGCGAGGGAAGCCATTGTTCGAGACGACATGTTATGTTGTTCCAATAGTAGTATTGAAACAATATAACATGCCTAATGAGAATGTATTCGTTTAAGGCTAGCTGTCTCTGTGCTTTCAAAGACCTCGAAAAGATCGCAGCCTTCGGCAGCTCCTACTCTTCTTTTTCCTTGATCGGCGCGGGTGGCGGACGCAGACCGATTTCTGCCGTGAGCTTGAGCTCTTTACCGTTGCGCATCACCTGAATGGTGACCTTGTCGGTCGGCTTGATCCGTGCCACCTGGTTCATCGAACGGCGACCGTCGCCGGCCGGTTCACCGTCGATGCTAAGGATCACGTCGCCCAGTTGCAGGCCGGCCTTTTGCGCCGGGCCGTCACGGAAAATCCCCGCGACCACAATCCCCGGACGTCCCGACAGACCAAACGATTCCGCCAGTTCCTGACTCAACGGTTGTACTTCGATGCCGAGCCAGCCGCGAATCACCTGGCCGTGTTCGATGATCGACTTCATCACTTCCATCGCCAATTTGACCGGGATCGCGAAGCCGATGCCCTGAGAACCGCCGGACTTGGAGAAGATCGCCGTGTTGATGCCGGTCAGGTTGCCATTGGCGTCCACCAGTGCACCGCCGGAGTTGCCGGGGTTGATCGCGGCATCGGTCTGGATGAAGTCTTCGTAGTTGTTCAGCCCCAGCTGATTGCGCCCGGTGGCGCTGATGATGCCCATGGTCACGGTCTGGCCGACGCCGAAGGGGTTGCCGATGGCCAAGGCCACGTCGCCGATGCGGATATTGTCGGAACGGCCGACGGTGATCGATGGCAGGTTTTTCAGGTCAATCTTCAATACCGCGAGGTCAGTTTCCGGGTCGCTGCCGATGACCCGGGCCAGGGTTTCACGGCCATCCTTGAGCGCCACCACGATCTGGTCGGCACCGCTGGTCACGTGGTTGTTGGTCAGCAGATAACCTTCCGGGCTCATGATCACGCCCGAACCGAGGCTCGACTCCATGCGCTTCTGCTTGGGCGAGTTGTCGCCGAAGAAGCGGCGGAACTGCGGATCTTCGAACAGCGGATGGCTGGGCTTGTTGACCACTTTGGTGGTGTACAGATTGACCACCGACGGCGCGGCCGTGGTCACCGCGTCGGCATAGGACACCGGGCCCTGCTGCAGACCGATGGTTTGCGGGGCTTGCTGCAGATTCACGTCCAGGCTCGGTAGCCCGACCCATTGCGGATAACGCTGCATAATCAATAGAGCGATAAGCACGCCGGCCAACAGCGGCCAGCCGGAAAAACGCAGCGCCTTGAGCATTAAGCAAGTCCTACAGAGGTTGCAGGCGGTGTGAGACCGCCCATAATGTCGCGCATTATACGAGGCCAAGCGCGCCTCTGAATGGGATATTTAGGAGTCTTTTATGGCCGTCGCCCTGAGCACCCTGGTCGAAGAAGCCGACCGCTACCTGGCAAGTGCGAAGATCGCCGATTACTGCCCCAATGGCTTGCAGGTCGAAGGCCGGCCGCAAGTGATGCGTATCGTCAGCGGTGTTACTGCAAGCCAGGCGTTGCTGGACGCCGCGGTAGAGGCCCAGGCCGATCTGGTGCTGGTGCATCACGGCTATTTCTGGAAAGGTGAAAACCCGTGCATCACCGGCATGAAGCAGCGCCGGTTGAAAACCTTGCTCAAGCACGATATCAGCCTGCTGTCTTATCACTTGCCGCTGGATCTGCACCCGGAAGTTGGTAATAACGTGCAGCTTGCCCGGCAACTGGACATCACCGTCGAAGGCCCGCTGGATCCGGACAATCTGAAAGTTGTTGGCCTGGTCGGCTCGTTGAACGAACCGATGACCCCTCGCGATTTCGCCCGTCGCGTGCAGGAAGTCATGGGGCGCGAGCCATTGCTGATCGAAGGCAGCGCGATGATTCGTCGGGTCGGCTGGTGCACCGGTGGCGGCCAGGGGTACATTGATCAGGCGGTGTTGGCGGGCGTCGATCTGTACCTCAGCGGCGAAGCCTCCGAGCAGACGTTCCACAGCGCCCGGGAAAACGACATCAGCTTCATCGCCGCCGGCCATCACGCCACCGAGCGTTACGGCGTGCAGGCTTTGGGCGATTACCTGGCGCGACGTTTCGCCCTCGAGCACATCTTTATTGATTGCCCGAACCCTATCTGAATCACCCCATATCCACTGTGGGAGCGAGCCTGCTCGCGATGGCTACGTCACATTCGACATTGATGTGACTGACACACCGCTATCGCGAGCAGGCTCGCTCCCACAGGACCCAGTACACCCGAACAGGCAGGTATATTCATATACCCTTTCGATCTAGCCAGCGTCCTGATTAGAAGAGGGCGCTGTGCTAGGATTCCCCGCTCGAACACGGCCCGCAGGCCGTCCATAAGATCGTTTTCGTGAGTAGCCATGGTCGACAAACTGACGCATCTGAAACAGCTGGAGGCCGAAAGCATCCACATCATCCGCGAGGTCGCCGCCGAGTTCGATAACCCGGTGATGCTGTACTCCGTCGGTAAAGACTCCGCCGTGATGCTGCACCTGGCACGCAAGGCATTCTTCCCGGGCAAACTTCCGTTTCCGGTGATGCACGTCGACACCCAGTGGAAGTTCAAGGAAATGTACGCGTTCCGCGACCGCATGGTCGAAGAACTCGGTCTGGACCTGCTGGTGCATGTGAATCCCGAGGGTGTTGCACAGGGTATCAACCCGCTCACCCACGGCAGTGCCAAGCACACCGATATCATGAAGACCGAAGGCCTCAAGCAGGCTCTCGACAAGTACGGCTTCGATGCCGCATTCGGTGGCGCCCGTCGCGACGAAGAGAAATCCCGTGCTAAAGAGCGCGTGTATTCCTTCCGTGACACCAAGCACCGCTGGGACCCGAAAAACCAGCGTCCCGAGTTGTGGAACGTCTACAACGGCAAGGTCAACAAGGGCGAATCGATCCGTGTTTTCCCGTTGTCGAACTGGACCGAACTGGACATCTGGCAGTACATCTACCTCGAAGGTATCCCGATCGTGCCGCTGTATTTCGCCGCCGAGCGCGACGTTATCGAGATGAATGGCACCTGGATCATGATCGACGACGAGCGCCTGCTCAATCACCTGAGCGACGAAGACAAGGCGCGCATCGTCAAGAAGAAGGTCCGTTTCCGTACGCTGGGCGACTACCCGTTGACCGGTGCGGTCGAGTCCGAGGCCACCAGCCTGACCGACATCATTCAGGAAATGCTCCTGACGCGAACTTCCGAACGCCAGGGCCGAGTCATCGATCACGATGGCGCAGGTTCGATGGAAGAAAAGAAACGTCAGGGTTATTTCTAAGGGGTTGTCATGTCGCACGCATCTGATTTGATCAGCGAGGACATCCTCGCCTATCTGGGCCAGCACGAACGCAAGGAAATGCTGCGCTTTCTTACCTGTGGCAACGTCGACGACGGCAAGAGCACCCTGATCGGGCGCCTGCTGCACGACTCCAAGATGATCTACGAAGATCACCTGGAAGCCATTACCCGCGACTCGAAAAAAGTCGGCACCACCGGTGAAGACATCGACCTGGCATTGCTGGTCGACGGCTTGCAGGCCGAGCGTGAGCAGGGCATCACCATTGATGTCGCCTACCGCTATTTCTCCACCGCCAAACGCAAGTTCATCATCGCCGATACCCCCGGCCATGAGCAGTACACCCGTAACATGGCCACCGGTGCCTCCACCTGTGACCTGGCGATCATCCTGGTCGACGCCCGTTACGGCGTGCAGACCCAGACCCGTCGCCACAGCTTTATCGCCTCGTTGCTGGGCATCAAGCACATCGTTGTCGCCATCAACAAGATGGACCTCAACGGCTTCGACGAAAGCGTGTTCGAGTCGATCAAGGCCGATTACCTGAAGTTCGCCGAAGGCATCGCGTTCAAGCCGACCACCATGGCGTTCGTGCCGATGTCCGCGCTCAAGGGCGACAACGTGGTGAACAAGTCCGAGCGCTCGCCGTGGTACACCGGCCAGTCGCTGATGGAAATCCTCGAAACCGTCGAAATCGCCAGCGACCGCAACTACACCGACCTGCGTTTCCCGGTGCAGTACGTCAACCGTCCGAACCTGAACTTCCGTGGTTTTGCCGGCACCCTGGCCAGCGGCATCGTGCACAAGGGCGACGAAGTCGTTGTGTTGCCGTCGGGCAAGAGCAGCCGCGTGAAATCCATTGTCACCTTCGAAGGTGAACTGGAGCATGCAGGTCCCGGTCAAGCCGTGACGCTGACCATGGAAGACGAAATCGACATCTCCCGCGGCGACTTGCTGGTGCATGCCGACAACCAGCCGCAAGTGACTGACGCCTTCGACGCCATGCTGGTGTGGATGGCCGAAGAGCCGATGCTGCCGGGCAAGAAATACGACATCAAGCGCGCCACGACTTACGTGCCGGGTTCGATCACCAGCATCGTCAATCGCGTGGACGTGAACACCCTGGCCGAAGGTCCCGCCAGCTCGCTGCAGTTGAACGAGATCGGTCGGGTCAAGATCAGCCTCGACGCGGCCATCGCGCTGGACGGTTACGACAGCAACCGCACCACCGGTTCGTTCATCGTCATCGATCGACTGACCAACGGCACGGTCGCGGCCGGCATGATCATCGCCCAACCGTTGAGCCATGGCACCAGCACCCACCACGGCAAACTGGCTCACGTGGCTACCGAAGAACGTGCTCTGCGCTTCGGCCAGCAACCGGCCACCGTGTTGTTCAGCGGCCTGTCGGGCGCAGGCAAAAGCACCCTGGCTTACGCCGTTGAGCGCAAGCTGTTCGACCTGGGTCGTGCGGTGTTTGTACTCGATGGCCAGAACCTGCGTCACGACCTGAACAAAGGTCTGCCACAGGATCGCGCCGGGCGTACCGAAAACTGGCGTCGCGCAGCGCACGTTGCGCGTCAGTTCAACGAAGCGGGTCTGTTGACCTTGGCAGCCTTCGTTGCGCCGAGTGCTGAAGGTCGTGAGCAGGCCCGGGAGCTGATCGGCAAGGAGCGTCTGCTGACGGTCTACGTCCAGGCCTCTCCGACGGTCTGTGCCGAGCGTGATCCGCAAGGTCTGTATGCGGCGGCCGGGGATAACATCCCGGGCGAATCCTTCCCGTACGACGTGCCACTGAATGCCGATCTGGTGATCGACACCCAGTCGCTTTCGCTGGAAGAAAGCGTCAAGCAAGTGCTGGATCTGCTGCGTAAACGTGGCGCGATCTAAGCGTTAGCCACTAATAAAAAACCCGCCGATGAGTGATCATCGGCGGGTTTTTTTGTGTCTGGGAGGACGCCTTCGCGAGCAGGCTCGCTCCCACATTGGTTCTCAATGAAATACAAATTTTGTGTCCACTGAAGATCAACTGTGGGAGCGAGCCTGCTCGCGATGGGGCCGGTACAGACTCCTTGTTACTTGGCGGGATACTCACGGTGCATCTGCCCCAGCAACGCATCCTTGTCATTCCACAGCTGATTGATCCAACCCTGAAACTCAAGCCGATACACCCCATCCTGGTCATAGTTTTTGCCGACGAACTGCGGCGGAATCTTCAGCTCCTGAAAGTGCACCACCACATCCTTCACGTTCCCACAGAGCAAATTCCAGTAACCCGGACGCCCGGCCGGATAGTGAATGGTCACGTTGACGATGGCTTCCAGCTGGTCGCCCATGGCATCCAGCACGAAGGCAATGCCACCCGCTTTCGGCTTGAGCAGGTAGCGGAACGGTGAGCTCTGCTGTACGTGCTTGCCCTCGGTGAAGCGCGTGCCTTCGACGAAGTTGAAAATCCCCACCGGGTTATTGCGGAACTTGTCGCAGGTCTTGCGGGTGGTTTCCAGGTCTTTGCCTTTCTTCTCCGGGTGCTTCTCCAGGTAGGCCTTGGAGTAGCGCTTCATGAACGGAAAACCGAGCGCCCACCACGCCAGACCAATCACCGGTACCCAGATCAGTTGCTGTTTGAGGAAGAACTTCAGCGGGCGAATCTTCCGGTTCAGCACGTACTGCAACACCATGATGTCGACCCAGCTCTGGTGGTTGCTGGTGATCAGGTACGAGTGCTGATAGTCCAGGCCTTCCAGCCCGCTGAGCTGCCAGCGCGTGTGCCCGAGCAGATCCATCCAGGCCTTGTTGTTGCTGATCCAGGCTTCGTGGATATGGCTCATCAGCCAATCGGTAAAACGTTGGGCGACGGGGAAGGGCAGCAGCAGTTTGAAGATCGCCACGATGAACAGCGGCGTGCAGCAGACAATCGTGTTCAGCGCCAACAGCAGCGAGGCGATCACGCCGCGCACGGGTGCAGGTAGAAAATCCAGCATTTAAACATCCAAAGGTCGGTTGGCAGCTTGAATCGCGGTCAACGCGATGGTGTAGACGATGTCGTCGACCTGCGCGCCGCGCGGCAGGTCATTCACTGGTTTGCGCAGGCCTTGCAGCATCGGCCCGAGGCTGACGCAGTCTGCGCTGCGCTGCACGGCTTTGTGGGTGGTGTTGCCGGTGTTCAAGTCGGGGAACACGAACACCGTGGCACGACCGGCCACCTGACTGTTCGGCGCCAATTGTCGGGCCACGGTTTCGTTGGCGGCGGCGTCGTACTGCAACGGGCCGTCGATCAGCAGTGAGTTTTGCTGTTCGTGGGCGAGCAACGTCGCTTCGCGAACCTTCTCGACTTCTTCGCCGCTGGCCGATTCACCGCTGGAGTAGCTGATCATCGCCACGCGCGGGGTGATGCCGAAGGCGGCTGCCGAGTCGGCGCTTTGCAGCGCGATTTCGGCCAGTTCGCTGGCGCTCGGGTGCGGGTTCATCACGCAGTCGCCGTAGACCAGCACTTCCTCGGGGAAGAGCATGAAGAACACTGACGACACCAGCGTGCAGCCCGGCGCGGTCTTGATCAGTTGCAGGGCCGGGCGGATGGTGTTGGCGGTGGAGTGAATGACCCCGGACACGAGGCCGTCCACTTCATCCAGCGCCAGCATCATGGTGCCGATCACCACGGTGTCTTCCAGTTGTTGTTCGGCCATCGGCGCGTTGAGGCTTTTAGTCTTGCGCAGTGCAACCATTGGCTCGACGTAGCGTTCGCGAATCAGGTCCGGATCGAGGATTTCCAGCCCCGGCGGCAACTCGATGCCTTGGGCGCGGGCGACGGCTTCGACGTCCGCCGGTTTGGCCAGCAACACGCAACGGGCAATGCCGCGGGCCTGGCAGATCGCGGCGGCCTGCACGGTCAACGGCTCGCTGCCTTCGGGCAACACGATGCGCTTGTTGGCGGCCTGGGCGCGCTGGATCAACTGGTAGCGGAACACCGCTGGCGACAGGCGCATTTCCCGTGGCGTGCCGCAGCGCTGGTGCAGCCAGTTGGCGTCAAGGTGGCTGGCGACGAAATCGGTGATGATTTCCGCACGTTCGCGGTCGTCGATCGGGATTTCCTTGTTCAAACTGTTCAACTGGTTGGCGGTGTCGTAGGAACCGGTGCTGACCGACAACACCGGCAAGCCGGCCTGCAAGGCGCCACGGCACAGATCCATGATGCGCGGGTCGGGAAGGGTGTCGCTGGTCAGCAACAGGCCGGCCAGGGGCACGCCGTTCATCGCCGCGAGGCTGACGGCGAGGATGATGTCGTCGCGATCGCCGGGGGTTACCACCAGCACACCGGGTTTGAGCAGCTCCACAGTGTTGCGCACGGTGCGGGCGCAGATGATGATGTTGGTCATGCGCCGGGTTTCATAGTCGCCGGCGTTGAGCACCTGAGCGCCCATCAGGTCGGCCACGTCACGGGTGCGCGGTGCATTCAGCTCCGGTTGATACGGGATGCAGCCGAGCAGGCGGAAGTCGCCACTGCGCAGCAACGGCGAGTGCTCCTTCAGGCGCGAGGCGAAGGCCTCCATGCTTTCGTCGGTCTTGACCTTGTTGAGGATCACGCCCAGGACTTTCGGGTCTTTCGGCCCGCCGAACAATTGCGCCTGCAATTCCACCCGGCCGGACAATTCAGTCAGCACTTCGTTTTCCGGTGCCGAGACCAGAATCACATCGGCGTCCAGGCTCTTGGCCAAATGCAGGTTGACCCGCGCCGCGTAACTGGCGCTGCGGGTCGGGACCATGCCTTCGACAATCAGCACGTCCTTGCCGACAGCGGCTTGCTGATAAAGGGTGATGATTTCTTCGAGCAGTTCGTCCAGCTGACCGTCGCCGAGCATCCGCTCAACGTGGGCCAGGCCCAGTGGCTGAGGCGGTTTCAAACCGTGGGTGCGGGCCACCAGTTCGGTGGAGCGTTCAGGGCCCGTGTCGCCCGGGTGCGGCTGGGCAATCGGTTTGAAAAAGCCGACTTTGAGACCGGCCCGCTCAAGCGTACGCACCAGCCCGAGGCTGATGGAGGTCAGACCCACACCAAAATCGGTGGGCGCGATAAAAAAAGTTTGCATGCGGATTCTCTAAGGGTGCATGGCAATGGTGAGCGCCTATGGCTGGCGTTCTACCGAAATTCAGTCGTCAAGGTTATCGCTAACCGAGCCTTGTGCGCACCATCCGCAATCAAAGGGTTGGCCTATTTTTTCATTACGCAGCGAAGGGTCAAGCACCCAGGCCCGGGATTGCCACGGCGGCTGGTGCCGCAGGTGTTGGGTATGGCCGCAGGAAAGCTCGGCTACCCAGTGTCCGTCTTCATCCTGATGGAAGCCTGTGACCGTCGAACCCTCTACTGCGCCCCGTCTGTCCGGGTTGTGTTCGCTTTCGGGCGATTGCTTCGCTAAACTTGGTCTTTCAATATTCTTATGCAAAAGGTCTCGCCCCATGCTGATCGCCGCCAATAAGGCTGTCTCCATCGACTATACCCTGACCAACGACGCTGGTGAGGTCATCGACAGCTCCGCCGGCGGCGCGCCGCTGGTCTACCTGCAAGGCGCAGGTAACATCATCCCGGGCCTGGAAAAGGCTCTGGAAGGCAAAGCAGTCGGTGACGAACTGACTGTCGCTGTAGAACCTGAAGATGCCTACGGCGAATACGCTGCCGAACTGGTCAGCACTTTGAGCCGCAGCATGTTTGAAGGCGTCGACGAGCTGGAAGTGGGCATGCAGTTCCACGCATCCGCTCCGGATGGCCAGATGCAGATCGTCACCATTCGTGATCTGGACGGCGACGATGTCACTGTCGACGGCAACCACCCGTTGGCCGGTCAGCGCCTGAATTTCCAGGTCAAGATCATCGACATCCGTGACGCCAGCCAGGAAGAAATCGCTCATGGTCACGTCCATGGCGAAGGTGGCCATCACCACTGATTTTCTGCGCTAAGCTTTCGAGAGCTGGAGAGGCGCCCGAGGGCGCCTTTTTAGTCCGCGGCTGTCCTTGATGGCACCGCCAAGTGGCTGTTTTGAGAAAAACACTGGAATTTGGAGTTCGTCATGAGTGCTTTTCACGACCTTAAACTGACAGCCCTGGATGGTCAGGAGCTACCTTTGGCGCCCTTCAAGGGGCGTGTCGTGCTGGTGGTCAACGTTGCCTCCAAATGTGGTTTGACACCACAGTACGCGGCGCTGGAAAACCTCTACCAGCAATACAAGGACAAGGGTTTCAGTGTGCTGGGCTTGCCATGCAACCAGTTTGCCGGGCAGGAACCGGGTACCGAGCAGGAGATCCAGGCGTTCTGCAGCCTCAACTATGGCGTGACCTTTCCGTTGTCCAGCAAGCTGGAAGTCAACGGTCATGAGCGTCATCAGTTGTATCGTCTGCTGGCGGGCGAAGGCGCGGAATTTCCGGGCGACATCACCTGGAACTTCGAGAAATTCCTGCTGGGTAAGGATGGTCGCGTGTTGGCGCGATTCTCGCCGCGTACGGCGCCGGATGATCCCACCGTTGTTCATGCGATTGAAAAAGCGCTGAGCTGAAAATCAAAATCAAAAGATCGCAGCCTTCGGCAGCTCCTACGCGCCGCCGAAGGCTGCGATCTTTTCGTTTCTAATCCTTAATCACTTAAATCAATAGTGCTGTTCAAGGCTTGGCAGTCTCCATATTATCGTCGTCATAAAGTCTATGTCCCGTGGAGCGTCCCATGCCTGTCAAAGCCCTGTTCAAGCCTTTTCACCTAGGCGCTCTCGAGTTGCCGACCCGCGTCGTCATGGCGCCGATGACCCGCTCGTTTTCGCCGGGCGGCGTGCCCAATTCCAAAGTGATCGAGTACTACCGTCGTCGCGCCGCTGCCGGGGTTGGGCTGATCATCACCGAAGGCACCACCGTTGGTCACAAGGCCTCCAACGGCTATCCGAACGTGCCGCACTTCTACGGTGAAGCGGCATTGGCCGGCTGGAAGAAAGTCGTCGATGCGGTGCATGCCGAGGGCGGGAAAATCGTTCCGCAACTGTGGCATGTGGGCAGCGTGCGCCGCATCGGCACCGAGCCGGACGCCAGCGTGCCGGGTTACGGTCCGTCGGAAAAATTGAAGGACGGTCAGGTCGTGGTTCACGGCATGACCAAGGAAGATATCCAGGACGTGATTGCCGCGTTCGCCCAAGCCGCCAAGGATGCTCAGAGCATCGGTATGGACGGCGTGGAAATCCACGGTGCCCACGGTTATCTGGTAGACCAGTTCTTCTGGGAAGGCAGCAATCAGCGCACTGACGAATACGGTGGCAGCTTGGCGAACCGTTCGCGCTTCGCCATCGAACTGATTCAGGCGGTGCGTGCAGCGGTCGGTGAGGGTTTCCCGATTATCTTCCGTTTCTCGCAGTGGAAGCAGCAGGATTACACCGCGCGCCTGGTGCAGACGCCAGAGGCGTTGGGTGAGTTCCTCAAGCCGTTGTCCGACGCTGGCGTGGATATTTTCCACTGCTCGACACGCCGTTTCTGGGAGCCGGAGTTCGACGGTTCCGAGCTGAACCTGGCCGGCTGGACCCGCAAACTCACCGGCAAGCCAACCATCACCGTCGGCAGCGTCGGCCTGGATGGCGAGTTCCTGCAATTCATGGTCAACACCGACAAGATCGCCCAACCGGCCAGCCTGGAAAAACTGCTGGAGCGGTTGAATAACGATGAATTCGATCTGGTGGCCGTGGGGCGTGCGTTGCTGGTGGATCCGGACTGGGCGCAGAAAGTGCGCGACGGTCGTGAGCAGGACATTCTGCCATTCAGCCGTGAGGCTTTGATGACGCTGGTTTAAGTAGCGTCTGGAAGGGCCCCATCGCGGGCAAGCCCGCTCCCACAGTGTTCTGCGCCACACACAAATCCTGTGGGAGCGGGCTTGCCCGCGATGATGGCCTCAAGGTCAGCAAAGATTCAGGGTAATGTCTGTGCATCAGGAACCACCTGCTCCCCAACACAAGCCCCCCGCAACTGTCCTTCAAACTGCTCGATAATCGCCGCCCAACCCTGACGACTCGCATGCTGGCGCGCATTAAGGCGCACGCAGCGCAAGGTTTCGCGCTCCTCCAGCAGCCAGCGTGCTGCATCGCAGAACGCCTCTTCATCCCCGGGCATGGCCAGTACGCCGTTGTAGCCATGGCGAATATGCTGGGCCGCCGCAGCCTGATCGTACGCCACCACCCCCAGCCCCGAAGCCAATGCCTCAAGCACCACATTGCCGAAGGTTTCGGTCAGGCTCGGAAACAGAAACACATCCCCCGACGCATAGTGACTGGCCAAGGCTTCGCCGCGTTGTGAGCCGCAGAAAATCGCTTCGGGCAATTCCTTCTCCAGCATCGATCGTTGCGGCCCATCACCGACCACAATCAATTTCATTTTTCGCTGTGGATAAGTGGCTTTCAGCGTGTCGAAACTGCGCTTGAGCAAGCCAAGATTCTTCTCTTGGGCCAGACGTCCTACGTGGATGAGGGCAATATCATCCTCGGTCAGTCCCCATTGCTCGCGCAACGATTTCAGCCGTTTGGCCGGATGAAACAACTGGCTGTCTACGCCTCGAGAGAGCAGCGCCAGGCGCTCGAAGCTGCGGCGTTCCAGCTCCAGTCGCTGGCTGGCGCTGGGCACCAGGGTCAGGGTCGAGCGATTGTGAAACCAGCGCAGGTAGTGAGTCAGCAAGCGCGTCAGCAGCCCGAGGCCGTACTGGCTGGAGTACTGCTGAAAATTGGTATGAAAGCCGCTGACCACCGAAATCCCCAAGCGCCGTGCCGCGCGCAACGCCGACAACCCCAGCGGTCCTTCGGTGGCGATGTACAACACATCCGGGCGATGCCGTTTCCAGCGCCGCAGCAGCTTGTGCATTGACGACTGACCCCATTGCAGGCCGGGATACCCCGGCAGCGGCCAGCCTCGACACAACAGCAACTCATCGTTGCTTCCGATAAGTGGGTCGCCACCCTGCCGTGGCCGCACCAACTCCACCTGATGCCCGCGTGCGCGCAAACCGTCGAACAAGCGGCCTAGGGTATTGGCCACGCCGTTGATTTCCGGTGGGAAGGTTTCGGTGATCAGGGTGATATGCAGAGTTGTCGTCATGACCTCAGTGTCGGCTGAGGCCATGTCGTCATTGTGACGGTGGGATGATGGATTTGTGACGCGATCAGCGGCGTTCTGCCACCAGATTTTCCGCCCCACGCTCACGTACCCAGAACAGCGTTGCACCGGCCACGGCCGCCGGCATCATCAGAATGTTGACCACCGGAATCAGCAACACCAGATACACGCTCCCGCCGAAGCCGAGGCTCTGCCAGCGCTTCTGCCGCAGCCAGGCGAGCATTTCGTTCCAGCCCAGTTTGTGGTTATCCGCCGGGTAATCGATGTACTGGATCGCCATCATCCACACCCCGAACAGCAGCCACAGCGGCGCGGCGATGATGTTGACCACCGGGATCAACGACAGGATGAACAGCCCGATGGCCCTGGGCAGGAAGTAGCCGAGTTTGCGCATTTCCCGGGACAGGGTGCGAGGGATCATGGCGATCAGTTCGCCCCAGCTGAAGGCCGGGAAGTCGTCGGTGCCGCGCACCACCACTTCGACTTTCTCCGCGAGGAAGCCATTGAACGGAGCGGCGATGATGTTGGCGAGCATGGTGAAGGTGAAAAACACCATCAACACGACCAATACGACGAAAATCGGCCAGAGGATGTAGCTCAGAAAGCTCAGCCAATCGGGCAGGGATGGCATCAGCGTATCGACCCACATACTGAACTGATGGCCAGCCAGATAGATCAATCCGACGAACAGCACCAGGTTGATTGCCAGCGGCAACAACACGAACAAGCGCAGGCTTGGGCTCAGGACCAGCTTGAGGCCCTCGCGCAGGTATTGCGGGCCAGACAGAACGGGGGCGGGCATAACGTGCTCCGAGCAAAGGGTAAACGCGCCGACCTTACCGGCTTTGCCTGACAGGCGAAAGCGCGGTAGCGGCATCGACATTAACTGTAACAAAGGCGTCTATATATTCACCTCGATGGGATAGAGACCGCCTATGAGCTGGATTGTTAAACCGTATTTCCTTAATCTTCGCCCCCTCGATACGCTGCACCCATTCTTTTACAGGACTGTCGAGCCCAAGCCTTCCCCAAGTGCTTTCAACGGTCCTTTTTTATTCCCGCCGGCAATCCGGCGTTCCGCGCCCAGTGTTTCGGGCCCGGTCAACAGGAGCAGGTCATGTCTGAAGTTCGTCATTCGCGAGTGATTATTCTCGGTTCCGGCCCTGCCGGTTACAGCGCTGCGGTCTACGCCGCCCGTGCCAACCTCAAGCCACTGCTGATCACTGGCATGCAGGCTGGCGGTCAACTGACCACCACCACCGAAGTCGACAACTGGCCGGGCGACGTCCACGGCCTGACCGGCCCGGCGCTGATGGAGCGGATGAAAGAACACGCCGAGCGCTTTGAAACCGAGATCGTGTTCGATCACATCAATGCCGTGGACTTCGCCGCTAAGCCATACACCTTGATTGGCGACAGCGCGACTTACACCTGCGACGCACTGATCATCGCCACCGGCGCCAGCGCCCGCTACCTGGGTCTGCCGTCGGAAGAGACGTTCATGGGCAAAGGCGTTTCGGCCTGCGCCACCTGCGACGGTTTCTTCTATCGCAACAAGCCAGTGGCTGTGGTCGGTGGCGGTAATACGGCTGTGGAAGAAGCCCTGTACCTGGCCAACATCGCCAGCACCGTCACCTTGATCCACCGTCGCGAAACGTTCCGCGCCGAGAAGATCCTGATCGACAAGCTCAATGCCCGGGTTGCCGAAGGCAAGATTGTCCTGAAGCTGAACTCGACCCTGGACGAAGTGCTGGGCGACAACATGGGCGTGACCGGTGCTCGCCTGAAGAACAACGATGGCAGCTTCGACGAGCTGAAAGTCGACGGCGTGTTCATCGCCATCGGCCACACCCCGAACACTTCGTTGTTCGAAGGTCAGTTGACGTTGAAAGACGGATACCTGGTTGTGCAGGGCGGCCGTGACGGCAACGCCACTGCAACCAACCTCGAAGGCATCTTCGCCGCCGGTGACGTGGCTGACCACGTTTACCGTCAGGCCATCACCTCGGCCGGCGCCGGTTGCATGGCGGCACTGGATGCCGAGCGCTACCTCGACGATCTGCAGAACGCTTGATTCTGATTCTGTAGAAAGCAAAAAACCGGCTTCGGCCGGTTTTTTTGTGCCCGCGATTTATTGTCGATCAAAGTACCTGTGGGAGCGAGCCTGCTCGCGATAGCGGTGTATCAGTCGACATCAAGATTGAATGGTAAATCGCTATCGCGAGCAGGCTCGCTCCCACATGGGACTGTGTGGACTTTGGGATCAGGACAATTTCGCCAGGCACGCCTCAAGGATATCCAGCCCTTCCTCCAGCACGGAGGCCTCAGTGGTCAACGGCGCGAGCAGCCGAATGATGTGGCGCGACTTGCCGCTGGGCATCAGCAGCAAGCCCGAATCGCGCGCGAGGGCCAGCAGCTGTGTGAGTTGCGCCGAGGCCGGTGTGCCGTCGGCATTGATCAACTCGATGCCGCGCATGGCACCGACGCCGGTCAAACGACCCAGATACGGTGACAGTTCGCGGGCTCGCCAGGATTGATAGCGGCTGACAATCGCTTCTTCCTGTTGCGCACCCCAGGCGTGCAAATGCGCGTCAGTCATTTCGTCCAGGGTCGCCAATGCGGCGGCGCAAGCGATGGGGTTGCCCGAATAGGTGCCGCCCAATCCGCCTTTGGGCAAGTTATCCAGTAGCGACTTGCGCCCGACAACCGCCCCCAGTGGCACACCGCCGGCAATGCTTTTGCCCAGCAGGATCAGGTCCGGTTCAATACCCAATCGCGAGAACGCAAACCGCTGGCCGGTACGGCCGAAGCCGGACTGGATTTCATCGGCGATCAGGAGGATGCCTTTCTTGTCACAGAAATGCCGCAGCGCTTGGGCAAATTCCACATCCATCGCCAGGAAACCCGCTTCGCCCTGTACCGGTTCGACGATAAAACAGGCCACGTCTTCAACGTCGATCTCGACGCTGAACAGCCGATCCATCGCCTTCAGGGCCTCGGCGCAGGTCACGTCATTGTCTTTGCTGGGGAAGGGCAGGTGGAACACCGGCCCCGGTAGCACACCGACTTTCTGCTTGTACGGCGCGACTTTGCCGTTGAGGTTGAGGGTGGCGAGTGTGCGACCGTGGAAGGCGCCGTCGAAGGCGATGACTGCCGTGCGACCGGTGGCGCCACGGACGATCTTCAGGGCGTTTTCCGCCGCTTCCGCACCGCTGTTGGTGAGCATGCCGCTGACCGGGTAATCCACCGGGATAAACGCCGTCAGGCGATCCATCAGTTCGAGGTAAGGCACATGCGGGGCGGCGTTGAACGCGTAGTGGGTCAGCCGGGTGGCTTGCTCGCGAATGGCCTCGACGATGCGCGGATGGCAGTGGCCGAGATTCAGCACGCCGATACCACCGACGAAATCGATGTAGCGTTTGCCATCCGTGTCCCAGACCTCGGCGTTTTTGCCGTGGCTGAGCGTGACGGGATGAACGATGTTGATTGACTGACTGATGTTTTCGCTGCTCATGGATACCGGACTCAGAAGAAAGGGATGCTTCTTTTTATCTAAGCCGCGAGCAGAGGTGCCCGGCAAACGAAATAAAGTTGCCGGGTCAATATTAAAAGTCGGGATGTGGAGTCGGGATTGAAATATCAAAGATCAAAAGATCAAAAGATCGCAGCCTTCGGCAGCTCCTACAGAATTTGTGTCCGCCCGATATTTCATGGGTATACGCGATTCCAACGTAGGAGCTGCCGAAGGCTGCGATCTTTTGAATTTGATTTTGATCTTTAGCGAATCAGCGACGAGTCAGGGGCAGCTGCGAGAACTTCACACCGGCCAAGCCATGGGCGATCAACGCGCGGATATTGCCATGGTCGCTGCCTTCAGGCGTGGCCACTACCGAGCGGTAATGCTCGCCAAATGCCAACAGCGCTTCTTCATTGCTCAAGCCTTCCAGCAATGCCAGACCCAGGGTCTTGCACGAACCTTCGTTCTGCCCGGCGGCGTTTTCCACACCACCGTTATTGAACGACTGGGGCTGATAGTCGTAACCGGTAGCGATGAATGCCAAGGTGTCGGCGAAAGCGTGTTCGCCGCTCTTGAGGCTGGCGCGCAGGGTGTTCAAATCACTCATTGGGTTTTCCTTTGGCGAACGCCGCTTGCTGGTCGGCGCTGGCTTCTTGCTGGTATTGGGCTTTCCACTCGGCGTACGGCATGCCGTAAACCACTTCGCGGGCTTCGTCGAGGCTGACGTCGATCTGGCGTTCGTCGGCGGCGGCCTTATACCACTTGGACAGGCAGTTGCGGCAGAAACCCGAGAGGTTCATCAGGTCGATGTTCTGCACGTCCTTGCGGCTGTCCAGGTGGGCAACCAGCCGGCGAAAGGCGGCAGCTTCAAGTTCCAGGCGTTGTTGCTCGGTCATAAGGGGCTCTTTGAGACAGCTGCAAGCTGCAAGATGTGGTTTGCGGTGGCTTGTAGCTTACAGCTTGAAGCTTAAGGCTTGAAGCTTAGCGGCTTGCCGCGAGCGTTATTGATACCGACTCGGCAAAGCGCAAGGCATGGGGCTTGTCGACTTCGACTTCGGCGTACAGCACTGACTCGTTGATCATGATCAGGTCCAGCAATTCCTGGGTCAGGCGTTCGAGCAGGGCAAAGCGATTGCCCTCCACGTGGGCGATGATCGCCTTGGTGATGGTGCGGTAATTCAGCGCGTGATCGATATCGTTGTCACGCACTGCATCCTGGGCGGCGTACAGAATGGTCAGGTTGATCAGCACATCCTGCTTGTTGAGGATTTCGTCCTCGTTGATCCCGATGAAAGTTCGCAAACACAGGTCCTTGACCCGGATGCGTGCCATTCCTGGTTGAAGTTGTGGCATTGCTACTTGCTCCGTCCAATCAATTGCAGGAACTCCTGGCGGGTATTACTCGACTCGCGGAAGGCGCCGAGCATCACCGAGGTGTTCATGGTCGAATTCTGTTTTTCGACGCCGCGCATCATCATGCACATGTGCTGGGCTTCGATGACCACTGCGACACCGGCGGCGTCGGTCACTTGCTGCACGGCGTCGGCGATTTGCCGGGTGAGGTTTTCCTGGATTTGCAGTCGGCGGGCGAACATATCCACAAGCCGCGCAATCTTCGACAGGCCCAGCACCTTGCCCGTTGGAATATAAGCCACATGAGCCTTGCCGATGAAGGGCAGCATGTGATGTTCACAGAGCGAGTACAGCTCGATGTTGTCGACGATGATCATTTCATCGTTGTCTGAGGCAAACAGCGCGCCGTTGACGATCTCGTCGACACTTTGCTCGTAACCATGACACAGGTATTGCATCGCCTTGGCGGCGCGCACCGGGGTGTCTTGCAGCCCTTCGCGGTCGGGGTTTTCACCGAGGCCGATCAGAATCTCGCGATAGCTCTGGGACAAGGAGTTGTGTGGCGGGAATAACGTCATGGGACATCCTCGCGGGAGCGGCTTATTTGACATGCCGTCCGCCGTTGACGGTCAGGGTCGTGCCGGTGACATAAGGGTTGTCGAGCAAATAACGCAGGCTCTGGTAGATCACTTCGCTGCCGGGCTCGATGCCCAGTGCCGATTTGGCCAGAACCCTGGTGCGGTACGCCGCGTCGTCGTCGGGATTGAACAGTAGCAGGGCTGGCGCGATACCGTTGACCTTGATGCCTGGCGCGTACTTCGCGGCAAAGGACAGGGTCAGGCTGTCGAGCCCGGCTTTGCTGGCGCAGTAGCCGATATGCTTGCTGCTGCCCCTGCGGGTCACATCATCGCTGATGTGCACGATGTCGGCGGGACTTGAACGCCGTAGCAGGTCGGCACAGTGCAGGTTGATCAGGTAGGGCGCCAGCATATGCACGCTGAACATGCGGGTGAAAGCCGTGGCTTCGGTGCCCGGGGTTTCGGCCAGCCATTCGGAAGCGTTATGGACAACCGCCCGCAAACTGTCGGTGTGGTTTTTCAGTTCGCCGATGAACGCAAGGATGCCGGCCTCGCTGGAAAAGTCCGCAAACACCGCGGTCGCCCCCAGATCACGCAGGGTTTGCACACCAGGGCGTTCGCTGCGATAGCTGAAAATGACTGGATGGCCGTCTTCGAGCAAACGCTGCGCACAGTGCAGGCCAACACGCTGGCCGGCACCGGTGATGAGGATTGGGGCTGCGGTAGAGGTCATGAACGGCTCGCGTCGCGGTAAGAGCAAAACTATACCAGCGACGGGAGTTGATCACCTATTGTGGGAGCGGGCATCAGCGATGCTGGGTTGAGGGTTCGGCAGGCAACGGACGTGCAGATGGGGTATGCAGCCACCCGGCCAGCAGACGCGTCGACAGCGGAATGAAGAAATACACCATCAATGGCGTCAGGCACAGGGTGCTGACAAACACGCGGGTCAGCAAACCCGTTTCAGCCAGCAGCGGCCCCAATACAAAGTTGAACAACAGGGACACCGGAAAGAACGCCAGCCAGATGGCCACGGCCTGTTTCCAGCGTGGCGGACGCTGGCCGACCGCACCGAACCAGCCATCGATGCCACTGACCCGATGTTCCGAAGGATTGGCAAACAGATCACTGCCGCGCCCCAGCCAGGCAGTGCGCGAGGCGGAATGCTCCCAGGCGTGCATGGTCTGCTCGTCGGCGAAGCGGAAGATAATCTGGAACTCGTCATCATTGGGCGGCGGAGCCAGTACGCCAGAGCCCAGGTAACCGGGGAAATCGGTGGCCAGTTGTTCGCCTTCGCGCAACCAGGCCATCAGGTCCTGATAACGCCCATCGGCGACGCGACGCGCAACCATCAGGGTGACGGGTGAGGTAGACATTTTGTATCTCCGTAGGGCAAACGCGTCGCTCCGGATAAGAGCTTCGCCAGACACAGCGCCGGGGTGGTGGGCTGCGTCTCAAGACAAGCAAGGATTATTCCTGATTCTGTCTGGGACGTCTGTTCCAATTAGTTCAACAATGTGTTGATCACCACTGGGGCAGGAGCGTTAGAATGTGTCTCAATATTACATGGAAGTAGATCCTGATGGCTGTGTTGACAGACCTTGCACCTGGCTTGCCCCCTATCACCTCCCTGATTCGAGAAGAGCTGTTTCCGATCCGTGAGGTCGCGCGTCTGACAGGGGTCAACCCTGTCACGCTACGCGCATGGGAGCGGCGGTACGGTTTGATACAACCCACGCGCACCGAAAGCGGGCACCGTTTGTATTCGATGACCGATATCGAGCGGGTTCGCAGCATCCTCGGCTGGATCGAACGCGGTGTCGCCGTCAGCAAGGTCGGCAAGATACTGGCCAAGACCGAACCGCTCAAAGTACTGGCGCAGATCATTCCCAACGAATTCGTTCAAGCCGACTACGACCAATGGCAGCAGCAGGTCAAGGCAGCGGTGAGTGCTTTTGACGAAGTTCAACTGGAGCACGTCTACGGTCAGATTTTTTCCAGTTACCCGCTGACGGTGGTATTTCAGGACATTCTGATTCCGGTCTGGAAGCTATTGCTACAACGCCATGAAGCGTTCGGTCAGATCAGCGAGTGGCTTTTTCTGGATGCTTTTCTACGATCTCGAGTGTTGCAACGCCTGTTGCTGGTGCGAGTCATGCAACCGCGACGAGCAATTGTCTGCGCCTTGGCCGATCAATGTCGTGAACTCGACGTGTTGGTCACGGCGTTGTATCTGAGCAGCGTCGATTCGGCTATTCAGTTGTTGGCGATCGGTCAGCCCTTCGAAGAGTTGGTTCTGGTCTGCGAGAAGATCAGGCCCAAGGTACTGATACTGGTTTCCAACCACGCGCCGGCGGGGGAACTGCCTAGACGTTTGAAACGCTTGGCCATGAGCCTGGATTGTCAGGTGTTGCTGGCCGGAGAGGCATCGGACCTGGCACAGGAGAGCCTGGCTGGATCGTCGATCGGTTGCCTGGGAAACGAGGGAGTGTTAATGCGCCAGCGTCTGAAGCAGTTCCTGGCGGGAAACCTGGATACCTGAGCGTAGATAGACTGAAAGATCAGATATGCAGGGCAGGATGGGTCAGGCGATGTTGCTGAAGAATGTACTGACGCAGACGTTCGGTTTCGTCCTTGTCGCTCTGGCTCAATTCGTAGGCGTAGAAACCCTGCTCGGTTTCACGCTCGAAGGTGCCGCGCAACGCAATCCGCTCATAACCTGACGGGCTGAACCACAACGCGAAATGCTTTGGCGCTTTGGTCTTGTTGCGAACCTCCAGCAAAACCCCTTTGAACGATATTTCGTGTACCCACATCGTGCCGGGTTGGCCCTTGGCATTTTCCAGTGCCACGGGCTCTTCGAGCACCAGGCGCCATGGCCGAATCATCGGCCCGTCTTCATAGATGCTGGGAACGCCGAGGCGTAGATGCATGGCGTGAAATTCATCTTCCACCAAGTGCAGCGGGAAGGTCATTTGCTGATTTTCGAAATTGGCCTGGATAGTGACTTGTTCATGAGCGGCCAGGCGTGTGAGCAAGTCACGAATCTGCGAACCACCGTTGACGAGCAGACTCGACGTCGCATCCCGCACATTGAGTTGCGGGTTGTGTTGCATGTTCTGGATAAAATCCAGCTCATCCTGCGTCAGGAGTGCGTCGCGCTGCATGGTTTTGCTCGAAAGTAATAATTACAAAGTCATCGGTGATTGTAGTAAATGACCACTAATTCGCAGATTGGTTTGAGCCGTTCGTCGTTTTGAGTGCGGCAATTTCTGCCTGTGCCTCGGCCAATTGCGCTTCCAGCTGCGCGACTCGCTGCTGCGCCTTGACCTGAAGCGTGACGTCTTTCTGCACCCCGACGAAATAGGTCTGTCCGTCGTGCGGGTTTTTTACCGTGGAAAGCGACAGTTCGTTCCAGAACGGAGTGCCGTCCTTACGATAATTCCTGAGGATTTCCCGGCAGGAGCCGCCACTGCCCAACGCCTGCCGAATCAAGGCGAGGGCTGCCTGATCGCGGTCTCCTGCCTGCAAAAAACGGCAATCCTGATAAAGGATTTCTTCGCTGGTATAACCCGTCAGGCGCTCGAATGCCGGGTTTACGTAAATCAGGATGTTGTCCTGTTCGCCTTCCTTTTCGGCAATCACGATGCCGTCGTTGGAGGCGTTGACCACCATTTGCAGCAGTTGGGCATTGATCATCGCAGAGTCCTTTGCGTATTGATTGATACGCTGCATTCTAAAAGATCAATGAGGTCGGTGCTGTTAATATCTCGTACTTATATTTAGATTCAGGATCAGATTGATGAAAGTCGCCATCCTTTCCGGCTCGGTGTACGGCACGGCTGAAGAAGTTGCCCGTCACGCTGCAAGCATTTTGAACGCCGCCGGTTTTGAAACCTGGCACAACCCCCGCGCGACCCTCGCCGATGTTCAGGCGTTTGGGCCCGAAGCATTTCTGGCGGTGACCTCGACCACCGGCATGGGCGAGTTGCCGGACAATCTGCAGCCGTTGTATTTCGCCATCCGCGATCAGTTGCCGGCGGCCTGGCGTGGTTTGCCGGGCGCGGTGATCGGTTTGGGCGATTCCAGTTATGGCGATACGTTCTGCGGCGGCGGCGAACAAATGCGTGAATTGTTCGGTGAACTGGGCGTGCGTGAAGTCCTGCCGATGCTGCGCCTGGACGCCAGCGAAACCGTGACGCCGGAAACCGACGCCGAGCCTTGGCTGGCGGAACTGGTCAGCGTTTTGCGAGGCTGACTTGTGGGAGCGAGCCTGCTCGCGATAGCGGCGGGTCAGGCAACATCCACAAGTTTGTGGGTGCCTTGACAATGGATCCAGATTCACCCGCGCACTGACTCGCTCGGCCATCAAGCTGGCTGCCAATGCAACTACACGAAGTCCGGGGGCTGACTAGACTGCTGTAACGCAGCAAAAAACAATAAAAACCCAGAAAAATAAAAAAGAGAATCCTTGCCGTGAGCGTAGCCCCCGTCCAATCGCCACACAGCATCAAAGACAAAGTCAGTGCCGCCGAATGGCAGACCCGCGTCGATCTGGCCGCCTGTTATCGTCTGGTCGCCTTGCACGGCTGGGACGATCTGATTTTCACGCATATTTCCGCCAAGGTGCCGGGCACTGAAGACTTTCTGATCAACCCCTTCGGGCTGATGTTCCATGAAATCACCGCGTCGAGCCTGGTCAAGGTCGATCAGGCCGGCAACAAGCTGATGGACAGCCCTTACGAGATCAACCCGGCGGGTTACACCATCCACAGCGCCGTGCATGAAGTCCGTCATGACGTCGTGTGTGTACTGCACACCCACACCGCGGCGGGGGTGGCGGTATCGGCACAGAAGCAGGGCATCTTGCCGATCAGTCAGCAGTCCTTGTTCGTTCTTTCCAGCCTGGCCTGTCACGCCTACGAAGGCGTTGCGCTGAACCATGAAGAGAAGGCGCGGCTGCAAGCCGATCTTGGCGAAAACAATTTCCTGATGCTGCACAACCACGGTCTGCTGACTTGTGGCGGCACCATCGCCGACACGTTCCTGATGATGTTTACCTTTCAGCGCGCCTGCGAAATTCAGGTGCTGGCGCAGAACGGTGGTGCGGAGCTGATCGCCATCGAACCGCAGATTCTGGCGGGCGCCAAGGCGATGATCGCTGGTGTCACCAAAAGTGCTCAAGGGATGGGCGGCGCGCTGGCCTGGCCGGCGCTGCTGCGCAAACTCGATAAACAAGACCCCGGTTATAAACTCTAAATGGCCCTCGCCGAGATTCCGCTATGTGTCTGGCGCAAGCGCGGCCAGACGTTCGTATTCGGCGGTCAGACCCTGCGCTATTGGGCCGCGGGGCAAGGCGAGCCGCTGTTGCTGATCCATGGCTTCCCGACGGCCAGTTGGGACTGGCATTACCTGTGGCAGCCGCTGACGCAGCGCTACCGGGTGATTGCTTGCGACATGCTCGGCTTCGGCGATTCGGCCAAACCGGTGAGCCACGACTATAGCCTGCTGGCACAGGCCGATTTGCAACAGGCCTTACTGGCGCATCTGAACGTTGACCAGCCCGTTCACATTTTGGCACACGATTATGGCGACAGCGTGGCTCAGGAACTGTTGGCCCGGCACTATGAAACGCGCGCTGATATCGCCAGTTGCGTGTTCCTCAATGGCGGGCTGTTTCCCGAAACCCATCGTCCGGTATTGATGCAAAAACTCCTGCTCAGCCCCTTCGGCTGGATGATCGGGCGAGCCTTTAGCCGTGACGCGCTGGTGAAGAGTTTCCAGCAGATCTTTGGCCCACAGACCCGGCCCACAGAAAGCGAACTGGATGATTTCTGGAGCCTGGTCAGCAGCAATCACGGGCAACGGATCATGCACAAACTCATCAGTTATATCCCGCAGCGCCGTGTCCAGCGTGAGCGTTGGGTCAGCGCCATGCAGCGTGGCGAGGTGCCGCTACGGGTCATCGATGGCGAGGTCGATCCGGTTTCCGGCGGGCACATGGTGGCGCGCTATCGGCAACTGATTCCCGCCCCGGATACGGTCCTGCTGCCTGAGATCGGCCATTACCCGCAGATCGAAGCACCGGCGCTGGTGCTCAAGCACTATCTGGAGTTTCGCGATCGGCTGGTTTCACCGCCGCGCAAAGTAGCGTGTTCCTGACTATCCCGCTGCCTTATTGCGCACCATTCAGCCGCCCCCGTGTTTATTGTGACCGCAAGCCCCGTGGCTGACACTCGCACTCCTTGTCCCTTGGCCTGCTGGAGTTCCCCATGAATGAGTCTGTGCGCTTCGAAGATAAAGTGGTGATCGTCACCGGTGCGGGCGGCGGTTTGGGGCGGGCGCACGCGCTGCTGTTCGCAAAGCAGGGCGCCAAAGTGCTGGTCAATGATCTCGGCGGTTCGGCTCAAGGCGAAGGCGCCAATGCATCGGCTGCCGATCGTGTGGTCGCAGAAATTCGCGACGCGGGCGGCACCGCCGAAGCCAACCACGATTCCGTCACCGACGGTGACAAAATCGTGCAACACGCCCTCGACACATTCGGCCGTGTCGATGTTGTGGTGAACAACGCCGGCATCCTGCGAGACAAGACCTTTCACAAAATGGACGACAGCGACTGGGACCTGGTTTACCGCGTCCACGTCGAAGGCGCCTACAAGGTCACCCGCGCCGCCTGGCCGCACATGCGTGAGCAAAACTATGGCCGCGTGATCTTCACTGCCTCGACTTCGGGCATCTACGGCAACTTCGGTCAGTCCAACTACGGCATGGCCAAACTCGGCCTCTATGGCCTGACCCGCACACTCGCCATTGAAGGCCGCAAGAACAACATTCTGGTCAACGCCATCGCACCGACCGGCGGCACCCGCATGACCGAAGGCCTGATCCCGCCACACGTGTTCGAGCAACTCAAACCGGAACTGGTCAGCCCGCTGGTGGTGTACCTCGCCAGCGAGAACTGCCAGGAAACCTCCGGGCTGTTTGAAGTCGGTGGCGGCTGGATGGGCAAGGTGCGCTGGGAACGAAGCCTCGGCGCGGGGTTTGATCCGCGGGTTGGTTTCTCCCCCGAAGATGTGGCAGCGCATTGGCAACAGATCTGCGATTTTGAAGGCGCGGCGCACCCGCAGGACAACCTTGAAGCGCTGAAGGAAATGATGGCGAATTTGCAGAAGCATTCGATTTAATTAAGCCAGCAAGGTCATCGTTCTTGACCTTGCTGGTTCTTGATAGTCGGGCCCGACATCTGGTTTGCAGCGGTCTTCAAGGAAAATACTTGTCAACCAATGCCGCCAGATTCGCTGCTGTTTGCACATCCATGATCCCGTCGTACGTTTCCGGGCGAAAGTGCAACTGAAAGGCCCGAACAAGGTGTGTGAAGCCTTGTTCGGTTGACGCACCGGAAACGTCGTACCCGTAAGTCTTGAACAGTTTGAGCAAGTCGCTTCGGGCTGGAATGCCGGTCTCGTTGTATTGCTGCAGAAAGGTGTCTCGGGTGGCATCGTCGAACCAGGCACCGACGCCTTTCAAGTAAAGGGCATGCCAGGGGAATTTCGGCCCTGGGTCACTCTTGCGGCCGACCGCAATATCCGAGTGCCCCAGAACAAGGGTCGGGCTGATATCCGGGTAACGTTCAAGGATGTTTAACGCCAACTCCTCAATGGCGGCAATTTGTTCTGGCTGATACGGCGGAAAGTTGAAAACTCCTTTGCTAAACGTTGCTAGGTTGACGATTTCAACGCCGATAGACGTGTCGTTGAGATTGCTTCGATTGCCCCAAGTACTGACGCCCGCATGCCACGCACGCTTGGTTTCGTCGACGAGATTGAAAACTTCCTGCCCGGTATAACCTGCTTTCAAGTAGCTCGGATCGGTGATGTCGGGAACCAAGTAGTGGGCGCTGACATTCGGGCCGGTCAGTGCGTTGACCGAACTGGAGAAGTTGCCAGCGGTGTAGTGGAAAATCAGAAAGCGTACTCGGGTGTTGAAACTTTTGGTGGAGCGGTATTTGTTGTAATCAATAGGTTTCATGGAAGTATTGCTCGAAATTAATTAGGTTAAAGTCAACGTGCAAAAGAATGGCTGACTTGTTTTTAACTTTAATCGCGAGGGCGCTTCGCGTGATTACAGAACTATGTAGTCGCTTTCCGAGATATGTGTAGGAAATAGAAAGTTAGATTTGATTAATCAATGGGCGCCACTTTTACTTCATGCAACTCTTCGCCACCGTCACAAAACCATCGCCCATAAAAAAGGCCGCTGCAAACGCAGCGGCCAAAGCAAGACGTGGATCAAGGAGCAATAAATCAACGTCAGTGAACAGGGGGCGATGAGTCGAAAAAATACGCTTCAAATCATCTGGAATCTGTCGCCAACGGGGTGGGTCTGTCATCTCCGTGGCTTCATGTCTTCAGGCTGTTTGCCGTGAAAGCCCGGCAAGAATAAGGGCTTGAGCGCAAAGGAAAAATAGCGATTCCAGACATGCACTGTTGCAGTCTCAGCAACAGTCTCTGGCTGACCCCTGTAGCAGCTGCCGAAGGCTGCGTTCGGCTGCGAAGCAGTCGCAAAATCAGGCACTGTGTTCTGTCAGGCCCACTGTGGATTCAGGGTTTACGACTGCTGCGCAGCCGAACGCAGCCTCGCGAGCTCGGCAGCTGCTACATGCCCTATTCAACCCACGTCCATGCGCTGCGCTGATAACCCTCCATCCAGCCCATCCATACCCCGCGCAAACCCCCGTCCCATGCGGGCATTCATCCTTTGGAGGGACAACGCGAATACCTCCTTGGTGCGCTTATCGCTCCCGGCGCGTGGCAGTAGGGTGGGGCCTTCTGTCACTCACCGGGGAAGACGCATGACAAAAACAACAATGCGCGCCATCTTCAAACCGCAAGCGCTGGCCGCTGCGGTGGCCTTGGGCTGCTGTGCCCAGGCGCAGGCTGTTTCATTCAACATCGGCGAAATCGAGGGGCAGTTCGATTCCTCGTTGTCGGTCGGCGCGAGCTGGGGCATGCGCGATGCCGACAAGTCACTGGTGGGCACCGTCAACGGCGGTACCGGCCAGTCTTCGACCGGTGATGACGGGCGCCTGAACTTCAAGAAAGGCGAGACCTTCTCCAAGATCTTCAAAGGTATCCACGACCTCGAATTGAAATACGGCGACACAGGCGTGTTCGTCCGTGGCAAGTACTGGTACGACTTCGAGCTGAAGGACGAAGACCGCGAGTTCAAACAGATCAGCGACAGCGGTCGCAAAGAAGGCGCCAAGTCTTCGGGCGCACAGATCCTCGATGCATTCGTCTATCACAACTATTCCATCGCCGATCTGCCGGGCACCGTGCGCGCCGGCAAGCAGGTGGTCAGCTGGGGTGAAAGTACCTTCATCGGCAACTCGATCAACAGCATCAACCCGGTCGACGTTTCCGCATTCCGTCGTCCGGGGGCGGAGATCAAGGAAGGCCTGATTCCGGTGAACATGCTGTTCGCTTCCCAGGGCCTGACCGATCAGCTCACGGTGGAAGGTTTCTACCAACTGGAGTGGGATCAGACCGTTCTCGACAACTGCGGCACTTTCTTCGGCGTCGACGTGGCGGCGGACGGCTGCAACAACGGTTATACCGTCGGCAGCCCGGCGATTGCGCCGTTGGCGCCGCTGGCGTCAGCCTTTGGCCAACCTATTCAGGTCACCCGTGAGGGCGTCATCGTGCCCCGTGGCGGCGACCGCGATGCCCGGGATTCAGGGCAGTGGGGCACCGCCTTGCGCTGGCTCGGTGACGACACCGAATACGGCCTCTACTTCATGAACTACCACAGTCGCACACCGACCGTCGGCACCACCACCGCCGGGCTGTCCACACTGGCCAGCCTGCCGGGCATGGTCAGCATTGCCAACCGTCTGGCCCCGGGCAGCGGCTCGGGCCTGGCGCAAAGCGTGATGCTCGGGCGCGGCCAGTATTACCTCGAATACCCGGAAGACATTCGTCTGTACGGCGCAAGCTTCTCCACCACTTTGCCCACCGGGACTGCCTGGACCGGCGAAATCAGCTACCGGCCCAACGCTCCGGTGCAGGTCAATACCAACGACCTGACACTGGCGTTGCTTAACCCGATCGCCGGCGGCGCCGCATCGCCTGTCGCGACCCGGCCAGGTGCCGACAACACGGGTTATCGCCGCAAGGAAGTGACCCAGGTCCAAAGCACCCTGACGCACTTTTTCGACCAGGTATTGGGCGCCCAACGGCTGACCCTGGTGGGTGAAGCAGCGGTGGTACGGGTTGGTGGTCTGGAGTCGCGAAGCAAGCTGCGTTATGGCCGCGATTCGGTTTACGGCCAGTACGGTTTCGGCGGCGATACCGACGGCTTCGTCACCTCAACTTCCTGGGGTTACCGCGCCCGGGCGATCCTTGATTACGCCAACGTGATCGGCGGGATCAACCTCAAACCCAACCTGTCCTGGTCCCATGACGTCGCCGGCTACGGTCCCAACGGGCTGTTCAACGAAGGCGCCAAGGCGGTCAGCGTCGGTGTCGATGCCGATTACCGCAACACCTATACCGCGAGCCTCAGTTACACCGACTTCTTCGGCGGTGACTACAACGTCCTGGAAGACCGTGACTTCCTGGCGCTGAGCTTCGGTGTGAACTTCTGATCTGGCTGAGAAGGATGATGTTAATGCGCAAGATGATTCTGCAATGCGGCGCCCTGGCCCTGAGCCTGCTGGCCGCCAACGTGATGGCGGCGGTCTCGCCGGAAGAAGCCAACAAGCTCGGCAACACACTCACGCCGCTGGGCGCCGAGAAGGCCGGCAACGCCGACGGCTCGATCCCGGCCTGGACCGGTGGCATCCCGAAAAACGCCGGCGCTGTCGACAGCAAAGGCTTCCTGGCTGACCCGTTCGCCAACGAAAAACCGTTGTTCACCATCACCGCCGCGACTGTTGATAAGTACAAGGACAAGCTTTCGGATGGGCAGGTGGCGATGTTCAAGCGCTACCCGGAAACCTACAAGATCCCGGTCTACGCGACCCATCGCACCGTGGGCCTGCCGGCGGAAATCTACGAGTCGGCCAAGCGCAGCGCGCTGAATGTGAACAGCATCAACGACGGTAACGGCCTGGCCAATTTCACCGGCAATCGCTATTACGCATTCCCGATTCCGAAGAACGGCGTCGAGGTGCTGTGGAACCACATCACCCGTTATCACGGCGGCAACCTGCGCCGCATCATCACTCAGGTGACCCCGCAGACCAATGGCAGCTACACGCCGATCCGCTTCGAGGAAGAGATCGCCGTACCGCAACTGATGAAGGACCTGGACCCGGAAAAAGGCGCCAACGTACTGACCTTCTTCAAACAGTCGGTGACCGCGCCGGCGCGGTTGGCGGGTAACGTGTTGCTGGTGCATGAAACCCTCGACCAAGTGAAAGAGCCGCGTCTGGCGTGGATCTACAACGCCGGTCAACGTCGGGTACGACGCGCGCCGCAAGTGGCCTACGACGGGCCGGGCACCGCCGCCGATGGTCTGCGCACGTCGGATAACTTCGACATGTTCTCCGGTGCGCCGGATCGCTACGACTGGAAACTGATTGGCAAAAAGGAAATGTACATTCCCTACAACAGCTACAAACTCGACTCGCCGAGCCTCAAGTACGATGACGTGGTCAAGGCCGGGCACATCAATCAGGACCTGACCCGTTACGAGTTGCACCGGGTCTGGGAAGTGGTCGGCACGGTCAAGCCGAGCGAACGGCACATCTACGCCAAACGCCATATGTACCTCGACGAAGACAGCTGGCAAGTGGCGCTGGCGGATCACTACGACGGTCGCGGTCAACTGTGGCGAGTGGCCGAAGGTCACGCCCAGTATTACTACGATCACCAGACACCGGCCTACACCCTGGAGGCGCTCTACGACATCATTGCCGGCCGATACATTGCCTTGGGAATGAAGAACGAAGAGAAGCACAGCTTCGAATTCGGCTTCGACGCCAAGTCTGCGGACTACACTCCGTCGGCCCTGCGCGCCGAGGGTGTTCGGTAAGGGTTTTGATACATTGGTATCACAAGAGGCGACCTGCGGGTCGCCTTTTTTATGGGCGCCAATCAGCGTCCTGAATACTTCTCAACAAGCGGGTTGGAGAGGGCTAGGGTGGCCGGACAATTATAAAAAGGCACGCCGCAATGACCGCCATGACTCCGTGTCTGGACCGTTCTGGATTCCTGCCCCGCCTGTCCTCTCATCACCTGTCGCGGGCTCGTTTAAGCGAGCCGTTATTGGCTTCGACGGCCCGGGTGAAATTACTCTGCGCACCCGCCGGCAGTGGTAAGAGCGCGTTGCTCGCCGAATGCCTGTTGCAGGCGCCAACCCAGTGCCGGGTGCATTGGTTGCCATTGTCTGGCGTGGCGTGGAGCGCAGCGGATTTTCGTCAGCGTCTGGCAGAGACGTTGGGGCTGGCCTCATCGGATGAAACCGGGTTGCTGGACGATCTGGCACGATTGCAGACGCCTGCCTGGCTGTTTCTCGATGACTACTGCCGTCTGCCGAACCCGGAGCTGGATCAGTTACTGGATCGCATGTTGGCGATCAGCAGCCCGATGCTGACTTGGTGGTTGGGTGCCCGCCGCCGGCCGCCATGCAACTGGCCAAGGTTGCTGCTCGATGATGAGTTGTACGAGTGCGAGAACGCTTCGCTGGTGTTCACCCAAGGTGAAGTCGAGCAGATTTTGCAGCCCTGGGTACCGGAGCAGGCCAGCAAGGTGGCGAGTCGGATTATCCAGCGCACCGGCGGCTGGTGTGCCGGTGTACGGATTGCATTGCTGCAGAAGTGCGACTGGTCACGTCAGGACAACTCCCTGGGGCGGGCGGCCACCTTGCTCGATTACCTGGAGCATGAGTTGTTCAGCTCGCTGACGCCTGAGTTGAGCGAGGTCTGGCGCGTGCTGGCCCACTTGCCCCGCTTCAATGCCCGATTGTGCGATCACCTGTTCGGGGCCGGGGAGGGCGCTCAATACTTGCGGACCCTGCAAGCGCTGGGCTGTTTTATCGAACCTTGGGGGGACTCCAGCGACTGGCTGCAGATTTTCACCCCGTTCACGCAGTTGTTGCGCGATGAGCAATGGCCGGCGGGACGCTCTTGGCATCGGCGTGCATGCCAGTGGTTCTGTGCTGAACAGGACTGGAAATCGGCCTTCGAACAGGCCTTGCTCGCCGAGGAATACGAAGTGGCGGTCAGCCTGTTGCAGCACTTCAGTTTCGAGCACTTGTTCGAAGAGCAAATGGTCGTGCTGTTGCTGCGTTTGCATGAGCAGCAAGGCGAAGAACTGACGCTGGGGAGCCCGCAGTTGGTGGGTTTGATTACCGCTGCGCTGTTGTTCGCCGGGCGTTTCGAACAGGCAACTGCCTGCATTGCTCATTTGGCGCATTTCACGCCTCAGCCCTCGGCGGTGCTTCAGCGTCAACTGATTGCACGCTGGCAGGCCCTGCAGGGTTGGCTACTGCATTTGCAGGGACGAATGGAGACTTCACGCGCGCACTTCCTAGATGCGTTGAGCGCGCTCGATCCCGAATGCTGGACGGCGCGCCTGATGTGTTTGTCCGGTCTGACGCAACAGGCCTTGCTAAGGGGCGAACTCGACGTGGCGCAAGCCCATAACCGCGAGGCGCTGTGCCTGGCGCGGGCGCAAGGTTCGCTGGTGTTCGAGGGCTTGATGGAGCTCGATCATGCGCAATTGCTGGAGCAACGGGGGGCGGCGGTGCGGGCTGAAAGTGTACTGACCAATATGTACGAGCTGCTCTGCCAGCAGACAGACCGGCCTATACCCTTGCTGGGACGCATTGATCTGCGACGTGGACGACTGGCGTTATGCATGGGGCAGGAGGAAAGGGCGGCCGAACTCTTTCAGCGCGGGCTGGACGACTGTCTGCGCAGCCATGACAAGCGTGTGCTCTATGGGTTTCTCGGCCTGGCACAACTGGCGGCTAATCAAGGCGATTATGCTCAGGCATTTGTGCGCTTACGCGATGCCGAACGGCTGATGCAGCAGCGGCTGATTCCGGAAACTGTTTACCGGGGGGTGCTGTTGCAAGTCAGTAGTCATTTCTGGTTGCAACAGGGGCGTGCCGAATTGGCGTGCGAGGCTTTGAGCCGGGTGCTCAATCACTATCGCGGGCCGCAGGCACAGCAGGCGCCACCGGCCACGCTGGAGCTGATCCCACGCATCGAATATTTGCTGATTCTCGCCAAGGTTCGGTTGGAGCACGATGCGAGTGATGCCGCAGCACAGCTCGAATCATTGATGGAGCAGGCACAGGCGCGCGAAATGTGGGCACTCGCCACCGAACTGCAACTGGCCCTGGCTGAAGTGCTATGGCTTGAGGGGCAAACTGCTAAGGCCATTGATGCATTGCAGGAAGGAGAACGCAATGTGGCGCGGTATCAGACTCGTCAGTTGTTAAGTGAATTGCGCCAGCGTCAGCCGTTATTGCTCAATGAGCAAGCCACTCTTCTAGCTTCTGATCAACTTTGCATGCGGACAGGTGAAACAGACACATTAAGTCAGCGTGAACTACAAGTGCTCAAGCTGATTGCACAGGGCCATTCCAATCAAGAGATTGCCGAGGTGCTGTTCATTTCATTACATACCGTCAAAACTCACACACGACGCATACATGCGAAGTTGCGGGTTGAGCGCAGGACGCAAGCGGTGGCCAAGGCCAAATTGTTAGGGCTGTGGAACTGATCCAGAATACGGAGAATATATAATTGTTTACTTCATATTTATATTAGGGGTGAAGTTACAAGCGGTTTAAGTCGTAAATGCCTGGTATTACTTGGATGTTTTCATGTTGAGCTGCCCCTGAATTAATTTGGTTAGGCGAGTTTCTCGCTCCATTTTTTTGAAAGGGTGACAAATGAATATTATGAATACCTCTATTCCCCCCGCGAATCGTCCCCAATGGCTTGAGCAGGTCAGTATTACCGACCAACTTCATTATGGGGGGCTCGAACAGCAGTTGATTGCAAACAGGGCCGATCTGGAAAGACAACTTAGAGGGCATATCAATGTACAGGTTTATGCTCGTAACCTGGCCAGTCAGTTTCTGCAGCTGGAATTTGACAGCAGCCTTGATCCCGACACTCTTATGACCATCAGCCAATACGAGTTCGACGAGGCCGACTACAAAATCAGACAGGAAGACAAGCGTTCTCTGACAGATTTATTGTTGTGGGGCCTACACGAGAAAGGTCGGCGTGCAAGTATCACGCTTGAAGGTGAAGGCATTCCTATCGGATTGAATCAGCAATGGCTGGAGGAAAACTGGAACGGGGACGTCCGTGCGTCATATGGCCGGGATTTGCGCGCCGCTTACGAGCGCAGTGCTGTGCTCGCCGCCATGAAAAATGTCACCCGGGATCAGTTATTGCTGAGTGCATTTACCGCGAAGCTTCGCGGACATCTCAACGACACCAATCTTCAGCGGATCGAGCTTGCCGTCAATGGCGATACGAACATGACGCTGGCGCCATTGACGCTCATGGGTGACGGCATTCGGAACACTCGACCGTTCGCGGAGCTGGTTGCCATTGGAAGCCGCAGCCCCAGCCAGGATGACTGGCTCCTGTATGCACCGGATTCGCCTGGTGGACAGGACTGGTATGAGTTGCCGGGTTTCAGGCAACTTGACGGCGAGATCTGCAGCTGGATGGCCAAGCCAGAGGGGCAAGCCTATCTGGTCTGGCGATCCCATGCGCTGGATCGCGAAGTGATCGCCGGTTATCTGAAAAAGATCTCACAACGACCTGATCTATGGCGTGGTGTCCAGCCGGTGCCAACCCCTTACACAGGACCCGAGGTGCTAAATACGGTTGTTTTCAATCATCGAGCCTGGCTGGTGGCACAGGAAGAAAGCCAAACGCCCTATTACTATCGCACCGCATCCGATGAGTTGCGTCAGACGTTTACGCGCATCAACACTGAGCTTAAGGCGCTCAAAACCGTTGAGGTCCGCGAGGGTGGCTTTATCACCTATGAGCGTTTTTGCCATCAACTGATCAAGCAGCGTGTGGAAGAAATCCTGCTGGGCAGAGGTGACGTAGTCGCGATTGATCCTGATCGGATTTACGTGCAAATCAGTCATGAACAACAGATGACACTGACTCGGTTGATTGCCGATGAAACGCACTTCTACGCTGGTAACGCCGATCGGGACAAGTATCCGCGTTTTACGATGGCAACAGATCACCCGCCACTCGACAAACTTGATATCCGCGATATCGCCGGTTGGTCGAGAACGTTGCGCGCGGGCGAGCAGTACATTGATATGTTGCGCACGACTCATGTTAATCGCTCCCATCCCGAAGGCATCTTCAAGCGCAAGATTTACATGGGCATCATGAAACGTCAGATGACCGTGGCAGCGATGCAGGCGCTGTTCACCGGATGTTTGACGAGGAAACACTTCGAGGAGCTGAAAAAGGTAATTGCGGCATTCGATCATCCGCAACTAGCCTGGCCGGTGGGCGAGGCACCTGGCGATGTACCTCACAGTGCTCTGTTTAAACTCCATCTCAAGAAGCGCCTGGTAGTCGGGGTATTTGTTTTCAGGCTGCGTATCGCCGGGACGATCGAGCAATACCTGTTCACGCCTGATGCTCCGGATGGTTATGAGATACGACCATTCAAGGACTTTGTAAGTGCGGTGAAAACCCGTGGTCTGGGTGATTACCTCTACGACCGTGTGCACGAGAAGTATCAGCCGGGCGTGGGCGCTTATTTGACCGATCTCGAACAATTGGCCCACTTCACTGAGGCACCGGAACTGGAGCGCAACAGTCGGGTCACGGATCTGTACGACTGTTATAGCGACGTGGTGTACAAGATCATTTCGGATGTTGATGCGAAAACACAAAGCCTTGAAGAAATCATCACCGGCCTGGTGTACAACGCCGTCCTGACAGCCGTCAGCGTCATCGGCATTGTCTATCCGCCAGTCAGTATTGCCTTGAGCGCAGCCTTGCTGACCAAGAATCTGGTGCAAGGCGCCGAGGCTTACTCGGAGGGCAATCGGGCCAAGGCCCTGATCCATTTCAGGGATGCGCTGATTGAGTTGGCGTTGTTGGGCAAGGCAGGATATGTGGGTTCGCAGCCCACCAAAATACAGAAAGATCTGATCGGATTATTGGGGGATGTATACACCGTGGAATGGTTTTTCTCCCAAGCCACTGGACAGCCTCGACTACATGAACGGGTGCTGGAGGTGATTCAGCAGGTTCTCGACGATCCTCAAAGCGCTACCAGCAAAACCACCATTATCCAGCGTTAATGACGGTCCGCTGGTTTTGCGTCTGGCTCAGCGACTGAGATCATCAGCCTGATACCCCATCCGCCAACTCACGGCCCGCGTCGCCGCCAACAACCGCTGCGCCGCCGGGCCGTTTTCATCGGCGTGAAATAACGAGGCCGGGCCGACGATGGTCATCACCGCCGCTACTTGCCCGACTGCATTGAACACCGGTGCCGACAACGCATCCACGCCGGGCATCAGCAGGCCATGAACATGGTGCAAGCCGCGTTCGCGGATCTGTTCGCACAATGTGGTGTAAGCCTGCTCATCGGCCAACGGATGAACGTCGACGGCGCGAACTTCGAGATCGCGCAACTCATCGGTTTCGCGGTGGGGCAAATAGGCACTGAACACCAGCCCGGTCGAGGAGCTGAGCAACGGTAAAACCGAGCCCAATTGCGTGACCACTGTCACCGCGCGCACGGCCGGTTCGATGTGCACCACTGTCGCGCCCTGATTACCCCACACCGCTATAAAGCAGGTCTCATTCAGATCGTCACGCAACTCGGCCAAGGGCAGGGCAGCGACTTTCAGCACGTCCATACTGTTCAAAGCAGCCAAGCCAACCCGAAGCGCTTCACGGCCGAGGCCATAGTGGTTGGTGACGGTGTTCTGCTCGGCAAAACCGCTGGCAATCAGCGCCTGCAAATAGCGGTGAACCTTGCTCGCCGGCATCTGCACGTGTTCAGCCAGGCGCGACAACGAGGTCGATGGCGACAGCTCGGCAAGCGCCTTGAGGATGTCGGTGCCGACCTCGGCCGAGCGGACTTTCTGTTTACCGTTGCTTTCGCTGGTCATGAGGCGGTGTGATCCCGGGACGAATGGGCGTCTTTATAGCTTGACGGTCAATACCAATCAAATTACGTTATGCGTAATCGAATTACGATAAAAATAACCCAGGCGTGCCAAGATCTCTTCGGCAGAGTGACAGGCCATTGCCAACTCCCGTTCAGGAGGCTCCATGAACCTCGATTCAACGGCGCCAGCGCTGGCTTATCAGTCAGGCTTTGGCAACGAATTCAGCAGCGAAGCGTTGCCGGGCGCACTGCCCGTCGGCCAGAACTCCCCGCAAAAAGCTCCTTACGGCCTGTACACCGAACTGTTCTCCGGCACTGCGTTCACCATGGCTCGCAGCGAAGCACGGCGGACCTGGATGTACCGCATCCAGCCGTCGGCCAATCACCCTGCATTCGTCAAACTGGATCGGCAACTGGCCGGCGGCCCATTGGGTGAAGTAACCCCCAATCGCCTGCGCTGGAATCCGTTGGACATGCCGACCGAGCCCACCGATTTCATCGACGGGCTGGTGAGCATGGCCGCCAACTCGGGTGCGGAAAAACCGTCCGGGATCAGTATTTATAACTACCGCGCCAACCGTTCCATGGAACGCGTGTTCTTCAACGCCGACGGCGAATTGCTGCTGGTGCCGCAACTGGGTCGCCTGCGCATCGCCACCGAACTGGGCGTGCTGGAACTGGAACCGCTGGAAATCGCCGTCCTGCCTCGCGGGCTGAAATTCCGCGTTGAACTGCTCGACCCGCAAGCCCGCGGCTACATCGCCGAAAACCATGGCGCCCCTCTGCGCCTGCCGGACCTGGGGCCGATCGGCAGTAACGGCCTGGCTAACCCGCGAGACTTCCTGACACCGGTGGCCCATTACGAAAACCTCAAGCAACCGACCACCCTGGTACAGAAATTCCTCGGCCAGTTATGGGGTTGTGAGCTCGATCATTCGCCGCTGAACGTGGTCGCCTGGCACGGCAATAACGTGCCGTACAAATATGACCTGCGCCGTTTCAATACCATTGGCACGGTCAGTTTCGATCATCCGGATCCGTCGATTTTCACCGTACTGACCTCGCCGACCAGCGTGCATGGTCTGGCCAACCTCGACTTCGTGATCTTCCCGCCACGCTGGATGGTCGCTGAGAAGACATTCCGTCCACCGTGGTTCCACCGCAACTTGATGAACGAATTCATGGGCCTGATCCAGGGCGAATACGATGCCAAGGCTGAAGGTTTTGTGCCCGGCGGTGCGTCGTTGCACAGCTGCATGAGCGCCCACGGCCCCGACGGCGAGACCTGCACCAAGGCGATCAACGCGGAACTGGCACCGGCTAAAATCGACAACACCATGGCTTTCATGTTCGAGACCAGCCAGGTGTTGCGCCCGAGCCGATTTGCCCTGGATTGCCCACAATTGCAAAACAATTACGACGCCTGCTGGGCCACGCTGCCCGCGACTTTCGACCCGACCCGGAGATAACCATGACTCAGACTTCCATCACTCGTAGCTGGGTTGCCTCCGCCAACGGCCACGCTGATTTCCCGCTGCAAAACCTGCCGTTGGGCGTGTTCAGCGTGAAGGGCTCCGCGCCGCGCAGTGGCGTGGCGATCGGCGACCATATCTTTGATCTGGAAGCGGCACTGGATGCCGGTCTGTTCGAGGGAACCGCGCGCACCGCGGTCGAAGCCACCCGTGGCGGCCAATTGAATGCGTTCTTCGAGCTGGGGCGCGATGCTCGTGTTGCCCTGCGCGAGCGTCTGCTGGAACTGTTTGCCGAAGGCAGCACCCTGCACGGCAAGATCGAAGCCCAAGGCGCCAAACTGCTCCCGCTGGCGGCGGATTGCGAAATGCACTTGCCGGCGAAGATCAACGATTACACCGACTTCTACGTCGGCATCGAGCACGCGCAGAATGTCGGCAAACTGTTCCGCCCGGACAACCCGTTGCTGCCGAACTACAAGTACGTGCCGATTGGTTACCACGGCCGTGCCTCGACCATTCGCCCGTCCGGCACTGACGTTCGCCGTCCGAAAGGCCAGACCCTGCCGGCCGGCCAGACCGAGCCGACGTTTGGCCCGTGCGCACGTCTGGACTATGAACTGGAGCTGGGTATCTGGATCGGTCAGGGCAACGCGATGGGCGACTCCATCGCCATCGGTGACGCCGCCGACCACATCGCCGGTTTCTGCCTGCTCAACGACTGGTCGGCGCGGGACATCCAGGCCTGGGAATACCAGCCGTTGGGTCCGTTCCTGTCCAAGAGTTTCATCACCAGCATTTCGCCGTGGGTGGTGACGGCCGAAGCACTGGAGCCGTTCCGTCGTGCGCAGCCTGCGCGCCCGGAAGGCGATCCGCAGCCGTTGCCGTACCTGTTCGACAAGCGTGATCAGGCCGCCGGTGCCTTCGACATCGAACTCGAAGTGCTGCTGCTGACCGAATCGATGCGCGAGCAAAATCTGCCAGCCCATCGCCTGACCCTCAGCAACACACAACACATGTACTGGACCGTCGCACAACTGGTTGCGCACCACAGCGTCAACGGCTGCCAGTTGCAGGCCGGTGATCTGTTCGGTTCGGGCACGCTGTCCGGTCCTGAAAACGGTCAGTTCGGCAGCCTGCTGGAAATCACCGAGGGCGGTAAAAAGCCGATCGAACTAGCCTCGGGTGAGGTGCGTAAATTCCTTGAGGACGGCGACGAAATCATTCTGCGCGCACGTTGCAGCCGCGAGGGTTTTGCTTCCATCGGTTTCGGCGAATGCCGTGGCAAAGTGCTGCCAGCGCGCTAAGAGGATCGGGTCATGGAACTCTATACCTACTATCGTTCGACCTCGTCTTACCGGGTGCGTATTGCGCTGGCGTTGAAGGGGCTGGATTACCAGGCGCTGCCAATCAACTTGATTGCGCCGCAAGGTGGCGAACATCGGCAGCCCACGTATCTGGGCATCAACCCGCAAGGCCGGGTGCCGGCCTTGCGCACTGATGAGGGCGAGTTGCTGATCCAGTCACCGGCGATCATCGAGTACCTGGAGGAACGTTATCCACAGGTGCCATTGCTGTCCAAGGACCTCGTCGCCCGTGCCCATGAGCGTGGCGTGGCGGCGGTGATCGGCTGCGATGTTCACCCCCTGCACAACGTCAGCGTGCTCAATCAGCTTCGGCAGTTGGGGCACGATGAGCCGCAGGTGGTTGAGTGGATCGGTCACTGGATCAGCCAAGGGTTGGCGACGGTGGAGCAATTGATCGGTGACACCGGTTACTGCTTTGGCGATCAACCGGGGCTGGCGGACGTCTATTTGATCCCGCAGTTGTATGCGGCCGAGCGCTTCAATATTTCCCTTGAGGCCTACCCGCGAATTCGTCGAGTGGCGGCGCTGGCGGCGACACACCCCGCCTTCTTCCTGGCCCATCCGGCAAATCAGCCCGACACCCCGTAACAAGGTTGTCAGAAACAAGATCTTTTGCTTTTAATGCACGACCGAGTTGGGCGGCAAATGCCCGAGCCGTTCGGTGAGGCGAATCCGCTGGATCGGGTCGTCACAGAGCAGCAGCGCGTGCTCCAGGTCAAAACGCTCGGCATTCGGGCAGTCCAGCCGTTGGTAGAGACTGGCCCGGGCCAGATAGTCGGAGGCGCTGGCGTTGCCCAATTCAAGCACGCGCTCGGCGTCGATCAGGGCGTCGATGTAGTCATCATTCGTGAGGTACAACTGGCGCAGGTTGCGCGACAGCCGCTGCAGCATCTGCACCGGTTCGGCTGTCAGTAAATGCTCGGCGCCGAGCTGCATGTTCGGGCCGTACTGGCGTTGCAGTAACTCCCGGCAGTCGTTGGGGTATAGCCGTCGCCCGCCACAAGGGTCGAGCAGATGATCGGCGCCTTGCACCCGCAGCAGGAAATGCCCGGGGAAGTTGACCCCGACCATGGGGATCTCCAGCCTTCTGGCCAGTTCCAGCGCAATCAGGCCCAGCACCAGCGGTTGGCCCCGCCGACGCTCCAGCACCTTATTGAGTAACGCTACTTGCGGACGCAAGGGCGTGGAGTCGTCCTGAGCGAACCCCAGGTCATTCATTCGGCGCAACAACGGTTGGGCCAATTCACTCACCGGCAGCATCGGCAACCCGTAACTGACCCGCTGTTGCAGGTCCTTGAAATCCGCCAGCACCGTCTCGGGATTCAGTTCCTTATCGTGTTCGACGGCCATCCACAGCGCCGCCTCGAACAGCGCGGGCGGTGATCGTTGCAGACAGTCGAAAAAACGTTGGCGCGGGGTCATCAAAATCTCCGGGGAATGCCTCGTTTTAGCCCCGTCTCAGGCTTTCGTCCAGTGTCGGGCACAGGCGCTAGTAGGTTATGTCCGAAAGCCTCTAAAGCGACGCCGCTTATTCCGGGGCGTTTCTGCAATTTTTGTGCACAAGCTTATACTGGCGACTACAAGAAGTGATTCGGGAGCCCTACGATGTTCGCTCTCATGCAAAGCACTCGCCTTGAATCGCTGCACCTGAGCGTCGATCCGGTCACCGGGTTGAAGGCGGTGATTGCCATCCACAACAGCCGTCTGGGACCTGCCCTGGGCGGGTGTCGTTACCTTGCTTACCCCAGCGATGAATCCGCGATCGAGGATGCTGTGCGCCTTGCCCAAGGCATGAGTTACAAGGCGGCCCTGGCCGGCCTGGCTCAGGGCGGTGGCGTAGCGGTGATTGTTCGCCCGGCCCATGTGGAAAACCGCGCCGCGCTATTTGAAGCTTTCGGGCGCTGCATTAACGAACTCGACGGTCGCTACATCACCGCCATCGACGCCGGCACTTCGGTGGCGGACATGGATTGCATCGCCCAACAGACGCAGTTCGTTACCAGCACCACCGCCGCGGGCGACCCTGCACCGCATGCCGCCATGGGCGTATTCGCCGGTATTCGCAGCACCGCCATGGCCCGTTTGGGCAGCGATAATCTCGAAGGACTGCGCATAGCCATTCAAGGCCTGGGCAATGTCGGTTATGCCCTGGCCGAACAGCTACACGCCGCCGGTGCCGAGCTGCTGGTCAGCGACATCGATCATGGCAAGGTGCAGCTGGCCATGGAGCAGTTGGGCGCTCATCCAATCGCCAATGATGCGCTGCTCAGCACGCCGTGCGACATACTCGCGCCCTGCGGCCTGGGCGGTGTGCTTAACAGAAACAGCGTGCCCCAACTGCGCTGCGCAGCGGTCGCCGGTTCGGCAAACAATCAACTGATCCATCTCGAGATCGCCGATCAACTGGAACGCCGGGGCATTTTGTATGCGCCCGATTACGTGATCAATGCCGGTGGGCTGATCTACGTTTCGCTCAAACACCGCGGGGAAGAGCTGACGACCATCACCGCTCACCTGTCGAAAATCAGTTCACGGCTGACCGAAGTCTTCGCCCATGCCCAGGCGGAAAAGCGCTCTCCGGCCCGGGTGGCGGATGAGTTGGCGGAGAAAGTGTTGTACCGGTGAAAAGTTTTAAAGGAGTGAGAGCCTATCCGGTCGTTGCTCCCCAAGCCCTGCGTCACAAGCGCCGGGCCTGACAAATGCACGCCGATTCCCGCGTGCCAGGAGCCCTGTGATGCTTCACAAGGTTGAGCTGCCTTACACCCGATTTTTATCCCCTGATGGCCAGCCGCTCGGCAATCTTCCCGCCTGGGCCGACGATTTCAATCTGTTGACGCGTCTGTATCGGCAGATGGTCCTGACCCGCCTTTTCGATCAGAAAGCTGTCGCCTTGCAACGCACCGGGCGCATCGGCACCTACGCGCCGACCTTGGGCCAGGAAGCCATTGGTGTCGCGGTCGGCAGCCTGATGCACGCCGAAGACGTACTGATCCCGTATTACCGCGACACCGCTGTGCAATTGATGCGCGGTGTGCGCATGGAAGAAATCCTGCTGTATTGGGGCGGCGATGAGCGAGGTAGCGACTTTGCCGACCCGGCGGTGGCCCAGGATTTCCCGATCTGCGTGCCGATCGCCACCCAGGCCCTGCATGCCTGTGGCGTCTCCAGCGCGTTCAAAATCCGCGGCGAGCATCGGGTCGCTGTCACTACGTGCGGCGACGGCGGAACCAGCAAAGGTGATTTCCTCGAGGCCCTCAACGTTGCTGGCGCCTGGCAGTTGCCGGTGGTGTTCATGGTCAACAACAACCAATGGGCGATCTCGGTGCCGCGACGAATCCAGTGCGGCGCTCCGACGCTGGCGCAGAAAGCCATTGGCGCCGGGTTCCACGGGGAGCAAGTCGACGGCAATGACATGCTCGCCGTTTACGACCGCGTGCAAGCCGCCCTCGAACGGGCGCGTCACGGTAAAGGCCCGGTGTTGCTCGAATGCCTGAGCTATCGGCTCGGCGATCACACCACCGCCGACGATGCCACGCGCTACCGGTCGGCGGACGAGGTCAAGCAGGCCTGGCTCGAAGAACCGATCAAACGCCTGCAACGGTTTATGGCCGGGCAGGGTGTGTGGGACGAAGGCCGCGAACAGGCGCTAATCAGCGAATGCCAGGGTTTGGTGCAGCGTGCTGTGGATAACTTCGAAGCGGCGGGCCTGCAGGCGCCGGAGTCGGTGATGGATCATGTCTACGCCCAATGGCCGCAAGCCCTGGCCGAGCAACGTGAAGATTTCCTTGAACGCGTGGCGCGCCGGACAGGGGGGGGCGAGCGATGAGTAACGGCAAAGTGACGCTGCTGGAAGCGGTGAATCTGGCGTTGCATCGGGCCATGAGCGAGGACGAGAACGTCATCGTCCTCGGTGAAGACGTCGGGGTAAACGGTGGCGTGTTCCGCGCCACGCTGGGCCTGCGCGACACCTTCGGTTTCAAGCGGGTGATCGACTCGCCGCTGGCCGAAACCATGCTCGGCGGGCTGGTGGTGGGCATGGCGGCCCAAGGCCTGAAACCGGTGGTGGAAATCCAGTTCATGGGGTTTATTTACGCCACCATGGAGCACCTGGTGTCCCACGCCAGTCGCATGCGCAATCGCACGCGCGGGCGGATCACCTGCCCGATGGTGATGCGCTCACCCATGGGCGCAGGGATTCGCGCGCCGGAACATCACAGCGAAAGCACTGAAGCCCTGTTCGCGCACATTCCGGGGCTGCGGGTGGTGATCCCGTCCTCGCCGGCCCGGGCCTATGGCTTGTTGCTCGCAGCCATCGACGACCCGGATCCAGTGATATTTCTCGAGCCGACCCGACTCTATCGAATGAACCCGCAACCGCTGCTGGATGACGGCAAACGCCTGCCGCTGGACAGCTGTTTCACCCTGCGTGAAGGCAGTGACATTACCTTGATCAGTTGGGGCGCCAGCGTAATGGAAACCCTGCAAGCCGCCACGAAACTGGCCGAGCAGGGCGTCTCGGCGGAAGTGATCGATGTCGCCAGTATCAAACCGCTGGACCTCGACACGATGGAAGCCTCGGTGCGCAAGACCGGTCGTTGCGTGATCGTGCATGAAGCGCCGCGCTCCTGCGGAGTCGGCGCGGAAATCGCCGCCAGTCTCTACGAACGGGTGTTTCTGGAGTTGCAGGCACCGATCCAGCGAGTCACCGCGCCAGACATTCCGCCGCCGCTGTATCGACTGGAATCGCTGTACATGCCCGGCATCGAAGACATTCTTCATGCCTGCGACACCGTCATGCAGCACTACCCCTGAACAGACGCCTGAGGCCGAGGAGGTTGCGATGAAATATTTCAAACTGCCGGATCTGGGCGAAGGCTTGCAGGAAGCGGAAATCGTCCGTTGGCACGTCAAGGTCGGCGATACCGTCACAGCCGACCAACTGCTGGTGTCGGTGGAAACCGCCAAGGCGCTGGTGGATATTCCCGCGCCCTACGATGGCGTGGTGGCGAAAACATTCGGTGGCGAGGGCGACATTCTTCACGTCGGCGAACCTCTGCTCGGTTACGAAGGCGAAGCGGATGCGGGCACTGTGGTCGGTCGGCTTGAGGGCGGCGGCACGAATCAGGAGGATGCATTTTTCATCGGCGCTGCGCCTTCGACTCGTGAGCATCTGGCGAACCGTGCCACGCCGGCGGTGCGTCAACTGGCTCGGCAACTCGGTGTTGAACTGAGCGGCTTGACGGGCTCCGGCCAGGACGGCCAGATCACCCGCAGCGACGTAGAAAACGCAGCCCAGACGGAACGCGAACGCTTCGGCGGCGAAAAGCTGCGCGGTGTACGACGCAGCATGGCGCTGAACATGGCCAGGTCCCATGCCGAAGTGGTGCCGGTGACGATTTTCGGTGATGCCGATCTGCATCGCTGGGGGCAGGCGCGAGAACCGCTGATTCGTCTGGCCAAGGCGATGGCGGCGGCCTGCGCGGTAGAACCGGTGCTCAACAGCGCCTTCGATGGCAAAACCCTGGCGCTCAAGCAACATGAACGACTCGATCTGGGCATTGCCGTGGATACGCCGGACGGCTTGTTCGTGCCGGTGCTACGCGATGTCGGTCAGCGCACGGCGGCGGATTTGAAAGAAGGTGTGATGCGTCTGCGGGCCGATGTGCAGGCGCGCTCGATCCCGCCACAGGAAATGATGGGGGCGACCCTGACCCTGTCGAACTTCGGCACCTTGTTCGGCCGCTACGCCAACCCGGTGGTGGTGCCACCGCAAGTGGCGATCCTCGCCGCCGGGGCGATCCGCGATGAACCGGTGGCGGTCGAGGGCGCGGTGGTGGTGCATCCGATCCTGCCGCTGTCCCTGACTTTCGATCACCGCGTGGTCACCGGCGGCGAGGCGGCGCGGTTCTTCAAAGCGTTGGTCCAGGCGCTGGAACAACCCGAGGTCTAGATTTCCCGCAGGCATGAAAAAGGCCCTGAGCCATTTGACTCAGGGCCTATTCAATTCGGGCATTGCTTACTTGGGTGTCTTGGCAGCTTTGGCTGGCTTGGTCGGCTCAGCGCTCGTTACTTCAACTGGTGCAGCTACTTCAACAGGTTCAGTGGCTTTAACAGGTTCAATGGCTTCGGCGGGTGCATTCAGTAGTTCGGACAGTGCGTCCGGCTGGCTCTTGAACGCCTTGGCGAACACATCACGGTTCTTCGCCATGTAGATCCCGGCTTCTTCCACTTGCTGTTCGGTCAGGGACGGAACGGCTTTTTGCAACACTTCAGCCAGCAATTCGGCCAGTTCGAGCATTTTGTCATGACGGTCAGCTTCGGCTTTATCCATGAACAAGCGCTCCAGATCTCGGCTGCTGCGGTATACCACTTCGACGGCCATTCACCACCTCACATGCCTTCACATTAGTTGTCTGTTTCGACTACTGTATCTATATACAGCGAAAAGGATAAGCGAATCCCTGCGCTTTGGGTAGTGGCTTTTTAATGTAGACCGAATTCAGGGTTTGTCAGGTGAACCGTGTTGCTCCCATCGCGAGCAGGCTCGCTCCCACAATGGTTTTGTGAACGCCGCAGATCGCTTGTGGGAGCGAGCCTGCTCGCGATGGGGCCCGTCCAAACGCCACTAACGTGTCTCATGTCACGCAGCCATCATCTCACCCAACAGCCTCTGGCCTTTTTTCTGCATGCAGAACAACCGTCACGTCCAACCCGCATCATCCGCTCGAACCGAGCTAAGGAACAATCAAAGTGAAAATCAACTGGGCCGAGAACCTGCGGCAGAACGTGCACCAACTGGCCGAGTCCCTGGGCAACCTGTTCGTCGAGACCTTCCACTACCTGGCGCTGTTCGCCATCGGTGCGGTGACCGCGTGGGCGGCGGTAATGGAATTCCTCGGAATGCTCGAACAGGGGCATATCAAGATCGATGACATCTTGCTGCTGTTCATCTACCTGGAACTGGGGGCGATGGTCGGGATTTACTTCAAGACCAACCACATGCCGGTGCGTTTCCTGATCTATGTGGCGATCACCGCGCTGACGCGGCTGTTGATCTCCAACGTCTCGCACCACAATCCGCCGGACCTGGGGATCATCTATCTGTGCGGCGGGATTCTGCTGCTGGCGTTTGCGATTCTGGTGGTGCGTTACGCCTCGTCGCAGTTCCCTTCGGTGAAGATCGAACACCCGCAACGCAAGATCGGTGCGGGTTCCGGCGAGCATCCCGAAGTGGAGAAGGGCGAGATTTAAAGCCCCATTGAAGGTCGGGGCCGGGACTTGACCTGTGGCGGCGGGTTGCGATTGTCGCCGTCGGTCATGGCTTCGAGGATGGCCACGGCGCTGTGGCCTTGTTCGATGGCGATGCCGAATTGAATGCTTTGTACCAGGCGTTTGAGGCGCTTGGGATCATTGCGCTGTTCGGCGCTGATCATCCGTTTGGCCACCACGCGGCCACTTTTGGAGAGGGTCAGCATGATGCTGCCGTCCAGCCCCTGAATGCTCAGGTTGACTTGATAATCCGGTGCAAAGGCATCGGTAATGAGCTGAAAAGGATTGTCCATAATGCGTCACCGCCTGATTGAACGTGCAGTTGTTGACGGCCGTGATCGGGATTAGTTCGCAACACCAGACCACCGGCTTTCCATGTTCATGCGCTTTCTTCCGTGCCGCGTAGGGGATACAGCAAGGGGCATGCCGGAAAAACTGTCGGACAATGGATACGGCAAAAAAACGGCGGGCACTGTGGCCCGCCTTCTTTTTGCCTGCCCGTTTCAGGGCATGAACGAGTAGATGATCGCAGACAGTGCAATCAAACCGATCAACACCACAAACACGTTCGAGGCCTGATTCGAGTACTGGCGCAAGGCCGGCACGCGGCGGATGGCGTACATCGGCATCAGGAACAACAGGCACGCGATGATCGGCCCGCCAAGGGTTTCGATCATGCCCAGGATGCTCGGATTGAAAGTCGCGACGGCCCAGCAGCTGAGGATCATGAACAGCGCAGTAATGCGGTTCAGCCAACTGGCGGACATAACGCGACCACGGCCACGCAGACTTTTCACGATCAGGCCCTGAAAGCCTTCGCTGGCGCCGATGTAATGGCCGAGGAAGGATTTGGTGATCGCCACCAACGCAATCAACGGTGCGGCATAAGCGATGACCGGTGTCTGGAAGTGGTTGGCCAGGTACGACAGGATCGAAATGTTCTGCGCCTTCGCAGCGGCCAAATCAGCCGGGGACAACGCCAGCACGCAGCTGAAGCAGAAGAACATTACCGTGACGACCATCATGACGTGAGCGATCGCGAGAATACCGCTGCTTTTGCGTTCGGCTTGTTCGCCGTAACGCTGTTTCTGATCGACGGCGAAGGCCGAGATGATCGGCGAATGGTTGAACGAGAACACCATCACCGGAATCGCCAGCCACAACGTTTTGAAGAACAGCGGCAGCGGCATGCCTTCACTGGCGGTGGCAAAGAACGCGCCGTTCCAGTTCGGGATCAGGCTGACGCCGAGCAGCAGCAACGCGGCGACGAACGGATAAACCAGCACGCTCATGCATTTGACGATGACGCCCTGACCGCAACGCACGATCGCCATCAAGCCGAGAATCAGCCCCAGCGACAGAATCGCCCGAGGCGGTGGTGTCATGTGCAACTGGTGCTCCATGAGGCTGCTCAGGGTGTTGGTCAGCGCCACGCTGTACACCAGCAGAATCGGGAAGATCGCGAAGAAATACAGCAGCGTGATCAGCTTGCCGGCGCCGATACCGAAGTGTTCTTCCACCACTTCGGTGATGTCCCCGGAACGCCCGGACAACACGAAGCGCGTCAGGCCACGGTGGGCGAAGAAGGTCATCGGAAAGGCCAGTACCGCCAGGAGCAACAGCGGCCAGAAACCACCGACGCCGGCGTTGATCGGCAGGAACAATGTGCCGGCGCCAATCGCCGTGCCATAGAGGCCAAGCATCCAGGTGGTGTCGTGTTTGCTCCAGCCTTTGTGGGTTATTTCTCTATTGTGTGTCAGATCTACAGCAGGATTATCGGCAGCAGGTGTACGTACATCGGTCATCGTTTTTGCCTCGTTATTATTCTTGCTCGGGCTCACGTATTGCAGACGGTCAGGGAGTGCTCCTCAGCACTCCACCCAGCTGACAGCCAGGCCGCCCCGTGAAGTTTCTTTGTATTTGTCGTGCATATCGGCGCCGGTATCGCGCATGGTGCGGATCACCCGGTCCAGGGAAATAAAGTGTTTGCCGTCGCCGCGCAGGGCCATTTGCGTGGCGTTGATCGCCTTCACGGCAGCAATTGCGTTGCGCTCGATGCACGGCACCTGCACCAGACCGCCGACGGGGTCGCAGGTCAGGCCGAGGTTATGTTCCAGGCCGATTTCGGCGGCGTTTTCCAGTTGCTCGGGAGTCGCTCCGAGTATGTCGGCCAGGCCGGCGGCAGCCATGGCGCAGGCGGAGCCGACTTCACCCTGGCAGCCGACTTCGGCACCGGAGATCGAGGCGTTTTTCTTGCAGAGAATGCCTACAGCGGCAGCGCCCAAAAAGAACGCCACGACGTCATCGTCCGACGCGTCCGGGTTGAATTTCATGTAGTAGTGCAGCACGGCGGGAATGATCCCCGCCGCCCCGTTTGTAGGCGCGGTCACCATGCGTCCGCCAGCCGCATTCTCTTCGTTCACGGCGAGGGCGAACAGGTTGACCCACTCCATGGCTGACAGGGTGGAACTGATGACATTCGGTTTGCCGATTTCCAACAGACTGCGGTGCAATTTCGCGGCGCGGCGCGGAACATTCAGACCACCGGGCAGGATGCCTTCGTGACGCAAACCTTGCTCGACGCACTCGCGCATCACCGACCAGATATGCAGCAAGCCCTGACGGATCTCAGCGTCGCTGCGCCAGGCCCGTTCGTTGGCCATCATCAGCTCGGAAACCCGCAGACCGTGCTGGTTGCAGAGCTTGAGCAACTCGGCGGCACTGGAGAAATCGTAGGGCAGGACCACATTGCTGGCCGGCGCAATGCCGGACTCGGCTTCTGCTGCTTCGATGATGAAACCACCACCCACCGAGTAGTACGTCTGCTCGAACAGCTCACCGGTTTCACCGAAGGCTGTCAGAGACATCGCGTTGGGGTGGTAGGGCAAGCTCTCGTCCAGCAGCAGGAGATCGCGCTGCCAGTTGAAGGCAATGGCCGATTTGCCGGCCAGACTCAGTTCGCCGGTTTCACGCAAGGTTTGGATTCGGCTGTCGATTGAGTTCGGATCAATGCTGTCTGGCCATTCGCCCATCAGGCCCATGACGCAGGCACGGTCGGTGGCGTGACCGACGCCAGTGGCCGAAAGGGAGCCGTAGAGGCGGATTTTTACCCGCCGTACGTCGGCCAGTAAATGTTGGTCAATCAGTGCCTGGGCGAAGGTTGCGGCGGCGCGCATCGGGCCGACGGTATGGGAGCTGGACGGACCGATGCCGACTTTGAAGAGATCGAAAACACTGATAGCCATGCTAAAGCCTATACAAGCAATGGAAGAGAAATCGCCGCCATTTTTGTAGGCCAAGCGCAAGGTGGGCGATACTGCCAACCTCGGTCCTACGTGACCAACGAAACTTCCTAAGACAGCCTTTAGCAGGACTAAACGATGAGTCGCCAATTGCACGCCCAGACCTACGTCTGGCTGCACGTGTTTTCGTGTGCCGCGCGGCACTTGTCCTTCACCCGTTGCGCCGAAGAGCTGCACATCACGCCGGGGGCGGTCAGTCAGCAAATTCGCCAACTGGAAGAGCGGCTAGGTTTTCGCCTGTTTCATCGTCGCGCCCGGGGTGTGGAGTTGAGCGCTGAAGGCCAGCGATTGGCTATCACCGTCAACGAAGCCTACGGCAGCATCGATGCGGAATTGCGACGACTGGATGCGGGAATGATCACCGGGATTTTGCGATTGCGCTCGATTCCATCGTTCCTGAGCAAGTGGTTGACCCCCAGGTTGCCGCGTTTGCAACAGCGTTTTCCGGACATTCAATTGCGGCTGGTGGCAGAAGACAGCAGCGTGCCATTGCATGAGGGCGACTTCGATTTGGCCATCGACCTCAATGACGGCAGTTATCCGGGATTGTTATCCACAACCTTGTTGGATGAGCAGATCTTTCCGGTGTGCGCCCCAAGCCTTTTGCGCGCAAGGCCGCCGCTGCACGGCCCGGCAGACCTGGTGCATTTTCCGTTGCTGCACGACATCACCGCCTGGCGCGGCAGTTACGAATACGCGGAATGGGAGTTCTACCTCAACGCCATCGGCTTCGAAGGCGCGGATGTGCGGCGCGGGCATACCTTCAATCGCAATCACCTGACTATTGAAGCGGCGATTGCCGGGATGGGCGTGGCGATTGCGCGGCGAACGCTGCTCAACGATGAACTCGAGCGCGGGACGTTGATCGTGCCGTTTGGCCTGGCGGTGCCCAATCACAAGCGTTACGTGCTGCTTTATGCACCGGGCGCGCTGAGCCATCCGGGCGTGCGCGCGGTGCATGACTGGCTGGTGGAAGAAGCGGGGATATTTCGTAGCCTGCACCCGCTGGCGGAGCGGCCGATGTGACAGCAGCCTGGAGCATCAGCCAGGGGCGACCCAACTCCCGACATTAACAGCGCTTTTACCCGTTGTCCGGCTTTTTTTGCGAATGAATATTTATCTTTTTTTAGGGGTTGAAATGTTCTGCGCACACACCGATTGTGTAACCAAGAGGTCACGGTGATGAAGCCCAAGGGCCAGCCGAAGGGCCTCTCGCGAGCTAGCTGAAATAAGGGATGAACTATGCAAATCCAAGTCAATAGCGATAACCATATTCAAAGCAGCATCCGACTGGAGGAGTGGGTACGTACTACCATTGAGAGCACGCTCGAACGTTATGAAGAGGACCTGACCCGCGTCGAGGTTCACCTGCGGGACGAGAACGGCGACAAGCCCGGTCCCCACGATATGCGCTGTCAGCTGGAAGCGCGGCCAAAAGGCCATCAACCGATTTCTGTTACCCATAAAGCCGCTAACCTGGAACTGGCGATCGACGGTGCGGCTGAAAAACTCGAACATGCGCTTGAACATCTGTTCGGCAAACTGCGGGGCAAACCACGTGCCGCTGTGGTGCCGTTCGAAAGGCCTACGGCCGATGCGCTGCTGGAAGACGAGTTTCTCGAGAACGAACAGGCTGCACAAAACGGCTGAGGCCTGATTTACTTTTTACCTTCCCACTTTCTCTCCACCTGAAAAACGGGCCTGCATTGCAGGCCCGTTTATGGTATTCGCCGGCTCCTGTGGTTCCATGGAAACCTGTGGCGAGGGAGCTTCTGTGGCGAGGGGGCTTGCCCCCGTTGGACTGCGTAGCAGTCCCAAAACCATCCAATGAGTTGTGTCAGGAAAAACCGGACAGCAGGTTCTGCGAGTGCTACGCAGCCGAACGGGGGCAAGCCCCCTCGCCACAGGGAATCAAAACGCGACTGAAGTCTGCACATACACCGTCCGCGGTTCACCCACGTATTTGCCCTTGTTGTTGTCATCGAACGAGCGGGTGAAGTACTGGTGGTTGAAGATGTTCTTCACCCCCACCGCCACATTCAGATCCGACAGTTTCGGCCCGAAGTCATATGCGGCGCGGCTGCTGAATAACATGTATCCCGGAATCTTGCCGGTGTTGCCATCGGCGTTTTCGGCCGAGGTGTTGGCGTTGTCAGCAAACTGGTCACTCTGATAGCTGCTGTCCAGGTTCAGTTTCCACGCGCCTTCGGTATAACCGACGCCGACCGTGCCTTTGTGTTTCGAAGAGAACGGCACGCGATTGCCCTTGTTCGGTCCGTCTTCGCGGATGGTCGCGTCGACATAGGCGTAAGTCGCGTACACATCGAAACCGGCCAGCGCCGGGCTCAAATCGTCGAGGGCGTAGTTGATGCTGGTTTCGATGCCTTGATGGCGGGTTTCGCCACGGGCGATCACCGAGTCATTGGTTTGATTGCTTTCATACTGATTGTCGAAATTGATCAGGAATGCGCCAATCTCGGCACGCAACGCGCCATTGTCGTAGCGGGTACCCAGCTCCCAGGTGCGCGCCTTCTCCGGTTTGACTTCGCCGCTGGTCACACGGTTAGGCATCTGGCTGTACTGCACGCTGCCAAATGAACCTTCGGTATTGGCGTAGAGGTTCCAGCTGTCGGTCAGGTGATAGAGCACGTTCAACGCCGGCAGGGCGGTGTTGTAGTCGCCTTTGTATTTCACGTTGGTCAGGTTGTTGGTCTGCTGCGACTCGATCATCTCGTAGCGGATGCCAGGCGTGATCGTCCACTTGCCGATGTCGATCCGGTCATCGACGAAGAACGCATTGGCCTCGGTGCCACCCCGCGTATCGCGGTCGTTGCGGCTGTTGGTGGTCGGGAGTTCGTTGCTGGCGATCGGCGTGCGGTAGCGCAGTTCGTGGCCGGCCTCGTTGATGTAGCGATAGCCGACGCCGACTTCATGGCTGGTTTGGCCGAGGTCGAAGCCTTGGGCGAAACGGGTTTCCAGGCCACGTACCCAATACTCGCGTGGCGACAGCGAGAGGAACGTGCCCTGGTCCAGATAACCGCTGCGCAGGGTTTTGGTAAAGAAGGTATTGGCGGTGAACTCGCGGCGATCTTCCTGATAGCGATAGCCGAAATTGAACATCGTGCGGCGGCCCCAGAACTGATCTTTCGGGCGGGTCGACTGGTACGGGTCAGCGTCGTAATCGGCGACGTTCAGCCCGCCGGGCATGTCCGCCTTGCCTTCGTAGTATTGGGCCATGGCGTTGAAGCTGTTGGCCTCGTCGAGCTGGTACTTGCCCTTGAGGATCAGGTCGTCGATTTCGGTGTCGCTGTGTTCGCGCCAGTCGCCACCACGGGTGCCCGAGTACAGAATCGCGCCGCCCAGACCGTTATCGGCCGTGCCGCCGGCCAGCAAATTGCCGGTGGTTTTGAAGCCATCATGGCTGGATGATGGACTGGTTTCGGTCTGGAAGCCGCCCTTGACCGTCGGTTCATCGGGAATGGCGCGAGTCACGAAGTTGACCACACCGCCGACGTTCTGCGGCCCGTAGCGCACCGCACCGCCGCCGCGCACCACGTCGACCGCGTCCATGTTGCCCATGCTGATCGGCGCGAACGAAAGCTGCGGCTGACCATAAGGTGCGAAGGGCACCGGAATGCCGTCCATCAATACCGTGGAGCGCGAAGCCAGCCGAGGGTTGAGCCCGCGAATGCCGAAGTTCAGTGCCATGTCATGGCTGCCGGTGCCGTTGTTGTCTGGCGCGTTGACCCCCGGAATGCGATTGAGCACATCCTTGGCCTGAGTCGCGCCCTGGCGTTCGAATTCTTCGCGCCGGATCACGTCGCGAGCGCCGGGATGTTCGAAGACGTTGGTTTGCGCCGCATCGCCGAGCCAGTCGCCGACCACTTTCGAGGTGTCCAACTCCAGCGCCGCATCACCCGCCGGTTGCAGACTGAAAGCATTGTCGCCCTCGGCGCGGGCTTGCAGGCCGGTACCTTCGAGCAACGCGTTCAAGCCCTGGGAAGGGGTGTAGTTGCCTTCCAGGCCGCGACTTTGCACACCGCGGGTGACTTGCGAGCCAAAGGAGATCAGCACGCCGGCTTCACGGCCAAACTGGTTGAGGGCGTTCTCCAGCGAGGACGGCGCGATGTGGTACGGCTTGGCGTCAGCGGCATGCGCCAGGGGCAGAGCGCCGAAGCTCAGGCTGGCGCCCAGCAAGAGTTGGCGCAAGGTGCGGGTTAGCGGTGTGACGCGGATGGGTTGCATGAAAGGCGATCCTGAGAAGGTTGAATCAAGGGGGCTTTCCTTCTCTGTCACGCCAGATCTGAAAAACGGCTCATTTTTTTTGAAGATCGTTCCCACGCTCTGCGTGGGAATGCCTCAACGGACGCTCCGCGTTCGGCTCTGGAAGTGACGCGGAGCGTCACGGGCTGCATTCCCACGCAGAGCATGGGAACGATCATTTACGCGCGCGCCTCAACCGTCACCCAATACCGGGTAAAACGCCTCACCTTCACCGGCAAACTGATTTCCAGCAGATCAAGAATCCGCTCGCTGTCGTCCAGTGGATAAGTCCCGGAGATCAGCAGGTCGGCAACATTAGCCGCGCAATTAAGCTGCCCCCGGCGATAGCGACCGAGTTCATCGAGAAAATCCCCCAGGCGCATATGCGCGGCCACCAGCATGCCGTCGGCCCAGGCGCCGCTGTTGGCGTCCAGTGGCAGGGGAGCGCCGATGCCGCGTGCGCCGAATCTCAACTGCCGGGCGGTTTGCAGCATCAGCGGTGTGCCGCCATCGGGCGTCAATTCGACGCTGCCTTCGAACACCGCCACCTGAGTGTGATCGGCAAACTGCCGCACGTTCAGCCGCCCACCTTGGGTTTTCAACAGGCCTTGTGCGGTCTGTACTTGAAACGCTTGGGCGGCGGTCAGCAGCATCTCGCCTTCCAGCAAGCGGATCAGCCGTTGCTGACCGTCGACTCGCACATCGACCGAACTGGCGGTATTGAGCTGCACTTGGCTGCCATCGCCGAGCGTCACTTTACGTCGCTGGCCGATCGGGCTGCGGTAGTCGGCCAGCAACGACGTCAGCGGAGTGTGCTCGCGCATGCCCCAAGTGACCGCCGAACCCGCGCCGAGAATCAGCAACAGCTTCAATGCCTGACGGCGCCCGGCGGGTTTCGGTGCGTTGAGGGCGGCATGGGCCAGCGGTGAAGACAAACCGCGCAAACGTTGATTGACCCGCTGAATGTGCTCCCAGGCCCGTCGATGTTCGCCATGAGCATTGAGCCATTGCTGCCAGGCGATTTGCTGACGTGGGTTCAACGGCCCTTGCTGGGCTTCCATCCACCAGTGCACGGCCTGCTCAGCCACCTTGGAGGAAAAATCCGCAGGGCTGTTCATCGTGCGAAGTAGCAGCGCATCGCCGCTTTGTTCAGGTGCCGTTTGACCGTGGCAATGGAAATGCCCAGTTCGACGGCGATCTGTGGATAAGTCAAACCATCGAGCTGAGCCAGCAAAAAGGCGCGCTTGACCAGGCGCGGCAAACCGTCGAGCAACTGGTCGAGTTCCATCAGCGTTTGCAGGATGATCGCCCGATCCTCCTCCGACGGCGCGACGATTTCCGGCATCTGCGCCAGCGCATCGAGGTAGGCGCGCTCCAGATCCTGGCGGCGATAATGATTGAACAGCACACGCTTGGCGATGGTGGTGAGGAACGCCCGCGGTTCGATGATTTGGGGCGTTTCCCGTGCCGTCAGCACTCGAATGAACGTGTCCTGGGCCAGATCCGCGGCGCTGTCAGGGCAGCCGAGTTTGCGCCGCAGCCAACCGGTGAGCCAGTTGTGATGGGCGTGATAAAGGACTTCGACGGTAGTGGCTGACGACAACGGAACCGCTCCAGACGCATTTGATACGTTAGAGAACAAGAATTGTTCGCATTGTAGGGGCGGGGCCTGCATCCGGCAATCGGCTCCTCGCCGGTTTCTCTGATCTGGAGACCGTGTCATCGTTCTTCGCGAGCAAGCCCGCTCCCACATTCGACCGAATTCCTCTGAAAGAACTCGGTCACCTGTGGGAGCGGGCTTGCTCGCGAAGGCGGCCGCACAGGCGCCGAAAATCCACTGGATTGCAGCGCTAGCGCAAGAATGCCTGCCGATATTCCCCGGGCGTCCCACCCAAAGCCTGGCGAAACCGATTGGTGAAATGACTCGCACTGGCAAACCCACAGGCCAACGCAATATCCCCCAACGGCTGCGACGTTGCGCGCAACAACTCCCGTGCGCGGCCCAGTCGCCGAGCCAACACATACTGATGCGGTGGCAAACCGAAGCTCACACGAAACATTCGCGCAAAGTGGTATTCCGACAGCGCACATAACCCCGCCAATTGCCCAAGGCTGATGGCTTCGGCCATTTGATGGTCGATGAACTCCACCAACTGCCGCCGCTGATGCGCCGCCAACCCACCCTTGAGGCGCAAGCCCTCACGCACACCGACCTGGCTGAGCAGGGCATGGCTGAGCATTTCGTGGGCCAGGCTGCTGGTGAGCAGGCGTTCGCCCGGCTCATCCCAGTTGAGGGCGATCAACTGCCGAAAGCGCCGGGCTTGCTGCGGGTCTTCAAGGAACGTGCGCTCGCGCAACTGCAATTCCCGAGGTTCGCGATCCAGCAGCGTGACGCAACCAAGGGCAAATTGTTCGGGGCTGAAATACAGGTGGGCCAGGCGAATATCGCCGTTGATCACCCAGCCGGACTGATGGTCGGCCGGCAGAATGCACAGCTTGTCCGGGCCGCCCTTGGTGCCGGGCTGGTCGCGGCGAAAAGTACCGGTACCGCCAGCGATGTAGCAAGACAAGGTGTGATGGCTCGGCGCTTCGTAATCCTGGGCATCGTGGTGGTTGTTCCACAAAGCTGCGGCCATGCCGTCACCGAGCTCGGCGCTGTGCTCCAGGCGAGCATTGGGCGAGCGGTTAAGCGCTTGAAAGACTTGCAAGGATTCCAGTGCGGCCATGATTGGTTCTCTCCAACGCCTTGCATCCTACTCCGTAGAGGTTGGCCTGCCAGCCCGCCGGCCGACAAAAGCGCAAGTTTATGCAAGTGCAGAAGGGTTTCGCGCCGGACACTGAAGGCCTATTCAGGAGTCTTCACCATGAACATTTCGTTGTATCTACTGACCGTGCTGATCTGGGGCACCACCTGGATTGCCTTGAAATGGCAACTGGGCGTGGTGGCGATTCCGGTGTCGATCGTTTATCGCTTCGGCCTTGCCGCATTGGTGTTGTTCGTGATGTTGCTGCTCAGCCGCCGTCTGCAAGTGATGAACCGTCGCGGGCATCTGATCTGCCTGGCGCAGGGCTTGTGCCTGTTCTGCATCAATTTCATGTGCTTTCTTACCGCCAGCCAATGGATTCCCAGCGGTCTGGTCGCCGTGGTGTTTTCCACCGCCACCCTCTGGAATGCCTTCAACGCACGGGTGTTTTTCGGTCAGAAAATCGCTCGCAATGTACTGATGGGTGGTGCACTGGGTTTGCTCGGGTTGGGCCTGTTGTTCTGGCCAGAGCTGGCCGGTCATACCGCCAGCCCTGAAACCATGCTCGGGTTGGGCTTGGCGCTGCTCGGAACCTTATGCTTCTCGGCCGGCAACATGCTGTCGAGTCTGCAACAGAAGGCCGGCCTGAAACCCCTGACCACCAATGCCTGGGGCATGGCTTACGGCGCGGCGATGTTGACGGTGTGGTGTCTGGTCAAAGGCATCCCGTTCGACATGGAATGGAATGCCCGCTACATCGGGTCGTTGCTGTACCTGGTGATTCCGGGCTCGGTGATCGGCTTCACCGCCTACCTGACGCTGGTCGGGCGCATGGGCCCGGAGCGGGCAGCGTACTGCACCGTACTCTTTCCGGTGGTGGCGCTGAATGTGTCGGCGTTTGTCGAAGGCTATCAATGGACTGCGCCGGCGCTGGTGGGGTTGGTGCTGGTGATGTTGGGGAATGTGCTGGTGTTCCGTAAACCCAAGGCGTTGATGGTGCAGGGGCGCGGCAAGTTGGCGTGAGGTTCGCTGTTGATCGAGCGCTGAACGCTCAGCGCTCGATCCTGATGGCCACATAAATCAGTAACGGCACTATAAAATCGACAATGTGGCGGGCCCAGTCCTTGGCGTTCCAGGTGTGTGACTCATCCATGTTGAACCATTCGACGCCGATGACTTGGAGGCAGACGTAATAGATAAACATGGCGACTAATAGTCCGATGATCGCAAACTTTTTTGCTTCGTGAAAGTCCTTGGGAGAAGCATACCTATTTCGGTAAAGATGATAAGTGCCCAGTAGGCAGAAAACGGTATAAGTAACTTCCAGGGTGATAATGATCCAGTAGATCCGGTGATGGAGTATGGGTGACGTAATTGCCCGGTAACTCAGGTTTGAGTTTTCTCGAGTGGTGTCCATGCTTAGGACATGACCGACATATTCATAATTGGATGCATAGTCGGTAAAGTTACTGTACATCACCAGCAGGCCAAAAAAACTGAAATAGGCCATCAATATTATTTTGCTGTATCTGATGAGTTGGTCGGTTGTTGGCGGGATCAAGGTAGTTGCTCTCCATAGCTAAAGTTCCCTGAGGACGGGTAAGTAATGGAGAGTCTATCGTGTGTATCTTTTTTATGACGACGGACTGAATTTCAAAGTATGTAGTGAGCGGGCAGGCGATTGAAACGCCTGCCCTTTTTAAGTCAGCCTTTCCACACTTGCGGGTTCACCAGATCTTGCGGTCGCTCACCCAACAAGGCACTGCGCAAGTTGGCCAAGGCAAGGTTGGCCATGGCTTCACGGGTTTCGTGGGTCGCCGAGCCAATGTGCGGCAATGTCACGGCGTTTTTCAGTTGGAACAACGGCGACTCGGCCAGCGGTTCTTTCTCGTAGACGTCCAGCCCGGCGCCGCGAATCCGGTTGTTTTGCAGCGCTTCGATCAGCGCCGGTTCGTCCACTACGGGGCCGCGGGCGATGTTCACCAGAATGGCGCTCGGTTTCATCAGCGCCAGTTCACGGTGGCTGATCAGGTGCCTGGTTTTATCGCTGAGCGGCACCACCAGGCAGACGAAATCGGCTTCGGCCAGCAACTGGTCGAGGCTGCGAAACTGCGCACCGAGCTCCTGTTCCAGTTCGGTCTTGCGGCTGTTGCCGCTGTAGATAATCGGCATGTTGAAGCCCAGCCGACCGCGACGGGCGATGGCCGCGCCGATGTTGCCCATGCCGACAATCCCTAAGGTTTTGCCATGCACATCGCTACCGAACAGCGGCGCACCGACGGTGGCTTGCCATTGGCCGGCCTTGGTCCAGGCGTCCAGCTCGGCAACGCGGCGGGCGCTGCTCATAAGCAAGGCGAAGGCCAGGTCGGCGGTGCTTTCGGTGAGGACGTCGGGGGTGTTGGTGAGCATGATCCCGCGTTCGTTGAAGTAGGCGAGGTCGTAGTTGTCGTAGCCAACGGAGACGCTGGAGACCACTTCCAGTTTGCTGGCGTTTTCCAGTTGCGCGCGACCGAGTTTGCGGCCGACGCCGATCAGGCCGTGGGCGTGGGGCAGGGCTTCATTGAATTGGGCATTGATGTCGCCGTTTTTCGGGTTCGGCACGATCACGTCGAAGTCTTGTTGCAGACGTTCGATCATCGGTGGGGTGATACGGCTGAAGGCGAGGACGGTTTTTTTCATTGGAGGCGACTCGTCGGGCTTGGAGAATGCCAAGCACGCTAACATTCTTCGCGGGTTGGGTGCGAGTGCCTGCGGGTGTGCGCCGTCCAATTGTGGGAGCGGGCTTGCTCGCGAAAGCGATATGTCAGGCAACATCTTTGTCGACTGGGCGTCCGCATTCGCGAGCAAGCCCGCTCCCACAGGGGGATCAGCTGTGTGGCGCGGGTTTTGGCACGTTGAGATTATCCAGCATCCGGTTCACCGCCAGCTCGGCCAGCATGACGATTTGCTGAATCGCCATGGCCGTATTCCGATGCGGGCCTTCCAGATACCCCGCAAAATCAGTTGCCATCACACTGGCCTGGGCCAACGATTCACAGGTGTGGGCCAACAGGTCTTCGTCTTTGATATCCGGCGCAACCATATACATCGTGCTTGGCTTGCGAGCCACGGGGGATTTGAGAGCGGCTGGATTGAGGTAGTGATCGAGCGCGCGGTTAGCGGCTTCGTGGAGCTTTTTTGAATCGAGGGATTCGTAGGGGGAAACGTCGTCGGTTTCAGGAGGATTCGGTGTTTCTTTAATCATGCGGAAGTTACTCATTGGCAGATGAAGTGGAACTGCCATCTTTCGTTTTCCAGACGAAAGGGTGGCAGCTGCGCGCGGACTGGAAAAACCGGAACATCCACCAAACCCGGCAGACCCGAAGGTCTCCCGCGCACAGCCGCCATAACAAGGAATTGCGTGCAGAAAAAAGCGCCGCAGTATGCCATGGGGTTTGGTAAGTGTTCGCCAGGTTTTCCAGACCTGATCGCTGATTTGGTAGCGACCCACAAAGCCTACCCACTTCGTTTCCGAAGCAACAACCGTCAAAACCTGTGGGAAACATCCTCAAAAATCACCCCGTCTGTAGGAGCTGCCGAAGGCTGCGATCTTTTGATCTTCCGGCGCTATCAATGACGTAAAGATCAAAAGATCCCAGCCCTTCGGCAGCGCCGACAGTGTCGCCATCATGAAAACTCGGACTTCCCCTACACGCAAAGGCGAATCGCCCGGCATCCCCCCTTGAGTCCACTCGCCAAAGTCTCCCATTTCCAAGGAACGGGACACGAGCGTGACCAGACTCATCCCCAAAAACCAACTCGCCGGCCAACACGGCCAGGTGCTAGACAGCCATCAAGCCGTCGCCGACCTGCGCCAGGCCCTGAACTATCCTTACGACCTGCAAGGCTTCGACGATCTGCTTGGCGCGATCGGCGCCAACCGCTCCAACTACATGCAGGCCGCCAACCAGCAGAAACTCATCAATGCTGTTAGCAACGGCGATTGGGTCATGGTGACGCCCCGCATCGATCCCGATAACGGCGGTGCTTCATGGAATGCCTTCAAACCCAAACCTGAGCCGCCACCAGCGCAGCATCTGGTCGAAGAACACGCCTTTGCTCTGCCCAAACCCGTGGAGTCGGGCTTCTACATCATTCAGCAGCCCATGACCCTCGAAGCCCTTGAGCGCTCACTGTACGAAAACCCGCCAAGCGATGCGCTGCGCCGGGAATTCCGCTCGCTCAATCGCCATCTCGGTGATCGGGTGAAACCGGGGCAAATGGTGATTTTCAGCGATTCACGGCATTACATGTGCCGCCGCGAAGAGGCGCAAATGATGATCGCGGCGCAGAAGGTCAACGAAGCGCTTAAGGACCTGAGCGAAGAAGAGGCTTCGTTCATGGTCGAAAATCATGAAGTGATTGAGCCGTTTTTGGAGGTGTCGGCGGGGTCGTTGGGTGTGGCGTCCTTCATGGTCGGCCAACACCTGGAAAACCTCAAAGGTACGCTCATCGAGTTAGAGAAACTGCATCAGCAACAATACCGTCAGCACGGCCACTTGCGATCGAGGGATTTCTTTACCCATCGCAAACGGATGATGGCAAAGATCAATGCCAGCCTTGGCCCGCTGGTACGTAAAGGCACAGGCATTCCTGATCATCCCAGGCTTAAACGAGCATTGGGTCTTTCTACTCGCAGAACAATTCACCATTGGAACAAGGCTGGCGCCCCTACCCAACTGCCGGGCTATGCAACGAATATTCAGGGCGTATCCAGAGCGGTGAAGTACTTGAAGGCAGGAGGCTATGTTGGTATTGGATTGGCGATGGGGGCGGCGGCGATGAGAGTTGATGAAGCCTGTCGCAGTGGAAGCAAGGATGAATGCTCCCAAGCTAGATTCGTAGAGGGAGGCAAGTTGGCAGGAAGTATTAGCGGAGGTGTTGCCGCCGGATATGTAGCGAGTAGCGCACTGAAATATGGAGTGTGCGCGGCAATAGGTGTGGAGACATTGGGTGTTGGTGGAATCGTTTGTGCGCTGCTGGTGTCGGGTGCTGTCGCCAGTGCGACGGGAACCAAAGGCTCAGAAATTGGCGGAGAAATAGGTGAAAAAATATATGAGCTCACACAACCATGAGTGGCGCTGAGAATGTGCATTTGATTGGTTGGGTACTTGTTTTTCTGATGATTTTGCTCAGTCAGACCCTCTTATTATTGGGCGCCTACTTCAAACTCGACCAAATTGAAGGTCACTTCAACGCGTCTCATTTGGTGAGTATCAATCGAAACACGGCGGGTGACGGCCCGTTTGGACGGATGAACAGACTTAGGTTGATTGGCGCTTTAACGGGCAGTTTCTATCAACATCAGATGTTGGACCCGTATGCGTTTATGGAGGCTGAAATCTTGCCGGCGCGTCTGAGAAAATGGGCTGAAACTCCAAAAAAAATGATGCGGATTGCGGTCGTCAGCGCTGGACTACTGTTGCTTTGGAGTGGTTTTGTGTCTTTGCGTACGACAATTTCAAACCCGATGAGTGACCTGAAACTACTCTACACAGCCATCCTGATCGGCTTTTTCGCCCTGGTTTCTATCGTTTCGCTGCTGCGTGTGTACATCTGTTTTTTTAAACTCGAAGAACTCGAATTTCACCTCAACGACTCTTACTTCGTTGGTCGCAACCGTCGGGTCATGGGGGATGGTCTGTACGGGCGTCATTACCGCTTGACTCATCTCTCGACCATGCTTCGTGAGGATGATGCATTCCTGCTGAAAAGCGACCCGCATTGTATCGATGAAATAAAGCACTTTCCTTTACACCTACGACGCTGGGTCGTCATTCCCAATCTGATGTTTGCCTATTCAATTGTTGGCCTTTGTGCGTATTGGCTCTGCGGAACGTACGCTGGACTGCTGGGCTAACCCGCAGTCCACACACCTCAATTCGCCAACCGCGCCCCACCCAAACTCCCACTCAACTCATACGCCGCCAATTCCGCCTGATGCGCCGCCAATATCTCCGGCAACGACCCACGCAAGTATTCGACCCAGGTCTTGATCTTCGCATCCAGATACTGCCGCGACGGGTAGATCGCATACAGATTCAATTCCTGTGAACGATAGTTCGGCATCACCCGCACCAACGTGCCGTTGCGCAGCCCTTCAATCGCCGCGTACACCGGTAAAACGCCAACCCCCATGCCACTGGTGATTGCAGTCTTCATCGCATCAGCGGAGTTCACCAAAAACGGTGAGCTGTTGATGGTGACCATTTCCTGGCCGTCAGGGCCATCGAAGGCCCATTTCTCCAGCGGGATGACCGGGCTCACCAGGCGCAGGCAGGCGTGGTTGAGCAAATCGCTGGGTTTGTGCGCGCAGCCGTTGGCTTTTACATAGGCGGGCGACGCGCAAACGATGCTGTAGGTGATGCCCAAACGCTGGGAGACGAAGCCCGAGTCGGGCAGTTCGCTGGCGAGCACGATGGACACGTCGTAGCCCTCGTCGAGCAGATCCGGCACGCGGTTGGCCATGGTCAGGTCGAAGGTCACGTCCGGGTGGGTTTTGCGGTAGCGGGCGATGGCGTCGATCACGAAGTGCTGACCGATGCCGGTCATGGTATGCACCTTGAGTTGCCCGGCCGGGCGCGCGTGGGCGTCGCTGGCCTCGGCTTCGGCTTCTTCGACGTAGGCCAGGATCTGCTCGCAACGCAATAGATAGCGCTTGCCGGCCTCGGTCAGGGCGATGCGGCGGGTGGTGCGGTTGAGCAGGCGGGTTTGCAGGTGGGCTTCCAGGTTGGAGACCGCGCGCGAGACGTTGGCCGTGGTGGTGTCGAGTTGCACGGCGGCGGCGGTGAAGCTCCCGGCCTCGGCCACGTAACTGAAGGCGCGCATGTTTTGCAAAGTGTCCATGGGGTGCTCTCTTGGCGAATGGCAAATTGTGACACGAAGTTGCTGATTCTTTACAGACGACTAAAGGTGCGACCAAGGGATTATCGCGTTAACGGTAACAAAGATTCACAAGAATCCCGGCTTATCGCCAACAAGGCCCACCCCTAGAATTGCGCCCTGTAGGCATGGGCTTGTGTGGCGAGGGGGCTTGCCCCCGTTGGGTTGCGAAGCGACCCTGAAAACCGGTCACCGCGATCTTCAATCAGAATTGCAGTAACCGGTTTACGACTGCTGCGCAGCCGAACGGGGGCAAGCCCCCTCGCCACAAAAAGCCGTTCCCACACGTTTTCCGTACCTCTTCCCACCTCAGGAAATCGCAGCAGTGCCGCGTCGCATCAACAGAGCGCTCAAGACGCTCAGTGTTTTGGCTTTAACCCTGGCAATCAGCGGCTGCATCGGCACCGCAGGTATTGCCCCGCAAGGCAAGGCACTGGAGGCCAATGCATTGGCCACCGACGATGCCATTCAGAGCGCCGAGCAAGACGCTCATTGGCCCACCGCTCAATGGTGGCAAGCCTACGGCGACCCGCAATTGAACCGCTGGATCGACCTCGCCCTGCAAGGCAGCCCGAGCATGGCCATGGCCGCTGCGCGAGTGCGTCAGGCGCGGTCGATGGCCGGCCTTGCCGAGTCCGCCGAGTCGTTGCAGATCAATGGCCAATCCACCCTCAAGCGCCACAACTGGCCCACCGATCAGTTCTACGGCCCCGGCGAGTTGGCCAATACCACCACCTGGGACAACAACGCCGCGCTGGGTTTCAGCTATGCCCTCGACCTCTGGGGGCGCGAAAGCAACGCCACCGAACGCGCCGTGGACATGGCTCACATGAGCGCCGCCGAAGCACGGCAGGCCCAGCTCGAATTGCAGAACAACATCGTGCGCGCCTACATCGAGCTCTCGTTGCATTATGCGCAACGGGACATCGCTGCCGCGACTTTGAAGCAGCAACAGCAAATTCTCGACCTGGCACAGAAACGTCTGGACGGCGGCATCGGCACCCATTTCGAAGTCAGCCAGGCCGAAACACCATTGCCGGAAACCCATCGGCAAATCGATGCCCTGGACGAGGAAATTGCCCTAAGCCGCAACCAACTCGCCGCGTTGGCCGGTAAGGGACCGGGGGAGGGCGCGCAGTTGCAACGGCCGACACTGTCGTTGGGCGCGGCATTGAAACTGCCGTCCTCCTTGCCGGCGCAATTGCTCGGTCAACGCCCGGACGTGGTTGCCAGTCGCTGGCAAGTGGCGGCGCAGGCGCGGGGCATCGATGTCGCTCACGCGGGCTTCTACCCCAACGTCGATCTGGTCGGCAGTCTCGGCTACATGGCCACCGGCGGTGGTGCGCTGGAGTTTTTGACTGGCAAGAAGCTCAACTACAGCGTTGGTCCGGCGATTTCGTTGCCGATCTTCGACGGCGGCCGCTTGCGTGCGGAGTTGGGCGAGGTCTCGGCGGGTTATGACATCGCGGTGGCCAGGTACAACCAGACGCTGGTCAATGCGCTGAAGAACATCTCCGACCAGCTGATTCGCCGCGAGTCGATGGACAAGCAACAGGCCTTCGCCGCCGAGTCGGTGGCCACGGCGCAGAAGACCTACGACATCGCGATGATCGCCTATCAGCGCGGGCTCACCGATTACCTCAACGTGCTCAATGCGCAGACTTTGTTGTTCAAACAGCAACAAGTGCAGCAGCAGGTTCAGGCTGCACGGTTGAGCGCTCATGCGGAATTGGTGACTGCTTTGGGCGGAGGCCTCGGCGCTGGCAACGACGTCCCGAATGCCGAGAAAACCCAACCCCCGAAAACCCCGGTTCTTTTGCGTTGAACACAAAACCTGTGGGAGCGAGCCTGCTCGCGATAGCGGTGTGTCAGTCGACATCAATGTTGAATGTGAAATCGCCATCGCGAGCAGGCTCGCTCCCACAGGTTCTGCGACCTGACTGAATTTCATTGAGCAAAATCCCATGACTCCCTTGCCCGCACCTTTGCGCTGGCTGTATTCCCTTGAATGGCGCCGGGGCTTTTTCGACTGGGCACGCAGCGACGGCGTGACCTGGGTGTACATTTTCAAGGTGCTGTTCGCGGCGTTCCTGACCCTGTGGCTGGCCATGCGTCTTGAGCTGCCGCAACCGCGCACCGCGATGATCACCGTATTCATCGTCATGCAACCGCAAAGCGGCCAGGTTTTCGCCAAGAGCTTCTATCGCTTCCTCGGCACGTTGGCCGGGTCGGCGGTGATGGTCGCGTTGATTGCCCTGTTTGCGCAGAACACCGAACTGTTCCTCGGCTCGCTGGCGATCTGGGTCGGCCTCTGCTCGGCCGGCGCGGCGCGTTATCGCAACTTCCGCGCCTACGGATTTGTGCTCGCCGGTTATACGGCGGCGATGATCGGACTGCCTGCATTGGCTCATCCCGACGGCGCGTTCATGGCAGCAGTCTGGCGAGTGCTGGAAATCTCCCTGGGGATTCTCTGCTCGACGCTGGTGAGCGCCGCGATCCTGCCGCAAACCGCCAGTGCCGCGATGCGCAATGCCTTGTATCAGCGCTTCGGCGTGTTTGCCTTGTTCGTCACCGATGGCTTGCGCGGTCGCAGCCGGCGCGAGGCATTTGAAGCGAACAACGTGCGGTTTATCGCCGAGGCGGTAGGTCTGGAAGGACTGCGCAGCGTCACAGTGTTCGAAGACCCGCACATGCGTCGGCGCAACGGGCGGCTCAGTCGCTTGAACAGCGAGTTCATGGGCATTACCACGCGCTTCAATGCGCTGCATCAGTTGCTCGAACGCCTGCGCAGCAGCGGCACCGATCACGTTGTTGCGGCGATCAAACCGGGGTTACAGGATCTGGCCGAAGTGCTCGACGGTTTCAGCGGTCGGGCCTTGACCAGCCCCGACGCTGCACGCCTGGCCAGTGCTTTGGCGACCTATAAGGAAAACTTGCCGGCGCGGGTCCGCAGCCTGCGGGCGACCTTTCAGGAGAGTGATCCGAGCGACGCCGAGCAGCTGGATTTTCACACCGCCTACGAGCTGCTTTATCGCTATGTCGACGACCTGCACAGTTATGCACAGACCCACGCATCGCTGGCCGATCACAGCCACGAACGGGAACGTTGGGACGAGCCCTTCACCCCGCAAACCAACTGGCTGGCCTCGGCGGCATCGGGCCTTCGCGCAGCATTCATTCTCGTGGTGCTCGGCAGTTATTGGGTGGCCACCGCGTGGCCGAGCGGGGCGACCATGACCCTGATCGCCGCCGCCACCGTCGGCCTTTCAGCGGCGACACCGAACCCCAAACGGATGGCGTTTCAGATGGCTTGCGGGACGTTGCTCGGTGCACTGATCGGCTTCGTCGAAATGTTTTTCATCTTCCCCTGGATCGACGGGTTTCCCTTGCTCTGCGTGATGCTCGCGCCGGTGATCGTGATCGGGGCGTTCCTGACTTCACGGCCGCAATACGCCGGGGTTGGCCTGGGGTTGCTGATCTTCTTCAGCACCGGTTCGGTGCCGGACAACCTCACGGTTTACAACCCTTACGCCTTCATCAACGACTACCTCGCCATGATCATGGGCATGTTGGTGTGCGCGGCGGCCGGGGCGATCATTTTGCCGCCCAACAGTCGCTGGTTATGGCGGCGCCTGGAGCAGGATTTGCGCGAGCAAGTGGTGTACGCCATCAGTGGCAAACTCAAAGGTTTGGCGTCGAGTTTCGAAAGTCGTACCCGCGATCTTTTGCATCAGGCCTATGGCCTCGCAGCGGGACAGCCGCAGGTGCAACGGGACTTATTGCGCTGGATGTTCGTGGTGCTGGAAGTCGGCCACGCGATCATCGAGTTGCGCAAGGAACAGGCGATTCTGCCGGTGCACCCGGCCTATGCCGAATCCCAACCGTGGCGCCAGTCAATCCGGGCAATGGGGCGTTCGCTGGTGCGACTGTTTCTGCAACCCGGCCAGAGCAATCTGGAGCGTGCCCTGGTCGCGGTCGACCACGCGATCAGCCGCGTGCAGGCCACCGATGAGCCCTTCGCGCCGCACTTCGATACCTCGGCGTTGCGTCGGGTGAAGAGCTACCTGCACTTCATCCGCACCTCGCTGCTTGACCCGCAATCGCCACTCGCCGGCTACATAAAAGCGAGTGCCATCACCAAGCCCCAAGGACTTGAACATGCCTCGTGAAATCGCCTTCCACGGCGTGTACATGCCGACCATGACCTTGATGTTTTTCATTGCTGCGGCGCTGGCCTGGGCGCTGGATCGGTTCCTCTCCGGGTTCGATCTGTACCGCTTCTTCTGGCACCCGGCGCTATTGCGTCTGAGTCTGTTTACTTGTCTGTTCGGCGCTCTTGCGCTGACTGTTTACCGTTGACTCTCTACCACTGAGAATGCCCTGATGAAAAAGCTTTTCAGCCTGCTCGCGACCCTGCTGGTGTTGGCCCTTGCCCTGTGGATCGGCCGGACCCTGTGGGTGCATTACATGAACACACCCTGGACCCGCGACGGCCGGGTGCGCGCCGACATCATCAACGTCGCCGCCGACGTTACCGGTGAAGTGGTGGACGTGCCGGTGCGCGACAACCAGTTAGTGAAAAAGGGCGATTTGCTGATGCGCATCGACCCCGAGCATTACCGCATCGCGGTGAAACAGGCGCAGTCACTGGTGGCCTCGCGCAAAGCCACGTGGGAGATGCGCAAGGTCAACGCCCATCGCCGCGCCGACCTCGACAACCTGGTGATCTCCAGGGAAAACCGCGACGACGCCAGCAACATCGCCGACTCGGCCCTGGCCGATTACCAGCACGCCCAAGCGCAACTGGAAGCCGCCGAACTGAACCTCAAACGCACCGAAGTGCGCGCGGCGGTGGACGGCTATGTGACCAATCTCAACGTCCATCGCGGCGACTACGCACGTATCGGCGAAGCGAAAATGGCCGTGGTCGATATGAACTCGTTCTGGGTTTATGGCTTCTTCGAAGAAACCAAACTGCCGCATGTGCGCGTGGGCGATAAAGCCGATATGCAACTGATGAGCGGCGAAGTGCTCAAGGGGCATGTAGAAAGCATTTCTCGCGGGATCTACGACCGTGACAACCCGCAAAGCCGCGAGCTGATCGCCGACGTGAACCCGACGTTCAACTGGGTGCGCCTGGCGCAACGGGTGCCGGTGCGGATTCACATTGATGAAGTGCCGGAGGGGGTGCTGCTGGCGGCGGGGATTACTTGCACCGTTGTGGTGAAACAGGAAAGTGGCGAATAACCTTGTGGCGAGGGGGCTTGCCCCCGTTCGGCGGCGAAGCCGGCGCAAAACCAGAGCATGCGGTGCATCTGGAAGAACGGGGTTGCAGGTTTTGGGGCTGCTGCGCAGCCCAACGGGGGCAAGCCCCCTCACCACAAGGGAACGGTTTCAGCTTTGACAAAACGTCTCATGCAAATGCCGCCAAACCACCTTGCCATCGGGCTGTTTCTCGAACACCACCGAAGACCGTCGATCAGAATGCAACCCCGTCGCATCGGTCTGCTGCTCGCGGTAACTCACCACTGCGCCACCGTCGTATAGCGCAACACCGCGCAACTCGCTGAGCTCAATCCTGAACCCGAGTTTCTTCCCGCCCGCCAGCAGAAACAATTCATTCAATGCCCCGAAATCCAGCACCCGGCCCAACGGCGAGATCATGGAAAACTGTGGTGAAAAACGCATGAGCAATTGTTCAAGCTCGGATTCGTCTTGCTCTTCGGCCAACCATTGTTCAATGGCTATGTGAGCCTGGATCACTTCGTCAAAGTATTCGGTGTAGTTGGTCATGCTGTTTCCTGAAATTTTGCAGCGTCTGTCCTGACGTCTTCGCGGGCAAGTCGAATCGTCGCACCGCCGCTCCCACAGTGATCTTTGGTGTGAATGCTATCTATGCCACCCAGCAGAACCTTGTGGGAGCGGGCTTGCTCGCGAATGGGGCACCGCGATCTCAAAGTTGCCCGCGCAACCCGAACCGCTTCATCAACCCCGACTCCAGCAACCCTTTGGGCAACAACCCCGCCATCAACGGCAACGCGCGGCTGCCATTACCCAAACGCACCAGACGCGGCGGTTTATTCTGCTGCACGGCCTTCAATAAACCGGCGGCAAACTCACTGGCCGGCGTCGGTTTGTCCTGAGACGCCTTGGCCCGTGCGCGAATACCTTCACGCAGCGGCCACCATGGCGATTGTTCGGTGATCAGTTGCTCAGCCTCTTGGCCGGCATTCTTGGCAAAGCTGGACGCGATAGCCCCAGGCTGAACTTCCATGACCCGCACACCGAACGGTGCCAATTCCATGCGCAGCGCATCGCTCAGGGCATGCACCGCGGCTTTCGAGGCGCAGTAGGCGCCGGCAAATGGCGTGACCAGAACCCCGGAAACGCTGCCGATGTTCACCACCAGGCCCCTGGCGCGACGCAGCACCGGGAACATCGCGCGAGTCACGCCGACAATCGCAAACACGTTGGTTTCGAATTGCCGCTGCATGGCCGGCACACCGCCGTCGAGCAGCGGCCCCATGGCGCCATAGCCGGCGTTGTTGATCAGCACATCAAGGCCGCCGCGTTGCTGATTGATCCGCTCGCTCAGTTGTTCGAGGGCCGGGCCATCGTTCACGTCCAGTTGCACGGCGGTGAACCCGGCGGCGGTTAGAGCGGCTACGTCTTCGGCTTTGCGGGCGCTGGCCCAGACTTCGTACCCGGCACTTTTGAAAGCGTCGGCGAGGGCGCGGCCAATGCCGCTGGAACAACCGGTAATCAACGCAACGGGCATGGCGCGGTCCTTGTGCAAAAAGAAAAGGGATCAGTCGGAGAAACTACCCTGCAAACGCTCGGCGCGAAACTCCAGGGTTTGCGGGCGATAACCGGGGCGCAGAGGTGGCATTGGCAAGCAGTCCTCCCAATTGCCTCCGGCCTGCAATTCGCCGGGGCCGCGATAACGCGGCGCAGCGTATTGATTGTCAGCCAGATTGACCGTATCGCCCGGTGCGTAAGCGGCGATTCGCCAGCGCAGTTCGGTCAGCGGCACGTCGTTGCCGTTGTTCATCGTCAGCTTCAAGGGGCGATCCGCCGGGCAGTGCTCGGGCGCGTAGGTGATGCGCAACTCCAGGCGCGCCAGTTGCTTGACCTCGCGGGTGTCCAGCCAGAACACCCACACCGCCACCAGGCCCAACCCGACAGCGGCGGCCATGGACACCGGCACAGCCTTGGACGGGTAGCGCAGCAGCAGGATCAGCCAGGTGATGACCAGCAGGACGCCGATGAACATGTGTGAACGCTCCTTGAACTCATAAACACCATCCTACCGAAGGGGCGCGGGAATGGACATTCGTGGAGCAAGATCGGTGGCCGTTGGTCGGTACTCTCATTTCTGATAGTAGCCAGGCCTGTCCACGAACAGTTAGATGAGGACATACAGGCATGCAGGTCTTGACGATGGGAATGCACCACAAAACACCAAAATTGTCCGTCGTCGACCCGCGCGGCTTGACCATCCGTACGGTGGACTATTGGCGCGCCGTCGAAAACCTGCCCACTGAAGCACGCATCAATCGCACGGCCCATGATGCTGCGGGCCACCCGATAAAACAGTGGGATCCGCGGCTTTGGGCATTGCAGGTTGAAGATCCTCTGACACCCGCCAATTCAACGACCGTGCATTCGCTGTCCGGCCATGCGCTGGGTACCGTCAGCGTCGATGCTGGATTGCAGCTGAACCTGCCCGGTCTGGGCGACGAGATTTTGCTGGCATGGGACAGCCGAGGTACACGACGCGAGGTTGAATACGATGGCCTGCTTCGTCCTTTGGCAGTGTTCGAGCAGGGCGCAACTGAGCCGCGAAGGTCCGTTGAACGCATGACCTATGGCGGGCCCGATCAGGGCGATCAGAATCAATGCGGGCAGTTGATCCGTAATGACGATCCCGCCGGAACGGTGCTGTTCGAGGCATTTTCGATCACCGGCCAATGCGTGAAGCAAGTCCGTCACTTTACCCTGGACCCTGTTGCCCCCGACTGGCCGGAGCTGGAAGCCGATCGCGAGCGGCTGCTTGAGCCCGGTGAAGGTGCGTCGTCGACGTGGCGTTTCGGTCCACAGGATCATGTGCTGGAACAGACCGATGCCAAGGAGAATCGTCAGGTCTTCCACCTGACGCTTGATGGACAATTGCGTGAGGCGCGACTGCAACTCCATGGGCTGACCACCTGGCAAACGCTGGTGCGCGATATTCGGTACAGCGCGCAGGGCCAGGTCGAACACGAAACTGCTGGCAACAACGTACAGACGACCCTCGTTTACCGCCCCGAAGACGGTCTGCTGATGGAGCGCCGGGCACAGGATGCCAGTGCCCGACTGTTGCAACACCTGATCTACGATTATGACCGGATGGGCAATGTCCTGAGCATCGAGGACAGGGCACTGTCGGTGCGTTACTTCAACAACCAGCGCATCGATCCCCTCAGTCGCTTTATCTACGACAGCCTGTATCAATTGATCGAAGCCTACGGCTGGGAGGAGGGCACTCTCCAGCAGGGGCCGGCGTCGGTGGGACGGGTCGATCCGGCGGCGGTCAGCAACTATCACCAGACCTACCGCTATGACGAGGGCGGGAACCTGCTGACGCTGACGCACGTCGGCACGCAGAGTCGGGGGCGCGAACTGAAAGCGGCGCGCTACAGCAATCGTTGTCTGCCCTGGCGCAACGGTGTGCCGCCGACGGAAGAGGACATCGCCGCGGCGTTCGACGCCAATGGCAATTTGCTGGAGCTGGATCAGGGACGGATCCTGAATTGGGATCTGCGTAATCAGTTGCAGTCGGTCAGCCCGGTGGAACGCGTCTCCGGGCTCAATGACAGGGAGTCCTATGTCTACGATGGCGGTGGGCAGCGGGTTCGCAAAATCCGCTCATTGCAGACCAATGCCCGGACCGTGGTGGCTGAAGTGCGTTATCTGCCGGGGCTTGAGATGCGCAGCGATAACGGCACGGGAGAAGTATTGCAGGTGATCAGCGCCCAGGCGGGACTCAATAGCGTGCGAGTGCTGCATTGGGAAACAGCGCCACCGTCCGGTATCGCCAACGATCAATACCGCTACAGCCTGGTCGATCACCTGAAATCCTGCACGCTGGAACTGGCCGACGACGCACGAATTATCAGTCAGGAAACCTACTATCCCTTTGGCGAAACGGCTTGGTTTGCCGGGGCGGGCGTCGTTGAAGCGAGTTACAAAACCATTCGTTATTCGGGCAAGGAGCGGGATGCGACGGGGCTCGACTACTACGGGTACAGATATTACGCCGCGTGGTTGCAACGATGGATCAACCCGGATCCTGGGGGAAACATTGATGGGCCGAATCGATACCGGGCGATGCGTAACAATCCGTTGTTCTACAAGGATGTCGATGGTCTGGCGCCTCATCCTAATCAAAAAACAAAGGACGAGGTTTATCACGATCTTGCCCAGGAGGGCATTGTTTACCCACTTCAAGCAGCCGGCATGCAACCCATCCGCAATTATTTTGCGGACAGCCAGGACCCATCGACTTTGGCTTATCGCCGAGAAATTCCGATAGCCCTCGAGCAGTTGGGTGAAGGCGGAAACATAGCGTTCACTAACACCCATCAAGCCCATGTCATTGCCGCCGTCAGGACCCAGACGGCGCCACCTTCCGGGGCAGTGCTGTATCACTCGGGGGAGCTCATTTCGGGGATGCTGAACTCTGTAGCGGGAGAGCAAACAACAGGTCGCATCATGGGCCCGATGTCGGTCACCTTCAACAGTCCGGTCGAGGATCTGCAGGTTCTGGCTGACCGACGCGATGCCGTGGCCAAAGGTATGAAGGGAGTGGGAAAACTGGCGTCGTTCTCCCGAAACCCGCTACTGAGTGCCGCGGGAACCGTGGTGCAGACTATGGGACGGCTTATGGAAGTATCGGAAGCCCAGACACAAATGCAGTACAGGCAGCTGAGCAATGTTCGAGCCCCAACTGTTGGAGGTCCGCCAACGGTTATTGCCAGGTCATCGACAATGCCAGCCTTGACGACTGCCCAATCGCCTTTGGCTGGTTCAGTGGAGCCGTCATCGCACTCACCAAGCCCGCTGGCAATGCGCCTGCTGGCAGCGGGATTCAATACCCCTACGCCTGCAGCCGCACCGGCAATGCGCGAGCGCAAAAGAAGCCGATCCAAATAAAAAGCCCCCGCCCAACCCTCTGCGGATAGGGACGCAGTGGGCTGGACGGGGGCTTTTTATTGTTGCCGGTCAATCACTGCGCGATGGTTTTCACCGACACGCCGCGCTCGATCGGGTTGGAGCGACCGTAGATATCTTCAAACCGCTCGATATCGTCTTCGCCCAGGTAGCTGCCCGATTGCACTTCGATGATCTCGAGTGAAATCTTGCCCGGGTTGCGCAGACGGTGGACCGAGGCGATCGGGATGTAGGTCGACTGGTTTTCAGTCAGCAGGAACACGTTTTCGTCGCAGGTCACTTCGGCAGTGCCGCTGACTACGATCCAGTGTTCGGCGCGGTGGTGGTGCATCTGCAGCGACAGGCATGCGCCCGGCTTGACCGAGATGCGCTTGACCTGGAAGCGGCCGCCCATGTCGACCGAGTCGTAGGAGCCCCACGGACGATAGACTTCGCAGTGGTTCTGGGTTTCGCTGCGGCCCTGCTCGTTGAGGGTGTTGACCATCTGTTTCACGCCTTGGACCTTGTCCTTGTGGACGATCATCATGGCGTCCTTGGTTTCGACGACCACGATGTTTTCCAGGCCGATCACCGACACCAGTTTGCCGTTGCCGTGGATCATGCAGTTTTTGCTGTCCTGGATGACCACGTCGCCTTTGGTGACGTTACCGTTGGCGTCTTTTTCATTGACTTCCCACAGCGACGACCAGCAACCGACATCGCTCCAGCCTGCGGTCAGCGGCACGACGCAGGCGCGCTGGGTTTTTTCCATCACCGAGTAGTCAATGGAGTTGTCCGGGCAGCAGGCGAAGGTGGCGGGGTCGATGTCGACGGTGTCGGCATCCTGTGCGCTACGTTCCAGCGTCAGTACGCAGGTGTCGTAGATGTCCGGATCATGCTTTTTCAGTTCTTCGAGGAAACGGCTGGCGCGGAACAGGAACATGCCGCTGTTCCAGAAGTAACCACCGGACTGGACGAATTCGGTGGCGCGTTTCACGTCCGGTTTTTCAACGAAGTGCGAGACACGGCTGACGCCTTCCGGCAGCAGCGCATCGTTGGTGGATTTGATGTAGCCGTAACCGGTTTCCGGTTTGGTCGCCGGCACGCCGAACAGCACCATCTCGCCACGCTCGGCCGCTACGGTGGCCAGGGCCAGGGCGCGTTGCAGGGCTTTCTGGTCTTCCAGCACGTGGTCGGCCGGCAGCACCAGCATCAACTCGTCGCGACCTTCATTGACCAGCATCATCGCGGTCAGGGCCACGGCCGGGGCGGTGTTGCGACCGAACGGTTCCATCAGGATGCGCTGGGTGTCCAGGTTGCGGGCACTCAGTTGCTCGTTGACGATGAAACGGTGATCTTTGTTGCAGACCACGATCGGGGTATCCATGCCTTCGAACACCAGGCGTTCCAGGGTTTGCTGGAACAGCGTGTGTTCGCCGGTCAGGGCGAGGAATTGCTTGGGGAATTGCTTACGCGAAAGCGGCCAAAGACGTGAGCCGCTACCACCTGACAAGATCACCGGAATCATGTTGTTACTCCTTCAAAATCGATTGGGTTAGAGCTACTGCGTTCTGTCGTTTCACTCTTGTTCTTGTTCCGTGTCCGAATTGACGCCTCGGTCCCTTGTGGGAGCGGGCTTGCTCGCGAAAGCGGTGGGTCAGCCAACATCATCGTTGAGTGTGAAACCGTATTCGCGAGCAAGCCCGCTCCCACAGGGATATGGGTCAATCCGGCAAATGTGTTAGCGCGTCGAAACCGGGCGTTTTACCCACACTGGCGACAGGCTGCTGCCACTGCCGGTGACGTACAGCACCGCGGCTTCGCCTCGTTCCAGGGCAACCGGTTTCACGTCGCCGACTTTGGTGGCGCCGTCGTACAGTGCCAGGCTGACTTTCACCGGGTTGATTTCACGCTCGCCACGGCCCTTGGCTGCCACAGACGGGACCACTTCGGTCTTGCCGTCGGCGGTTTTCAGGGTCAGGGCCTTGTCGCTGAGGTTCTGTACGCGAACCAGGGATTTCTGCTTGTTCTTGAACGGCGGCTCTTCGATCAGTTGTGGTGCGCCGCTGGCGTTGTTGACCAAGGTGTAATAGTGGTCGCCGGCCAATTTCACTGGCAGGGTCTGGCTGCCGACCTTGGCGCTGTAATCGCCGCCCGGCATGAAGCTGAAGTCGGTGCTGGACAGCGGCGCGACTTCGCTCAGGTTGGTGGTGCCAACAGTGGCGCTGACTTCAGCGTTACCGGCGTTGAAGACCCGCACGAAACTGGAGCCTTTTGGCGCGGTCGGGCCGTAGAGCGCGCCGTCACCGGCGAAGGCCTGCATCGACAGCACGCTCATGCCGGCGACGAGGGCGAAGGTCTTGGCGAGACGGCGAGGAGTAGTAGTGAAAGTCATGGAAGTACCTCTCTTTCAGTTTTGCGCCCGGTCGGGCGTCTCGGATTTAGTGTTTGCAGCTACGTTTTGTTGGCGTGCGCCGGCTTGTTTAAGCTCTGCGACCCACTGCGGGTCGGCGTCACCGATTTCGTTGTTCACAGGCAGATATCGTTCAGGGAACTCCCAAATCAGCACTTGTGGCGGGCTGTTCTTGAAAGCATCGCTTTTCAGGTAGCTGAGCATCGGCAGAATCGGGCCGTGACCGTCTTCGGCGTAATTGACCACATCGCTGTGCAGTGCTTCTTTCAGCGCACCGACGAAGTTCCAGTTCGGGTTGGCGCTGTAGCTGGTGCCAATCAGGGCTACCGGCACTTCAGTGTTGGCGAACAGGGCGTCATCACCGGCAGGCTGATCCTGGGCCGCCACGGTGTTGCGCTTCTGCAAAGGCTCCTGCGCCGGCATCAGGTTTTCGAACAGAGGGTCCAGGGGCAGGAACAACCGCAGGTCGCCCTTGTGCGTCACCTTCTCCGCAGGTTCGGTGACGAAGTTTTGCGGTTCGCCGCTCAGCGGAGCCTTGTCGGCAATGGTTTTGGCCAGAGTCTGGGCAGCGACTTGCGCGCCTTCCGGGGTCCAGTGGGTGTCGGTGCGCAGGAACACTTGCTGACCGTCTTGCTTGGCCTTTTGCAGCGGGCCGAGCAGGTCAGGGGCGAGGATCTTGTCGGCCGCCACACGAGCGTGGAAGTCCTTGTACAGATTGGCGTGGATACTCGCCGGCTTCACTTCACCCAGGTGTTCCGGGTAGAGACGTGTCTTGGCCGGGACAATCGCCATCACCAGTTGCACACCTTGTTTTTTCAAGGTCTGGCGCACGCCTTCGACCAGCGCGTAGTTGCCCTGCAGGTTCAACTCTTCGTTGACGATCGGGTGGAACTCTTCATCGCTGTAGAGCCACTGATCGCGACCGAGCACCACGCCCGGACGACCTTCGTTGAACAGTTTGAAATCCAGCGCGGCCCAAAGGTTGGTGCCCAGGCGCTTGATCGGGAACTCGTCGTCGTAGTGCGTCTCGACGGCTTTGCTCCAGCGACCGTTGAGCACGGTCGCATCGGCGTTGGTACTGAAGCCGAAGAAGCTGCGTACCGACCACACGCCCAGGACCAGCAAGGTCACCAGGAACAGGGCGATGTAGAAGATGCGTAATGAGCGGGTCATAGTCAGATCCCTCAGAACTGGAAGTAAAGGAACGGCGAGAAGCTTTGCGCCGAGAGTTTGAGAATCGAGGCGATGAACAGCAGCAGTACCAGAGCGCGCATCACGTAACGGGACCAGTCAGCGGTCCAGTAGGCCGGTTGCACAGTCGCTTCAACGCCGACGGTGTAACCCGGTTCGTGGATGCTGGCCGGGTTTTCACCCGGTACGGCTTTGATCATTCCAGGCGTAGCCGCGGCAGGGCCGTCGGTTTCGGTGTTCACCGCAGGCTTGGTCTTGACCGGTGGCCGGTTGGTGTAGAAATCACGCAGACCGAAGAACGCCAGGGTTGCGTAAGCCACCACCAGGGTTGCCACTTGCAGACCGGTGAGGCTGGCCTGGTTGAGTTCCGACAACGACCATTCGCCGAAGCTGAACATGGCGCCGTACATGCGACCGGCGACGTGCAGGTTCTCTGCGCGGAAGATCACCCAACCCATCACCACCAACAGGAAAGTCAGGGCCCAGCGGACCGGGTTGAAGCTGCGCGGCGAAGTGTTCAGGCCGAGGGCTTTTTCGATCGCCAGCCACATGCCATGCCAGGCACCCCAGACGATGTAGGTGATGTTCGCGCCGTGCCACAGACCACCGAGCAGCATGGTCAGGAACAGGTTGCGATAGGTCATCAGCGTGCCTTTACGGTTACCGCCGAGGGTGATGTACAGATAGTCACGCAACCAGGTCGACAGGCTGATGTGCCAGCGACGCCAGAACTCGGTGATCGACTGGCTGATGTACGGCTGTTTGAAGTTTTCCATGAAGCGGAAACCCATCATCAAGCCCAGACCAATTGCCATGTCGCTGTAGCCGGAGAAGTCGAAGTACAGCTGCGCGGTGTAGGCCAGGGCGCCGAGCCAGGCGTCGCCCGTGGTCGGGTTCTGCAAGGCGAAGCAATGGTCGGCCACCACCGCCAGGGTGTCGGCGATGAAGACCTTCTTGATGAAGCCCTGCATGAACCGCGTGGCACCTTCGGAGAACTTGTCGAGGGTGTGGGTGCGGTTGTTGAACTGGTCGGCCAGATCGCGGAAACGCAACACGGGGCCGGCGATCAAGTGCGGGAAGATCGCCACGAATGCGGCAAAGTCGATCAGGTTGCGGGTCGCCGGGGTATCACCACGGTAGACGTCGATGATGTAGCTGATGGACTCGAAGATGTAGAACGAGATCCCGATCGGCAACAACACGTGAGTCAGGATGAACGGCGACAGACCGACCGAGGTCATCATCGCGTTGATGCTGTCCACGCCGAAGTTGGCGTACTTGAAGTAGCCGAGGATGCACAGGTCGACGCCCACGCCCAGGAGTAGCCAGCGCTGGGCCGGTTTGGTCCGAACGCCCGCCGCACCAACCTTCAGGCCGATCCAGTAGTTCCACAGCGTGACGGCTGCGAACAGCGCAAGGAAGTCCACACGCCACCAGGCGTAGAACACGTAGCTGGCGATCAGCAGCAGCAAGTTGCGATAGCGTATTCCGCTCAAGTAGTACATGCCGAGAAAGATCGGCAAGAACAGAAACAGGAACACGTTGGATGAAAATACCATCCCGATCTCTCCATGTTTAACCAACAGTCAAGGGCCGCAGCCCCCCCAAACCCCCCACCGAAAACCGGAGGGCGTAACACACAATTCATGCCTGACACTGACCCTGTGGGAGCGAGCCTGCTCGCGATAGCGATCTGATATTCAGCATCGATGTCGCCTGACACTCAGTCATCGCGAGCAGACTCGCTCCCATAGGGGTTTTGCGTTTGGCTCTAGGAACCTTTTTTGCCCTTCTCATTCGCCGGGTCGTAGACCTTGGTCAAATCCCCGCCGAGGCGGAAGGTCTTGAACGGCTGCATTTTGTGTTTCTGCGCCAGCACATCCGGCGTGCAGGTGTAGAGCGAGCAGAACGGTTCGAGCCAGGCAAATTTCGAATCGACCTTGAGGTCGGTCATGTCCTGCTCTTTACCGTTTTTTTCCTCGAACTCATCCGGGTCTTCCACGCCTGCAAGCACGCGATCACCCAGGCGTTTCAAGGCGCCGTTGTTTTCCTGGCGCAAATCGACACCGTTGACCTGAGCGAAACTGGCGATCATCGCCAGTGGCGGCAGGGCGTAGTTGTGATAGGCGAGGGCGCGTTGCTGGCGCTTGAGCTCGTTGGGCAGGAAGCCTTGGGCGTCGACCTGATTGACGCCGACCTTGTATTCCTTGACGGCCCAATCGAACAGATCGCGGCGGTTGGTGGCGACCGACGTCGCCATCACCGACCAGGCTGCCCAGTACGAGTGGTTGTTGGTCTGTTCGAGCGGCAGGTTGTCCCAATCGCTGACCACCTGATCAGCCATTTTGCTGAACCAGGCTTCAATCACTTGCGCTTCTTCCTGGTGGGTAGCCAGTGGATGCGAGTCAGAGAATTTCAGGCGGACATAGGACGAAGCCATGCTGCCCAACGCCCATTTGCGCATGGACTTGCCGGTGTGGTTGAAGTCCTTGGACATCAACGCGTCGGCCTTGGCCCAGGCGGTCAACCAATTGAGGGTGCATTGCAGTTGTTCCGGACGACCGTCACGCATGAACTGCATCACCCGCTTGCTGGTGGCGCGCTCGATCTTGGTGATGTCGGCGGTGGTCTCGCGGAACGCTTTTTCCGATGCCTCGTTCAGGGTCGAACGGGCCTTGTCGGAGCCTTCGTATTTGCTGCGAAATTGCAGGGCGCCGGTGTAGGGCGTCGGCATCGCGTCGCAGCCTTCACTCTTGTCGCCGGTTTTGACTTTTTCAATGGGCGCAAAGTAACCCTGGGGCGGGCGAAGTGGCGCGGCAGCCTGAGTGGCGCCGGCGAACATCGCCAGCGTCAGCAGAGAGGGCGCGAGTAACTTTTTCAGCGTTCGGGTTTGCATGCAGTTCATAAGAGGTAGCCTCATTGCCCGGCTTGAGCGGTACGCTGCTCGGCGCCGGAGAACACGTTGCGTTTGCAGATTTTCGCTTCGACTTTCTGAGGCGTGGTACCTGGTTTTTCAGGTCCCTGGACTTCGACGGCCAGCAGATTCTGCGAGGCCCAGTCTTCGTCCGTGCGCAACTCGAAGGCGAAACGCCCGTCGGTTTCGGATGTTTCCGGTTTGTCGATCTTGATGTCCTCGTGGCGCCCGTTCATGTACCAGAGGGTGGCTTGCAAGGTTTTCACCGAGGTGTCGGCGAAGCGGATATCGACCTGGTGGCTGCTGTTGCGCAGGTCCAGGTTCTTGCTGTTGACCATCAATTCGTTTTTGCCCGGTTTCAGCGTGGCGCTGGCACTCATCTGCGCGTCTTTGCCTTCGCAACCGTTGTCCAGCAGCGCCATCATCTGGCGGTAGATGGTTTCCTGATCGAGGCGATAAAGCGGCGAGAATTCCCAGATGAGGATTTTCGGCGGTTTGGTCTGGAACTCTTCACTGCCCAGGTACTGCAGCATCGAACCTTCCAGGCCACCACCGGGGAATGCCACGTTGAGGATGTCGGCGCCGATGGCCTCTTCGAGGAAACCGGCGAAGTTGTAGTTCTTGCCACTGTGGCTGGTGCCGACCAGGGTAATTTCCGGATTGCCGGAATCACTGAACAGATCGCCATCGCCCGCTTCGCCTTTTGGCTCGGTGGTGAACTGATCCATGTACTGGATCGCGTAGCTGGTGCCACAGAGTTGACCAGCCATGTTGTGTAACGTTCCGGTCTTGCCCATGCGACCCGACTTATGGGTCTCGAATTCACGCTTGGGAACGTCGGCGAAGGCCGGCAATTGCTTGACCTTCTCGGCGACGATTTTCGCCGTGCGCTGGGCGCCATACGGCGTCCAGTGTTGGTCGCCGCGGAAGTAGAAGTCGTGGGCTGGCAAGGTGTCGGGCAGCGATTCGTTGGTCAGTGGCGACAGGTCCGGGACCACGTAGCCCATCTGCGCGAAACGCCCGAGCATGGTTTTGTAATTCCTCAGCGCCTTGTCGAAATCGTAGCTCGCCTTCTCTGCCGGGTTCAGCTTGTTGCGGTTCACCAGGCCACGGGTCGGCTGGTAAACGATGACCAGTTCCACGCCTTTGCTCTTGAACGCATCGTGCAGTTGTTTCATGCGTTTGTAGCCAGCGGGTGTGGTGTCGAATTCGGTGCGCAAGTCTTCTTGCGTACGGAACAGCCAATCGCCCTGCGCCTGCACCAGTGTGGTGAAGTTCTGCTGATAGCGGGTGGTGTAGTTCTTCGGGTCGTGGGCTTCGGGGCAGAGATTGCAGCAATCATCGGCCTTGAAGCTGGGGGCTTTGGCGTCTTCGGCACGTACGCCAGTGCTCGCCGCAAGAATGCCAGCGGTCAGGGCCGACAGGCTGAGTAATTTGATCAAGTGTGGGTGCATAAAATTATCCTCAGTCCTGCATTTTGGTCTGGCGTTCGACTGGGTCGATCAGCACGGCTTTCTGCTGGCGCACCAGCAGGTCGAGAATTTCATCCTGGCGTTCGCCGAGGATCCCCGAGAAGCTGATGCCGCTGGATTTGGTCGGCGCGAGCATCGACACGCGATACAGCTCCACGCTCAGCGGCGAGTCGATCGACAGTGGTCCGCTGCCATTGGCGGCCAGCTCACCACCGACCACAATCAGGGACACCTGGGCGTCGAACGGGTCGAGCTTGATGTCCCGGTCGGTGTCGCTCAGGTCTTTGATGTGCCCGTAAACACCGGTCAGGCCGTTGGCCATCGAAACGTTTTCGTATAGGCGAATGTTCACGCTGTTACGAATGCGGATGCCGTGGCGCTTGTTGCTGATCACCTTGTTGCCCCACAGCAGGTTGTCAGCACTCTCATAGAGGGTGATGCCATCGGTGTGGTTCTTGTAGATCTCGTTGTAGGCGATCAGGTTGTTCACACTGTTACGGTCGATCACCAGGCCCGACAACTTGTTGTCGTAGCTGCGGTTGTTGAAGATGAAGCTGTCGTTGACCTCACGGGAAATAATGATCCCGTGCTTCTTCCTGGTCCCGTACACCGTGTTGTCGGCGATGATCAGACCGTGGGAACGGTCATGGGGGTCGATGCCGTAGACGATGTTGTCTTTGTAGGTGTTGCCCTTGACCACGAAGTCACGGGTTTCGTAGCAGTAGAAGCCGTACCACATGTCCGAGAACTCGGAGCCGACGATCCAGCCGGACGGTTCAGGGCGCTTGAGCACCTTGGCCATGTTCGGCGTGTATTGGGAAATACTCACGCCGTAGGACTTACTGTTGGCGTAGCCGAAACTGGCGATCTTGCTGTTGGCGATGTAGGTTTCGGTGCCCCCCCAGGACAGCAGGAACGGACGGAACTCCTTGGGCGACTTGAAGGCCGCCGGGCCGTTTGCTTTCTCGCTCCAGCCAGTGATTTTGGTATCACGCACGAACAGCTGGCCGTCGTTGACCAGGAACGAGCCGGCCTCTTGGGACAGGCGCAATTCCTGGGTCTGCTTGTCGATTTCCAGAATGCCCTTGTTACCCACCACGATCGGCAACTTCGCCAGGAACACGCCCGGCGAGGTTTCGCTGAAGTACTGCTTGGGCAGCTTCTTCGCCAGGTCCTTGAGGTTCATGTAGCCGTCGTCGACGAAGATCGCCTGCGGGATGCCATGCTGACGCACCACCCACTCGGCCATCTTGTTGTCGCCGCCGATGAAGTCCTTCAGGGCGTTTTCCTGCATCATCCGGCGCACGCTGATCTTGCCGGGTTTGGTGCGCACGATTTTCGCGGCGATGGCTTCGGCGGTGTAGCCAGAGGTGTCCGGCAGTTTCGGCTTGGCCAAGTCCAGCGGCGCGGTTGGCGCGCTGCTGACGGTGTAGGTCTTGGCCTGTTGCAGCCCTTTAGCTATGGTCGCCGATTTGCCCTGTTGCACAGGCTTGGCCGGTTCGACGGTGGCGAAGGCGGCTGCGCTGGCTAGCAGCAGCGCGCCGGCCAGCAGGCTGATCGAGCCTTTCTTGGCACTGTTCATGTCGGGCACTCCCTTCGCGGTTTGCATCAGAAGCGCCAGACCACGTCGACAAACGCGCGGTGCATGTACGAGTCGACTTCTTTGCCATACGCATCGCCGGGCTTGAACACACCGCCACGGAACCGTACCAGTGCCGAAGGCTCATCGATCGACTGGCTCAACGCCGCCGGCAACAGGCCTTGCTTGAAGTACTTGGTGACCACCAGGTCCATTTCCTGACCGAGGTCTTTGTTGCCATCTTCCAGCGGCAGAGAGGTGCTGGAGAGGATGGCGCCGGTCACGTCGTCGGTGTTGTTTTCGACGGCGTTGATGCCATTGCTGCCCACCGGCTTGTTGCCGTCGACGCGCCAGAACTTGTGGTAGATCAGACTGGCGTCGTATTCGTCGTTGAGCATCCACGAGCCGAACAGGGTAGCGGTCTGCATGTTGTTCATTTCGCCACGGAAGGCTTCGCCGAAACGGTGAACCCGCGAACGTGTACCGGTGTAGTTCGAGCGATTGCTTTCCAGACCGGTCTGTTCGTACTCGGCGCTGGCACGGGCATAGGCCGCACCGACTTGCCACTGCGGATCGAGGCGCAGACGCAGACCAATATCGGTGGCCCAGCCATTGAGGTCTTCACCACGTTTGGCTTCGGTCGGACGCGTGCCATCGGCGTTCAGCGGGTTGACCGTGTCGGTGTCACCGCTCATGCCGGTGATGCTGCCCCAGTAATTGACGGTGTTGGTGTTGCGCCAGTTGTAGGCATCGCTATCGGCGGTAAGGCCGAGCCAGCTGATGTCGCCATTCTGTTTTTTATCCAGCGAATCGCCGGCCACGCCCGGCTCCGGGTAGTCGAGCTTGCCGTCATCGTGGGTGTGATGACCGCGAATGCCGACCCAGTTACCCGGCGACCATTGAGTGGCAACGTCGCCGAAAACGTGCAGGCGATCCTTGTCCTTGGGGGCCAGCTCTTTCAAGTCGGTGCGGTATTCGCTGAAGCGTTCGGCGACACCGACGTTGGCGCGCAACAGGGTGGTGTCGAAGGTCCAGTTCAGGGCTTCGATGTTGGTGTCGCGCCATTGCCCGTCGTCGTTGCGCAGGCGTTGGCGACCGAGCTTGAGGATCTCGCCAGGGTAGGGCGTGAGGCCGCTGTAACCGACCCAGAACTCGCGCATCGCCAGGTAGTTCTTCTTGGTTTTGCGATCACCGTTGTCGGTGGTCTGGGTACCGTCGCTGTCGGACTGTTGCAGGGTGTCCGTTTCGATGATGTCGGTGGACGTCACGGCCTGGCCCATGGCGTAGGCGCTCCACGCGCCGCTTTCGCCGTACACCCATGGACGCAGATCGAGGCCAACGCCGTTAACGTCGCCGCCACTGGCAGTGCCCAGGTCACGGTCGTCTTCGGACTGGCCGGTAACTTTGACTTCGAGGCCGAAATTCTTGTCTTCGGTCAGGGCCGCCAGGGTCGGGCACGACCACAGCAGGGCGAATGTAAGGCCAATACCGGCCTTCACGAATGGATTGAGCTTCATAGGGATTCCTCGCCGTCTTCTTCTTGCAGGGCGTGCAGTTCCAGCGTGTCCGGACTCACGGCACTACGAATGGCCTGTTCTTGTTTCAACAGGCGTTGGGCCTCGGCCAGCCGGTCAGGCGGCAGTTGCGCTTCGATGGTTTGCGCAAGCTCATTGGCTTGTGGGGTGTTTTGAGCCTTCGCCAACTGGCTGAAGACATAAGCGTTGACCGGGTCGGGTCGGGTGCCCTTGCCTTGGGAGAACAGTTGGGCAATGGCGAAATCGGCGCTGTTCTGGCCGTTACGCGCAGCGGTCAGCAGGTGATCCAGGGCTTTTTGCGGATAGACCTTGCCCAGGTAACCACGACGGTAAATCTGGCCGAGGTAGTAATCGGCGGCGACTTCCCGGCCGACGGCTTTCTTGAAGTGCTCTTCGGCGACCTTGGCGTCGGCCGGCACCATTTTTCCTTCGAAGTAGAGCTTGCCCAGCAACAGTTCGGCACGCGGCTGGTCGGCGGCGCGGCCGTTGTCCAGGTACTTCATCATGGTGTCGACATCACCCAGTTCCGGGAAGTCGTAGAGCAATTGCGCCAGGCTGACCCAGGACGCCGGATAGCCTGGTGCGATGCCTTCGAGCAGCGACTGAGCGGTTTTCTCGTCGGTCTTGCCCAGGCTCGCATCGCCCAGTACGCGAGCCACGCTGTCCACACGTTGCGCAGTGACGACGCCACGGCTTTGACCCGCCTGCATCTGCTTGATCAGTTCAGCCTGTTGCTCTGGCTGGCCGCGTTTCTGATAGACCGTGGCCAGTTCGACGTAGCAGATGTCGGTGGTGTTCAACGCGGCTTTGCAGATTTTTTCCACGTCATCCAGGTGTTGATCGTAAGTGCCCTGGGTGCGATAGAGCAGCACTTGCGCCAGACCGGCTTCCGGTTTGCCTTCGGCGCGCCATTGGCTGATCTGCTGCTGTGCGTTGACGTTCGGGAAACTGTGCGGGTATTGCAGGTACAGCATCGCCAGCGGGATCAGGGTGTTGCCTTCGCCATTGGCCGAGGCTTTCTTCAACAACGCTTCGGCTTCGTGATGTTCGGCTTCGGTGGCACCGGGTTTGGCCACCAGCAGACGACCCAGGCGAGCCTGAGCCCGCGGCGAGACGCTGGCCGCGGCGCGGTAAGTCGCCTCGGCCTTTTTGATTTGTGCCGGGTCGCGGCTGTCGACTTGCAGATCGGCCAGACCGACCTGAGCTTCGCTGTAACCCAGGTCTGCCAGCTGCTGGTAGTTCTGCGCCGCCAGCGCGGTGTCGCCGCGCTTGAGGGCTTCATTGGCCAGACGCTGGTCGGGCAGGCCGGCGCAGCCGCTAAGGCTCACCGCTAACGCCAGTGCACAGAATGCACCCTTGTGGGAGCGGGCTTGCTCGCGAAGCAGGCGCTGCGGAGCATCAGGCAGACCGTGTTGATCCCTTCGCGAGCAAGCCCGCTCCCACAAGGTGTGCGGTGTGTTCAGGATTTTTGTGATGGTCACGGGCATGTCCTCTGTTTAAAGACCGGCGGCCATGGCTTTGTTGATCAGCCAGCTCAGGTTCGGGCCACGGGTGCTGTTCACTTCAACCGGGCGACCGGCGAAGGCGCTGTCCAGCGGCTCGTCCGGTTTGATCTGCACGCGGATGTCGGATGACAGGTCGGCACTTTTCAGGCTGGTGCTGCTGACAATCTTGCCGGTACGGGTTTGGTCTTCGCCGGCGATCTGGAAGCTGACGGTGGTGCCAGGACGCACGTCGCCGAACTGGCGATAGGAGAAGCGTGCTTCAACGTTGGCTTCGGTGTTACGCGGCACCAGTTGGAAAATCACGTCGCCTTTGCTGGCGTACTGACCGTTAGCCACCAGTTGCTGAGACACGGTGCAATCGCACGGCGACGTCAGGGTGCCGGTCATTTGCTTGCCGAACAGTTCTTCAACCTTGGATGGTTGCAGTTGACCTTCGTCCAGATGGCCCTTGAGTACGTCGAGCATGCTGGTGCTGAAGGTCGCCAGCGGGGCGCCTTTGGCGGCAACGCCGTCAGCCTTGATCAGGCTCTGCACGGTGCCATCGCGTGGCATGGTGATGTTCATCCCCTGCACGCTGACCAGACCGGCCTGGGCGTGGCTGACGAAGTACATGCCGTACACCGATTTGAAAATGAAACCGAACGCCACCAGGCCGACCACGAAGATACCGGCGCTGAAGGTCACCGCTTTCAGACGGCCCAGCGGGGTCATGCCGTGGCCGCCATCCTTGTCCTTGCGCGCCTTGGTGAAGTTGTCGCGCTGCAGGGTCGCCAGCATTTCACCCACGCTGACGATGTCGCCGGCCAGGTGCGAGGTGATCAGGTGGCGCAGGGTGGAAATGTCACGAGGTTCCAGGTTCTGGAACTGGCAACCGGTGCGACCGGTCTGGCGATCCACGGAGCGGATTTGCAATTCCACGTCCATGGCCAAACCGAGGTTATCGATCACGAATTGCAGGCGAGCCTTGTGCACATCGCCGACTTTCAGCGGCAGCTGACCGGCGTTGAACGCCAGGCCGCCAGCGGAAAGGTCGATGAGCCGGGCTTCAACCGGAGTCCGGTCAGGGCCGAAGAAACGCAGCTTGGCCGGGATTTTCACGCGAGCGTGTTGGCGCTGGGCTTCGGATTCGTGCACTACGTTGGAGTTGACGGCGGTATTCATATGGGCGATTTCCTAGTTAATTCAGGCGAGTTCGGTCAGACCATCAGCAGCAGCACGGCGACAAAAATGCTGCCGGCGGAGAAGGTCATGGTCCGAGACGACCAAGTGTTGAACCAACCTTGAAAGCTGGCGAGATCACGGGTCAGGGAAGTGGGCTGGCGACTCCAGGACTGTCGGTCGAGGCGGAAGAACACGTAGATTTTCACCAGCGCGCCGACGATCTGGTTGTAATAGAGAATCGCCGGGTAAGCCGGGCCGATCCGGTGACCGGAGCAGGACAGCAGCACGGTCAGGATCAGGCGGGTGATGCCGATCCACAGCAGGTAAACCAGGATGAACGCGCTGCCGTACTTGAAGGTGGCGAGGATTGCCACGGTCAGGCCCAGCAAGGACGTCCACATCGATACACGCTGATCGAACAGCACCACCGAAGTGAACAGGCCGAGGCGTTTCATCCCCAGGCCCAGGGCGCGGGAGTTCTGCCGCAGGTTGTTGCCGTACCAGCGGAACATCAGTTTGCGACTGGCCTTGATGAAGCTCTTTTCCGGCGGGTGTTCCACGGTATGGATCGCGGCATCCGGCACGTAAAACGTGTCGTAGCCCAGACGCATCAAGCTGAACCAGCTCGACTTGTCGTCACCGGTGAGGAACTTGAAGCGGCCCAGGCGCCAGTGTTGCAGCGAGTCGCTTTCCACATCGGCGATGAAGTCCGGGTTGGTGACCACGGTGGCGCGGAATACCGACATCCGGCCGGTCATGGTCAACACGCGCTTGGACAGGGCCATGGAGCACATGTTGATGTGGCGCTGGGCGAATCGCAGTTTGTGCCATTCGCTCATGATGTAGCCGCCGCGCACTTCACAGAACTCGTTGGTGGTCAGGCCGCCGACATTGCCGAACAGCTGGAACCACGGCACGGTCTTGAGCACGACGCCTTCAGCCAGCACGGTGTCGCCATCGATCACGGCAACCACGGCGCGGTCGTCCGGCAGGTGGCGCGAGATGGCGCGGAAACCGTAGGCCAGGCCATCGCGTTTACCGGTGCCGGGAATGCGCACGAAGTCGAGCTTGACCCGTGGCGGTGGGTTCATGCGTTTCCAGAGGCTCTTGACCAGCAGCTCATCGGACATTTCGACGATGGAGCACACCACGGTGGTCGGCAGGCCGCAGTCGATGGCCTCGCGGATTACCGAGCTGTAGACCTGAGCGGTGGTCAGCGCGTCGATACGGAAGCTGGTGACCATCAGAAATACATGGGACGGGTCTGCCTCTTTGCCCAGCTTGCGCACTTTGCGCCGCAGGTGCGGGTAGACCACGTACAGAAACAGCATGCCGCGCAGAAAGTGCGTGGCACCCATCGAGTAGCGCCAGATACCGACGATACCGATCAGGAAGATAAAGTCCTTCGACTCGGAGTCGAACGTGGACGTAGGCAGCGCCATGGCGATGCCCATCAGTAAACTTAGGTAAAACAGCCAACCGGCGGCCTGAAGTAGGCCGTGCTTTAGCCTGTGCATAATCTGCATCCGTCTCGATCTCGGGCGAGCCTGTGGGGTGGCCCGATGGGGTTAAGGCAGGCTTGTGAAAACTGGCGCCACCCGGTTTGGATAACGCCAGAAATCCTGGTAGGAGCTGGCGAAGGCTGCGATCTTTTGATCTTCGCTTGGCATTCAAGTGGATCTGGAAAGATCGCAGCCTCGTTTCACTCGACAGCTCCTACGCAGCTCCTACAGGCGTGTTACCAGCAGATACCTTCGGTGCGCTTGCTGACGCTGGTGGCTTGAGACATGAAGCCAACCAGGTCGACCACTTGCTTGCCGTGTGGAGCTTCCAGCGCCAGGGCGCGGAATTTCTCGTCACGGTTGCCGAGGATGATCACGTCGGAGTTTGCGATCACGTCGTCGAAGTCGGCGTTGAGCAAGGACGAGACGTGAGGGATCTTCGACTCGATGTAATCCTTGTTCGCACCGTGGACACGGGCGTATTCGACGTTGCTGTCGTAGATGCTCAGGTCGTAGCCCTTGCCGATCAGCATTTCCGCCAGATCAACCAGCGGACTTTCGCGCAGGTCGTCGGTGCCGGCCTTGAAGCTCAGACCCAGGAGGGCGACTTTGCGCTTGTCGTGGCTGGAGACGATGTCGAACGCGTTCTGCACCTGGGACTCGTTACTGCGCATCAGCGAGTTGAGCAGTGGTGCTTCCACGTCCAGGGAACCGGCGCGGTAGGTCAGGGCGCGGACGTCTTTAGGCAGGCAGGAGCCGCCGAACGCGAAACCAGGGCGCATGTAGTACTGGGACAGGTTCAGTGTCTTGTCCTGGCAGACCACTTCCATCACTTCGCGACCGTCAACACCGACGGCCTTGGCGATGTTGCCGATCTCGTTGGCGAAGGTCACCTTGGTGGCGTGCCACACGTTGCAGGTGTACTTGATCATCTCGGCAACGGCGATGTCCTTGCGGATGATCGGTGCGTCGAGTTCTTCGTACAGCGATTGCAGAACGTCACCCGAAGCCTTGTCGAACTCGCCGATAACGGTCATTGGCGGCAGATCGTAATCGGCGATCGCGGTGCTTTCACGCAGGAACTCAGGGTTGACCGCCACGCCGAAATCGACGCCGGCTTTTTTGCCGGAGCAGTCTTCGAGGATCGGGATCACCACGTTTGCCACGGTGCCCGGCAGGACGGTGCTGCGAACCACGATGGTGTGGCGGGTGGTCTTGTCACGCAGGACAAAACCGATCTCGCGGCACACGGCTTCGATGTAGTTCAGTTCCAGGTCACCGTTTTTCTTGCTCGGCGTGCCGACGCAGATCATCGACAGGTCGGTGTCGCGAATCGCCTCGGCGAAGTTGGTCGTGCCGCGCAATTTGCCCGTCTCGATGCCCTTCTGCAGAAGTTCGCCCAAACCCGGTTCAACGATCGGCGATTTGCCGGCGTTGATCATATCGATTTTGTCTTTGGCAACATCGACGCCAACGACGTCATGGCCCCGTGCAGACAGGCAACCGGCACATACTGCGCCGACGTAACCCAAACCAAATATGCTGATGCGCATCGCAATTACCTCTCAGTTAATCAAACCTGTGTTCATCAAGCCATTACATGGCCGGATTTAATGGTGTTCAGCGGTCATAGAGCACTCGCAAGTGCGACTTAAAGGCGCCACAATGCCGTGTGCAGGCATACTAAGTTCCGAGTGTCTAAATAAGTGCACTCAAGATGTGCGCAGCCAGGTCTTATTGTTATGACGTGCCCTGTTATGCAGCCGATCCTCTTTTCTGAAGACTTCCGTGCAAAGGTCTTGCGCGCTCAATGCCAGGCCCGAAAGCCCGTAAATCAAGCGGTTGGGTGCTCAGGTGAGCACGTTTATAGGGGCGCTGCCGTGGCCTTGTAGGGGATAGTAATGGTGCGTTATCTCCTGTCCTTCGTGTGTTGCCCAAATAAGTGATCAGTAAGCCCAAGTAAGTGTGACAACTTCGCTATATCGATCTCTTGTCTGTGTAAGTTATCTCGCACAATCACCGAGAGAATCGTTACCGGTGGTATGAGCGGCGCATTTGGACATAGTTCCTGTCCGCCCATCGCGAATTCTGAAATTTCTTGAAATATTGAAAAAGATGGCACTGCTTTCATATTGATAGCACTTGCCCTTTGGCCCTTTATATATGGGGCGATTGTCGTTCTGGATATGTTTTTGCCACTACGAGTAAAAATTTTCAGTGCCACTACTGAAAAAAATGATCAATGTCGAGTGAAACTAAAGTTAGAAAATGAAGTGCTTGAATATTGGCGCCAATAAAGCGGCGAAAAGGAAGGGATTGTTCGACGATCAAAGGGGGGGCGCGCACAACGAAGTAACGGGTGTCGTGCGCTGACTTAGTGCAGGCTCTATTACTCCGGAGCGTGATCTCGCAGGAACACCAGATTGTCCGGTTTAGACTGTTCGGCGCTGTAGCGATAACCCTGAACGTCGAACTGCTTGAGGGCGACCGGGTCATTGATGCGTTCTTCAATGACGAAGCGACTCATCATCCCGCGGGCCTTTTTCGCGTAGAAGCTGATGATTTTGTACTGGCCGTTCTTCAGATCCTTGAACTCGGTATTGATGATGCGCGCGTTCAAAGCACTGCGTTTGACCGCCGAGAAGTACTCGTTGGAGGCCAGGTTCAGCAGCACGTCATCGCCTTGATCGGCCAAGGCTTCGTTCAGCCATTCGCTGATCCGCGTACCCCAGAAGGCGTACAAGTCCTTGCCACGGGCATTGGTCAGCTTGGTGCCCATCTCCAGCCGATAGGGCTGCATCAGATCCAAGGGGCGCAACAGGCCATACAGGCCGGAGAGCATGCGCAAGTGCTGCTGGGCGTAATCGAAATCGGCTTCGCTGAAAGTTTGTGCATTCAGGCCGGTGTACACATCGCCCTTGAATGCCAGCAACGCCTGCTTGGCGTTGGCAGGGGTGAAGGCCGGGGTCCAGCTACCGAAACGCGCGGCATTGAGACCGCCGATCTTGTCGGAGACGTGCATCAATTCGCTGATCTGCGCTGGCGTCAGGTCACGCAGTTGCAGGATCAGCTCCTGGGAATGGTCGAGGTATTGCGGCTGAGTGAAGCGCTGGGTCGCCGGCGGTGTTTCGTAATCGAGGGTCTTGGCGGGGGAAATCACCATCAGCATGAAGTCGTCTCCTTTAATCGTGGGGGCGATTCTAGGGGGTTGTCCTTGTTGACTCCAGCTATGGGTGTCATAGGTGATCGGTGGTGTAACCAGGTTTTGTGACAGAGAGATCCTGTGGCGAGGGAGCTTGCTCCCGCTCGAGCGCGAAGCGGTCGCAATACAGGCGCATGTGTTTTTCTGAAGGAATGCATGTGTTGGTTTGAGGGCTGCTTCGCAGCCCAGCGGGAGCAAGCTCCCTCGCCACAATGAGATCGGCTGCTGCTGCGGGAATGTGAACGCGATCAGCTATAGTGCCGCGCGGGTTTTGTTATGGAGACATCCCATTGCGTATCGTTTTTCTATTCTTCGCCTCGCTATTGAGTTTCGGCGCCCTGGCGGCGCCGGGCGATGTGGCGACGCTGGATCGCAGCACCTGGCCTGAACAGCTCAGCAGCCCGACGTTGTTCGACGTCGCCTCGCGCGCCGAAATCCTCATGTTTGCCCGGGTTCTGCTGGCCAGTGAATCGCTGGATGAAGCGAGCCTGGCTCAACGCCTGGGCCTGCGCACCCTCAATCTGGAGTCGGTCAACCAACTGCGCCAACGCCTGTGGCAGCGTTTGCTGACCAACTACAACTTCGCCCAGCAGAGTTGCGATCAGGATGCTTCCTTCTGTTTCCTGGTCGAGGACATGGCCACCCTGCGCGAGCAAGCGGCGAAGTTTCAGGTGAGCGATGACAGCTATTACATCAAATGGGCCGAGCCGAGCCGGTTGTTCCACGCCCAATACCTGGACGAGCAGCTGCGCAAGGCTGCGCTGTTCCCGCAGACCAGCAGCGAAGTCGATCGTTTTGGCGACTATGAGCGCAACGGCGATGCCATGAATGACCGGCTGTTCCTGCTGACCTTCGACAGCGCCGCCAATGCCACGCCAGATAACACGGCCTGGGTCACCGAGTACCTGCGCAAATCCAACATGAACGCTACGTTCTTCGTCCTCGGCAAGGACATCCAGGCCCGCCTGGCCGATCGTTCGGTGGCCAGCCTGCAAGGGACTTATTCGCAGCAATGCGTTGGCGTGCAAGGCTGGGAGTTCCGCTCCCACAGCCACTGGCAAGACTGGCAGGACTCGGTGCGACGCAGCGTCGAGCTGGTCAAAGGCAAGCTGCCGGAGAATTACGTGCCGCTGTTTCGCCCGCCCGAGGGGCAACGTCGATCCGATGCCGAGGGCTTCTTCACGTCTCAGGGCTTGCGGGTGGCATTGTGGGACATCGATGCCCAGGACGGCGCCGGCAAGCTCAAGGGCAGCCAGAGCGCACAACGGGTATTGACCTTGATGCTGCTATGGCGGCATGGGGTGATCAATTTCAATGTGAAGCAGGATGCGCTGAAAACGGCGATGCCTTGGCTCATTACGCAAACGGCGCCAAGCGGGATCGGTTGGGCAGACTGTCAGGACGCGTTTCGCTGAAAACGGCAAAAGGCCGTAAACATTGGGTGAAGGGCGATTTTTGCAGAGAAATCGGTGCAGGCGGACTTCCGACTTTAACGGCACATTGCCTGCACGCCAAGGGCTATTCGTCACTCTGAAAAATAAACTTCAAAAAAACGTCAAAGTGCTTTTTTCTGTCACATGTTTTGGAGTATTACGAAGACAGACCGCCGAAACCTGCAACACAGGTGGCGTCTCCCAAGACCCCAGTTTGTGTGCAGTTCACTTGACTCCTCGCAGGTGAATTCGGCGGCCACTTCGAGGCGCAGCACTGTCATGGTATTGCGTCGACTGGCTCCCACAAAGGTGACCGAGTATGGATGATCACGGACGTAGCCCTTCTTCCAACCAGCCAATCCTTTATGTACTCGATACCAACGTATTGATTCACGATCCAAACGCCCTGCTTAATTTCGAAGAACACCACGTCGCCATCCCGATGACCGTGCTTGAAGAGCTGGACAAGCTCAAGAGCGGGCATCACAGCGTTGCCGCGGAATGCCGCCAGGCGATTCGCCTGATCGACAAGACTTTGGGCGATGCCAGCCCCGAAGACGTTGAACTCGGCGTACCGATCCAGCGCGGCAAGAGTGGGCCCAAGGGTTTGCTGTCAATTCTGATGAGCAAGCGCACTGAGCCGAACATCATTCTGCCCGAGCATCTGAACGACAACATCATCATCAACCAGTTGATCGACCTGCGCGCGCGGGATGCAAAACTGCCCGTGGTGCTGGTCACAAAAGACATCAACATGCGCCTCAAGGCCCGGGCTTGCGGGATTGCGGCCGAGGACTACAGCACCGACCAACTGGTCGACGACGTTTCGTTGCTGCCCAACGGTTATCACAACATGACCGGTTCGTTCTGGGATCGGGTGAGCAAAGTAGAAACCCGGCAGGATCATGGTCGCACCTGGCACCAGGTGCAGCTGATCGACAACCTGCCTGCGGTACACGTCAACGAGTTCATCATCGACGAACAGGGCTTTGTTGGCTGGATCAAGGAAATCCAGGTCGACAAGTTGCTGATCCTCGACCTGCATCAGGAACCTCTGTTGCACCAGGAAGCCTGGGGCCTGAAACCGCGTGATATCTATCAGAGCCTGGCGCTGTACGCCTTGCTTGATCCGGACATTCACCTGGTCAACCTGTCCGGCGCGGCCGGTTCGGGTAAAACCATCCTGGCCCTGGCGGCGGCCATCGAGCAGACCATGGTCAGCAAGCGCTACCGGCGCATCATCGCCACCCGCAGCGTGCAGGGGCTGGACCAGGAAATCGGCTTCCTGCCTGGCACCGAAGCGGAAAAAATGGAGCCTTGGCTGGGCGCCATCACCGATAACCTCGAAGCCTTGCACATGGATGACGAAAACACCCATGGCAGCGTCGACTACATCCTCAGCAAAGTGCCGTTGCAGTTCAAATCCCTCAACTACATCCGAGGCCGCAGCTTCCAGCAGAGTCTGATCCTGATCGATGAATGCCAGAACCTTACGCCGCACCAGATGAAAACCATCATTACCCGTGCCGGCGCCGGTTCCAAAGTGGTGTGCCTGGGCAACCTGGCGCAGATCGATACCCCTTACCTGTCCGCGACCAGCTCCGGGCTGACGTACTTGACCGAACGCTTCAAGGATTTCCCCAACGGTGTACACATCACCCTGCAAGGGGTGCCACGCTCGATTCTGGCCGAATACGCCGAATCGCATCTGTAACCCTCACCAGAACCGGGCGGCCCAAAGTCGCCCGGTTTTTTGTATCCGACACAAATCAAATGTGGGAGCGTGGTGATCCGATAATCAAACGTGCGGAAATTTGACCCGCAGGTTTACAATCGATGCTCCTGATCAGGAGTATCCCTGTGCTGACTCATCTCGATTCCCAAGGTCGCGCCCATATGGTCGACGTCACTGAAAAAAACGTGACGTTCCGTGAAGCGACGGCCCAAGCGCTGGTGCGCATGCTGCCCGAAACCCTGCAGTTGATTGTCACAGGCGGCCATCCCAAGGGTGACGTGTTCGCCGTGGCGCGGATCGCCGGCATCCAGGCGGCGAAGAAAACCAGCGATCTGATTCCTTTGTGCCACCCGTTGATGCTCACCGGCGTCAAGGTCGAACTCAGTGCCGAAGGCGACGACACCGTGCGCATCGTGGCGTGCTGCAAGTTGTCCGGGCAGACCGGCGTCGAAATGGAAGCGCTGACCGCAGCCAGCGTCGCGGCGCTGACCATTTATGACATGTGCAAGGCCGTGGATCGCGGCATGACCATCGAGAGCGTGCGGCTGCTGGAGAAACTCGGCGGCAAGAGCGGCCATTTTCGGGCGGATCAGCCATGAACATTACCGTGAAGTTTTTCGCCCGTTACCGTGAAGTGCTCGGTGTGGACTCGGTGAAGGTCGAAGGTGATTTCGCCACGGTCGACGATGTGCGCACGCTGCTGGCCCAGCGTGACGGCGCCGAAGTGCTGAGCGAGCAAAACCTGATGTGCGCCCGCAACGAAGACCTCTGCCAGCTCGACGAGCCGGTGAGCGATGGCGATGAAGTGGCGTTTTTTCCGACCGTGACCGGGGGCTGAGCCATGGCGATTCGTGTGCAGTCCACGCCGTTCGACCCGGGCGCCGAAGTCAACGCCATGCACGCGGCCAATGTGGGCGTCGGTGCGGTGGTGAGTTTTGTCGGCTACGTGCGCGACTTCAATGAGGGCCTCGACGTCGCCGGGATGTTTCTGGAGCACTACCCGGGCATGACCGAAAAAGCCTTGGGCAAGATTGCCGTCGAGGCCGAGCAGCGCTGGCCGCTGTTGAAGCTGGAAGTGTTGCACCGCATCGGCGCGCTTGAGCCGGGCGAGCCGATCGTTTTCGTCGGCGCCGCCAGCGCCCACCGTCAGGCGGCGTTCGATGCCTGTGCCTTTGTCATGGACTATCTGAAAACCCGCGCGCCGTTCTGGAAGAAAGAAAACACCCGTGATGGACCGCGTTGGGTGGAAGGGCGTGACAGCGATCATGCGGCGGCAGATCGGTGGAAGCAGTAAGTAACCCTTCGCGAAGACCGCGTCGCGGTTTCGATTATTAACAATCGCTTAAAGGTTAATCCGTGCTTAACCGGTTTATCGTTTATTCCCCCGACTTCAGCGGCCCGTTCAAGGCTCTCAAAGGGCAGGGGCTGCGTGTAGACTTTCGGACAACCGATATCCACGGACACAAAAGGGAAACGCGATGAGCGAGGAAACCATGCGGTTGGGACGTGAGCGGCGCTATCTGGTGTTGCTGGGCATTATCTGCCTGGCGCTGATCGGTGGCGCGCTGTACATGCAAGTGGCTCTGGGCGAGGCACCATGCCCGCTGTGCATCCTGCAACGCTACGCGTTGTTGCTGATTGCGCTGTTCGCCTTTATCGGCGCAGCGACGCGCACCCGCCGCAGCGTCACGCTGTTCGAAACGTTGGTGGTGATCTGCGCCATTGCGGGCGCCGGGGTGGCCGGGCATCACGTCTATACCCAGTTTTACCCGGCGGTCAGTTGCGGCATCGATGTGCTGCAGCCAATCGTCGACGGCCTGCCGCTGGCGAAGATCTTCCCGCTGGGCTTCCAGGTCGATGGCTTCTGCTCTACACCGTACCCGCCGATCCTCGGCTTGTCCCTGGCACAGTGGGCGCTGCTGGCCTTCGTGCTGATCGTGGTGCTGGTGCCGCTGCTCATTTCGCGTAACCGCAAAGCGCTGCGCTGAGGCTGTACGTCGTACTATTGCAGGAAGCAAAAAAAACGCCCCGGTTCTCGTTGAGAGGCCGGGGCGTTTGCATATTCGCAGGTCAGGTAAAAAGACCTTGATGCTCGACAAGGAAGGGTGCGACACGTATGCGACATGTTGTCACAGCTTGAGTGTCGCAAGGCATTTCAAATCGCTGATTCAGGGCATCGCTTCGCAGCAAAAACCTGCTCTTCCAGGCACTGTCGGTTTCAGCGCTTGTCAGTCGAAACAGGCAGTTTTAACAGGGCCTGGCAAATTGGCAAAGCCCTTGTCACATAGGGGGTAGAGCCGGGTCGAAGGCGAGCGCAGAGCCTTGGAAGCTGTCTGAACTTCGCGTGGTAGACCTACTATTTTTGGTGTTTTTGTTGAGAATTAATTTCGATACCATGGCGCACTTTTGCAAAAGCCGTTAATGATTGTTGTCGGATCGGATATAAATTATTTCGGGATGAGACATGGTTTATGAATCGTTACATATCTACAATCGCCCGCACTGAATTCCCGGCACTGCTCACCCTTACTCAGGTGCATGAGCAGAACCAGGGTGTCGAGAGGTCCGATGGCTTCATGCGACTCCCAGGTGTCGGTGCCTTCCGACTATCCGCACCAAATGGAATTGGTCTGTAACAAGGCCCTTGACCACGAATTCGAATAAGAACTCACCGCAGGCCCAGCAATTGTCGAACAGCGTCTGACGCGCGACGGGCAGGCCCTTATTCAATCCAAGAAAAATGCCAACCCTTGGCAGGGTGAAGTGTTGGCGATCAAAACCCAACTGCATTGCGCAAGCTGCTTTAGAGGTCGTGAGATGAGTAAAAACAGGTACCCCAGACTACTAGGCTTATTGCCGCTGCTCGGCACTCTGTTGCTGGGAGGCTGCAACATGACCTTGCTCGATCCCAAGGGCCAGGTCGGCCTGGATGAGCGAAACCTGATCATCACCGCAACGCTGCTGATGCTGTTGGTCGTCGTGCCGGTCATCGTCATGACCTTCCTGTTCGCCTGGAAATACCGCGCCTCCAACAAGGACGCCGTCTACACGCCAAAATGGTCCCACTCCACCAAGATCGAAATCGCGGTGTGGACTATTCCGGTACTGATCATCATTGCCCTGGGTTACGTCACCTACAAGTCGACCCACGCCCTGGACCCTTACAAGCCGCTGGAATCCGACGTCAAGCCAATCACCATTGAAGTGGTCGCGCTGGACTGGAAGTGGTTGTTCATCTACCCGGAACAAGGCATCGCCACGGTCAACAAGATCGTGTTCCCGGCGCACACCCCGATCAACTTCAAGGTGACTTCGGACGCCGTGATGAACTCGTTCTTCATTCCGGCCCTGGGCGGTCAGATCTACGCGATGGCGGGCATGCAGACCAAACTGCACCTGATCGCCAACCAGAACGCTGAAATGGACGGTATCTCCGCCAACTACAGCGGCGCGGGTTTCACCGGCATGAAATTCAAAGCTATCGCCACTTCTCAGGAAGATTTCAACGCCTGGGTAAGCGAAGTCAAAAAGGCACCTAAACAGCTTGAACAAGCTGAATACGCAGCCCTTGCCAAGCAAAGCCAGAACAATCCAGTCGAGCTCTACTCCTCGGTCACGCCGAACCTGTTCCAGATCATCGTCGACAAGTACGAAGGCATGAAACCGGGTCCGAAGGTCAAGCACGAGAAGAAAGAGAAAGAAGTGGCCGCTACGCAAGGAATGGACATGAACTCGCATTCAGCTGCCGGGGCAGAGGAGTAAACGATGTTTGGTAAATTAAGTTGGGAAGCGGTCCCGTTCCACGAACCGATCGTGATGATAACCATCGCCATGATCGCGCTCGGTGGTCTGGCGCTGTTCGCTGCAATCACCTACTTCAAGAAGTGGACCTATTTGTGGACCGAGTGGTTGACCTCGGTCGACCACAAGAAAATCGGCGTGATGTACATCATCGTCGCCATGGTCATGCTGCTGCGCGGTTTTGCCGACGCCATCATGATGCGTACCCAGTTGGCCATGGCCACCGAGGGTTCGCCTGGCTACCTGCCACCTGAACACTATGACCAGATCTTCACCGCTCACGGTGTGATCATGATCATCTTCATGGCGATGCCATTCTTCACCGGCCTGATGAACCTTGCAGTGCCGCTGCAGATCGGCGCGCGTGACGTTGCCTACCCGTTCCTGAACTCCCTGAGCTTCTGGCTGCTGGTATCCGGCGTGGTGCTGATCAACCTGTCCCTGGGCGTTGGCGAATTCGCCAAGACCGGTTGGGTTGCTTATCCACCGCTGTCGGGCCTGCAATACAGTCCGGGCGTGGGGATGGATTACTACATCTGGGCACTTCAGCTATCCGGGTTGGGTACGACGCTGACGGGGGTCAACTTCCTGGCCACCGTGCTGAAAATGCGTACCCCTGGCATGAAGCTGATGGACATGCCGATCTTCACCTGGACCTGCACCTGGGCCAACGTCCTGATCGTGGCTTCGTTCCCGATCCTGACCGCTACCCTGGCACTGCTGACACTTGACCGTTACATGGATTTCCACATTTTCACCAATGAACTTGGTGGCAATCCAATGATGTACGTCAACCTGTTCTGGGCCTGGGGTCACCCCGAGGTTTACATCCTGATCCTGCCGGCGTTCGGGATCTTCTCCGAAGTCATCTCGACCTTCACCGGCAAGAAACTATTCGGCCACCACTCGATGATCTACGCCAGCGGCGCGATCTCGATCCTGGGCTTCATGGTCTGGTTGCACCACTTCTTCACCATGGGTTCGGGTGCCAGCGTCAACGCCTTCTTCGGTCTGGCGACGATGCTGATTTCCATCCCGACGGGTGTGAAGCTATTCAACTGGTTGTTCACCATTTATCAAGGCCGTCTGCGTTTCACCAGCCAGGTTCTCTGGACCCTGGGCTTCATGGTGACGTTCGCCATCGGCGGCATGACCGGCGTACTGCTGGCCATTCCAGGTGCTGACTTTGTTCTGCACAACAGCCTGTTCGTGATCGCGCACTTCCATAACGTGATCATCGGCGGCGCGGTATTCGGCTACATCGCAGGTTTCGCCTTCTACTTCCCGAAAGCGTTCGGCTTCAAGCTGCACGAAGGCTGGGGCAAGGCAGCGTTCTGGTTCTGGATCAGCGGCTTCTTCGTCGCGTTCATGCCGCTCTATGCACTGGGCTTCATGGGCATGACCCGTCGTCTGAACGCCACCACCAACCCTGAGTGGGTACCGTACCTGTACGTTGCCATGTTCGGTGCGGTGATGATCGCCGTCGGTATCGCCTGCCAGCTGATCCAGTTGTATGTCAGCGTGCGTGATCGCAACAAGCCAGAGAACATGTGCGAACACGGCGACCCGTGGAATGCCCATACCCTGGAATGGTCGACCTCCTCGCCACCACCGTTCTACAACTTTGCCGTGCTGCCAAAAGCAGAAACCATCGACCCGTTCACCGAAGCCAAGGAAAACGGCACCGCGTACAAGGCTCCGGCCAGGTATGAGCCGATCCACATGCCAAACAACACTGCGACCGGTGTGGTCATGGGTGCTCTGTTGACCGTGTTCGGTTTCGCGATGATCTGGCACATCTGGTGGTTGGCCATCGCAGGCCTGGTCGGCACCGTGGTGTACTTCGTGATCCACGCTGCACGTGATGATCAAGGCTATATGGTGCCGGTCGACGTAATCGAGCGCATCGAAGCCGAGCAGCACAAGCGTCTGGTAGCGGCCGGGAAAGTTCCAGCCACCGCCACCCGTGTTGAAACCTCGTTGGAACAGGCTTAAACCATGTCGAACTTAGTGACCAATGCTGGACACACCCATGTCGATGGACATGGGCATGATGACCATCACCACGACTCGGGCGAGATGACCGTATTCGGTTTCTGGCTCTACCTGATGACCGACTGCATTCTGTTTGCGTCGATCTTCGCGGTGTACGCGGTACTGGTTAACAACGTAGCGGGTGGCCCGTCGGGCCACGACATCTTCGAGCTGCCATACGTACTGGGCGAAACCGCTCTGCTGCTGTTCAGCTCGATCACCTACGGCTTCGCCATGCTGGCGTTGTTCAAGGGCAAGAAGAACCAGGTACTGGGCTGGCTGGGCATGACCTTCCTGTTCGGTGCCGGCTTCATCGGCATGGAGATCAACGAGTTCCACGTACTGATCTCCGAGGGCTTCGGTCCTAGCCGCAGCGGCTTCCTGTCCGGGTTCTTCACCCTGGTCGGCACCCACGGTCTGCACGTGACCAGCGGTCTGATCTGGATGGCGATCATGATGTATCAGGTGCAGAAAAACGGCCTGACGGCGACCAACAAGACCCGTCTGAGCTGCCTGAGCCTGTTCTGGCACTTCCTGGACGTAGTGTGGATCTGCGTATTCACGGTTGTTTATCTGATGGGGACTATGTAAATGGCTAACGCTCATTCCCACGATGGCCACGAAGCCAACCACGGCAGCGTAAAGTCCTACGCCATCGGCTTCATCCTGTCGGTGATCCTGACTGTCATTCCTTTCGGCCTGGTGATGTACCCATCCCTGCCGAAAGCCGTGACCCTGTGGATCGTTCTGGCCTTCGCTGTGATCCAGGTGCTGGTGCACCTGGTTTACTTCCTCCACCTGGACCGCTCCGCCGCCCAGCGTAACAACGTGATTGCGTTTGTCTTCGCTGCCCTGGTGATCGTCCTGTTGGTCGGCCTGTCGCTGTGGATCATGTTCAGCATCCACACCAACATGATGGCGAAGTGAGGTAAGTCCGGATGTCCTTTAAGCACTTTATCCAAATCACCAAACCGGGGATCATTTTCGGTAACGTGCTTTCTGTGGCAGGCGGATTTTTCCTGGCCTCCAAAGGGCATGTCGATCTGGCCATTTTCCTGGCTGCGATGATCGGCACGTCCCTGGTGGTCGCTTCCGGTTGCGTGTTCAACAACTGCATCGACCGCGACATCGACCTGAAGATGGAACGCACCAAGAACCGTGCGCTGGTCCAGGGCCTGATCTCCCTGAAACTGGCCCTGGCTTTTGCGACCATCCTTGGTGTTTTCGGCGTTGCACTGTTGTACAAGGTGGCCAACCCGTTGGCTGCGTTGTTCGCGGTGATCGGTTTCGTCATCTACGTCGGTTTCTACAGTCTGTACCTCAAGCGCAAGTCGGTTCACGGCACGCTGGTGGGCAGTCTGTCGGGGGCGATGCCGCCGGTGATTGGCTATGTAGCTGTGACAAACAGCTTCGACATGGCCGCACTGACGCTGCTGGTGATGTTCAGCCTGTGGCAGATGCCGCATTCCTACGCCATCGCAATCTTCCGCTTCAACGATTACCTGGCCGCATCGATTCCGGTGTTGCCGGTGAAGCGTGGAATTGAAGTGGCCAAGAAGCACATCCTGCTCTACATCCTGGCGTTCCTCGTGGCGACCTTGATGCTGACCTTCAGCGGCTACGCCGGCATGAGCTACCTCGCCGTCGCCGCGGCCATGGGCATGTATTGGTTGTACATGGCCTGGACCGGTTACAAGGCAGTGGATGACACGGTCTGGGCACGCAAGCTGTTCGTGTTCTCGATCTTCACCATTACCGCGTTGAGCGTGATGATGTCGCTGGATTTTAAAGTGCCGAGTGAGCTGTTGCTGACTTACGCGCCTTAAGCTTCGGATGCTGTAAAGAAAAGCCCCGCCCTTCGAGAGAATGGCGGGGCTTTTTGTTGGGTTCTATTTGACGGACCGTGTCGTCCCGATCGCGAGCAGGCTCGCTCCCACACTGGGTCGGTGTTGTCGCCACTTTTGTGCTAGATGCTTAACCCCTGTGGGAGCGAGCCTGCTCGCGATGGCCGCGCCGCGGTGCATCAGAAAAAAGCTAATCAGGCGAACAGGAAATAAAAATCCCCGCTCTGATGGCGGGGATTTTTGTGTGCAGCGTATAGCGTTACTGCGCGGCGATGCTGTAGCCGTCGAACGCGGTTTGCTGCTGAAGCGCGGTGATGATGTTCTTGCGGTTGACCGCTTGTTCGGCCCCGGCATTGTCCAGGAACGTTTCGCTTTCCAGCTCGGCTTCATCGCCTTCGCCGACGAAAGTGAAGCCCAGGAACTCCAGCGCTTCTCGGTCAACGTTCAGGCGCGAGCGCGGGGTGCGCAGGGGCAGGGTGACGCTGATGCCGTCCTTGCTGATGGTGAACACTTCGACGTCTTTCTTGGCGCGAGCCGCTTTGCTCTTGCCGCTGCTCGGGTTGCTGATGGCCTGGTGAGTCTGGTTCAGTACCTTCAGCGCCAGGCCGTAGACGATTTCCTGGAACGCCGGGTCGTCCTTGAAGTTGGACAGAATGCGACTGATCGGGAACTTGCTGCTCAGGTCTTCCAGGGCCGCAATGTCGGCCGCTTCGGCATCTTTCAGTTGCTTGAGTTCACCCATCAATTCGTAGGCTTTGTCGTCGTCGAAGCTGTCATGAGCCTGGCGAATCGCGGCGCGCAGTTCGCGGATCTGGTCGCTTTCCCGGGTAGATTGAAAAGCATCCAGAACCATCTCGCTGATGGTCTTGGCCTGAGGCACGTGTTGTGAAAGATTGATGGAGTTTTCGTATTCCGCTTTGGACGACAAGGTGACTACGGATTCAGCGGTATTGGAATCGGACATTGAAATTTCACTACTTCTTTTAACTTGGATTGAGGCGAGAAAGCACGAAGCCTTTTCAGGCCGCCTAATCTATTGGACCGAGGCTGCGTTGTCACGGATGAACAGGCGGCTGGTCAGCATTTTTGGCGAGGGGCTTTTAACCGGCAGCCATTTTGGGACGTTGCGCCTGAAGCTCCAGCAACAGCCGATAAAGTTTCAGCGACCGTCCGCAGATCAATCCATAGACAAACCCCGACGCCGAAGCCTTGAACAGCAACACCTCAAGCGTAGCGGCCTGTTCTGGATGCACGTCGTCCTGATAGCCGAAGTAAAAATTTACGGCAAAAAACAGCTGGTAGAGCACCAGCGTCTTCCAACTGCCAGGCACGATCAACCCGGTTTCCGGATCATCCAGCTCCACGCCCTTGCGTGAAAAAAACACCAGCGCCGCGAGGCTGCCCAGCAGAAACGTGACCAACCAGCAACCCACCGAGAGCTGAGGGTTCAGCGTGAGGTTCAATGAAAACAGGGACCATGCCAGCAAGGCCGGCGGAGTGACAAGTAATGCGGCTTTGCTTTCATGGGTCGGATAAAGCGCTTTGACCCCGAAGTAACACAACACCAAAAAAATCACGTAAACCCACAGCGGGATGTTTTGCAGGGTGATGAGCATTGCGCAGCGTTCCTTGCCGAAAAATGAGGATCGGGATAGTAGCCGTTACTATGGCCAAAGCTGTCGACTATTTCCTCATTGCGTTCGGATTAGTCGACCGAACGGCCCATTGCTCGGCGGTCTGCTCATCCACCGGTAACGAGAAGCGAAAGGTCGCGCCGCGTCCGGGAATATCTATCAGATGGATCTCTCGACCGTGCAATTGCAGGATCCGGTGCACGATCCGCAATCCCAGCCCGCCATCGCGCCGTGCGCCGCCAATGTTGAACGGACGCAGGAACAGACCTTCGCGCAGTTCGGGAGCGATTCCCGGGCCGGTGTCGCTGACGGTCACTTCGATAAAAGACCCTTGAGGGCGCAGGCTTAGTTCGATTTCTCCACCTTGGGGCGTATGGCGCAGGGCATTGTCGAACAGGTTGGTCAGCACCCGCTCGATCAACCCAAGATCTGCGCAGGCCGCCGAGACGTTGGGGGCGAAGGTGGCCTTGAGTTCGATCTGGCGCGCTTCGGCGCTGAGTTCGAATTTCTGAAAGATGTCCTGCACCAGATCGGTCAGCGAAAAGCGCTCCAGCACCGGTTGCACGAAACCGTGCTCCAGCCGCACCAGTTCCAGCAGCGATTGCGCCAGGCCGCCGACCTTGCGGCTCTGATCCAGGGCGATCCCCAGATAACGGCGGCGGTCGGCGGGGGACAATGTGGCGTCCTTGAGTGACAGGGTTTCCAGGTAACCGTGCAGCGAGGCCAGCGGTGTGCGCAGGTCGTGGGAGATGTTCGCCACCAGTTCCCGACGCTCCTGATCCTGACGGGTCAGCGAGCGCCATTGTTCGCCGAGGCGCGCTTGCATCTGTCGGAAGGCGGCGTCGAGGATGGCTATTTCATCGTGGCTGGCGGCTTTTTCTACCGGTTCAGGCTCTGGTTCGGGCGAGGTGGACGGAACGCCATTGATATCGAACTGACTGACTTTTTCAGTCAAGCGACGCAATGGTCGTGTGATCAGGGCAAATGCCGTGAGGCCGGCAATCAGGCATAGCAACGCCACCAGCCCAATGGACAACAAAGCGGTATTGAGCGCTGCGCTGGTGGCGCCGCGTTCGGCGAAGCGATCGTGCTCTTCACTGAGCAACACCACATAAAGATAACCGGCCGGCAGACCATTGACCCGCAACGGCGCAGCACTGAAAACCTTGCTGCCATCAATGCTGCGCGGATCGTCGCCGAGAATCGGCAGGGCCTCGCCTTTGAGCAAACGCAGGATTGGCGCCAGGTCGACTTGCTCTCGGCGTATTCGACCCTCGGGCGCGGCGCTGCCGACAATTCGGCCCCCGGTGTCGAGCAGATAGACCTCGACACTGGGGTTGACCAGCATCAGCTGGCTGAACAGTTCGCGCACGGCATTGGGCATCGGGCCATTGCGGTCCATCAGCACAGTGTCGTGGGCGATGTGTTGCGCCAGATCCCGCGACAACCCCTGCACCACTTCCAGTTCATGCATCTGGTTGGAGCGCACCTGCATCCATGCCGAGGTGCCGCAGCACACCAGCAACAGCACGGCGAACACCAGGGACAGGCGTTGGGTCAGGGTCAACCTCATGGCTGTTCTCCGCTCGTCGCGAATTTGTAACCACGACCCCACACGGTGAGGATGCGCGCCGGTTGCGCCGGATCGGCCTCGATCTTGGCTCGCAGGCGGTTGATGTGGGTGTTGACCGTGTGCTCGTAGCCTTCGTGGCTGTAGCCCCACACCGCGTTGAGCAGGTCCATGCGCGAGAAGACCTTGCCGGGCTGGCGGACGAAGAAGTACAGCAAGTCGAACTCCCGCGGCGTGAGGTCAAGACGACGGCCATCGAGGGAGACTTCACGTGTGATCGGGTCGATGGACAGGCCATCGCTGATCAGGCTGCCAGCATCCATTTTCAGGTTGCGGGCCATGGCGTCGACCCGTCGCAGCAATGCCTTGACCCGTGCCACCAGCTCGAGCATGGAAAAGGGTTTGGCCAGGTAGTCGTCGGCACCGAGTTCCAGCCCCAGAATCCGATGGACTTCGCTGGAGCGCGCACTGGTGATGATGATCGGTGTGTAGCGGGCCATGGCCCGGGCGCGGCGGCAGATTTCCAGGCCGTCGACGCCGGGCAGCATCAGGTCGAGAATCAGTGCGTCCCAGCTTCCTTGCTGCAGCAGTCGCATGCCCTCATCGCCATCGGCGCAGTGCACCACCTCGAACTGCTCATCGCGAAGATGCAGGCAGATAAGGTCGGCGATAGGCAGGTCGTCCTCGACCACCAGGACGCGTTTGGCCGGTTCCATGGAGCTCAATCCCTCGTGATGCAATGAACAACATTGTGCGGCTTTTCCTGAGGCTGAGTTATCACGAATTGTTTAACTCCTCGTGAGGATTTGGCGATCAACTCAAGCCTAGGCTGTGTTCCATGCAAGGCATCTGGAATTTTGGAGAAGGCCCATGTTTTCACGGCGACAGTTTCTTGTAGCAAGCGGCGGGCTGGGGGCTGCGGCCCTGGTGATCGGTGTATTGCCAAAATTTTCCGCAGGCGGCGCGCTGATCGATGAGGCCCGCGCGGCAGAGGTTTTCGAGGTGGCCCACAGCGACAGCGAGTGGCGCGCCATGCTCAGCGCCGAGCAGTACGAGATCCTGCGCGAAGAGGGCACCGAGCGGGCCTACAGCAGCCCGCTGAACAACGAGCACCGCAAGGGCGTTTTTGCCTGCGCCGGTTGTGATCTGCCGTTGTTTTCTTCCGACACCAAGTTCGACAGCCGCACTGGATGGCCGAGCTTCTGGGCGCCACTGGACAACGCGGTGGCCACCCGTCAGGACCGCTCCTTCGGCGTGCTGCGCGAAGAGGTTCATTGCCGTCGTTGCGGCGGTCACTTGGGCCATGTCTTCGAGGACGGGCCAAAGCCCACCGGTATGCGCTACTGCATGAACGGTCTGGCGCTGACTTTCAAGCCACAGGCGTAATCCATGGGCACTTCCTTCCACTCACTTCACGCAGGTCGACGTTATGTGGCTTCTGGTCCTCGCTTATCTCGGTGGTGTGCTGACGATCGTCAGCCCGTGCATTCTGCCGGTATTGCCCTTTGTCTTCGCTCGCACCGGGCAGCCGTTTATCAAGAGTGGCTTGCCGCTGCTGGCGGGGATGGCGCTGACCTTCGCGCTCGTCGCCTCGTTGGCGGCGGTTGGCGGCGGTTGGGTGGTGCAAGTCAATCAGTACGGTCGCTGGCTCGCGTTGCTGTTCGTTGCACTGTTCGGGCTGACGCTGTTGCTGCCTCGGTTGGCCGAGCGCCTGACGCGTCCATTGGTGGCGGCCGGCGGTCGGCTGTCGGAAGCCGCGGCTCTCGATACCCGGCCGCGCCCCGGCGCTTCGTTGCTGATCGGTGTCGCCACGGGCCTGCTTTGGGCACCCTGCGCCGGGCCGATTCTGGGCCTGCTGTTGACTGGCGCGGCGCTGCAAGGGGCAAACATCGCCACCACCTTGTTGCTGCTGGCTTACGCGGCCGGCGCCGCCACCTCTCTCGCCGCGGCGTTGCTGCTGGGCGGTAAAGTCTTCGCCGCGATGAAGCGCTCGATAGGCGCAGGCGAGTGGCTGCGTCGAGGCTTGGGAGGCGCGATGCTGGCGGGTGTAGTGGCGATCGCCTTGGGGCTGGATACCGGGATTCTGGCGCGGGTCTCGACGGCATCCACCGGCGATATCGAGCAGGCGCTGGTAAATCGGCTGGCCGGTAAGTTGCCGGCCGGCAGTGGGGCGATGATGTCGCAGATTCCACGGGGCGGCGATCAATCCGTCGGCAGTATGAAAATGACCGCCAAGATACCGGGCGAACTGCCGATTGAAGGCAACCTTCCATCGCTGGACGGCGCTGTGCAATGGCTCAACTCTCCACCTCTCACCGCCCAGGCCTTGAAGGGCAAGGTCGTGCTGGTGGATTTCTGGACTTACTCCTGCATCAACTGCCTGCGCACCCTGCCGTATGTGAAGGCCTGGGCCGAGAAGTATCGCGATCAGGGCTTGGTGGTGATCGGCGTCCATACGCCCGAGTTTGCCTTCGAACGTGATGTCGGCAACGTCACCAAAGCCATGAACGACCTGGGTGTCACTTATCCGGTGGCAATCGATAACGACTACAAGATCTGGCGTGCTTTCAACAACCAATACTGGCCGGCCCACTATTTTGCCGATGCCCGGGGGCGCATTCGTTACCACCACTTTGGCGAGGGCAAATACGCCGAATCGGAGCGAGTGATTCAACAACTGCTGCGTGAGGCGGGCGCCGAGAAGGTCGCGGACGGGCTGATCAATGCTCGTGCCGAGGGCGTTCATCTCGCTCCGAACATGAATGAAGTGCAATCGCCGGAAACCTATATCGGCTATCGACGGGCGGAGCATTTCGTTGCTCAAACCGATCTGGCGCCAGACAAGATGACGGCCTATAGCCCGCCGTCCCGACTGGCCCTCAATCACTGGAGCCTGGAGGGCCAATGGACGGTCGGTCCGGAGCGGGCCGTTTCGAACGCCCCGGCCAGTCGAATCGTCTACCGCTTCCACGCTCGCGATCTGCATTTGGTATTGGGCCCCGGTGCGGATGGCAAACCGGTGCGTTTCAACGTGTTGATTGACGGCAAGCCCCCAGGTAGTGCCCACGGTGTTGACGTGGCGCCGGATGGCAGCGGCAGCGTTACCGAGCAGCGGTTGTATCAATTGGTACGCCAGACCGCAGGCGTAAAGGACCGGACATTCAGCATTGAATTTCTCGACCCGGGTGTGTCGGCGTATGCATTCACCTTTGGTTGATAGCCATTTGGTTGATAGCCCCATTCATTCAGGAGACAAGCCATGAAAACCCTATTTAACTGGCGTCGCACCCTGCTGGGATTGGCCGCAGCCAGTTTTATCGGTCAGTGTGCCGCGTTTTCTTTCGGAGGCGCCGAAGAGGCGGTCATCATTGCGCCACCAACACTCGACGAGAACACTGAAGCCCGCAGTGAAACGGCAATTTTTGCCGGCGGTTGCTTCTGGGGCGTCCAAGGGGTATTTCAACACGTCAAAGGGGTGAAGAACGCTGTCTCCGGTTACGCGGGGGGCACAGCCGACACCGCTCAGTACGAGCGGGTCAGCAATGGCGATACCGGTCATGCGGAGGCCGTCGAAGTCACCTACGATCCGGCTCAAGTCAGTTATGGCAGCCTCTTGCAGATCTATTTCTCGGTGGCCCATAACCCCACCGAACTCAACCGCCAGGGGCCGGACCGCGGCACTCAGTATCGGTCGGCGCTATTCCCGAAAAGTGCCGAACAGCAACGCGTCGCCCAGGCTTACATCACCCAGCTAGACGCTGCCCATTCGTTCAACAAACCCATCGTCACCAAACTGGAAACCTACAACGGCTTCTACCCGGCCGAGGAAGAACATCAGGACTTCCTGACGGAACATCCGACGTATCCCTACATCGTGATCAATGACCTGCCGAAAGTGGCGCAGTTGAAACAGTTGTATCCGGATCGGTATCAGGAGAAGCCGGTGTTGGTGAAGGCAGGCATGTAGGCAAGCTCATCCCGAAATCACATTCTTGCCCGCAATCTTCGATCGATACAGCGCCTGATCGGCCCTGGCCAGCAACCCGGTCTGTTGCTCTTCTTCAAAGCGTTGCACCACTCCAAAACTCATGGTCACTTGATAGTCCCCGACCGGCAGCAAGCTCGACAGGCTGTGACGGATTTTTTCAGCGAGTGCCCTGGCGTCGGCCAACAAGGTATTGGGCAGGATCATGATGAATTCGTCACCGCCCCAGCGCGCCAACAGATCGCCTTCGCGCACGCAGTGCTTCACGCTCTCGATCACCTGCACCAACGCCGCATCACCCAAGGCGTGGCCGTAGTGATCGTTGATGTTTTTGAAGTCATCGATGTCCATCGCGATCAGCGACAGGGGTTGGCGAAAGCGTTGGGCGCGGTCGCATTCCTGGGGCAGGGCTTTTTCCAGGCGATAGCGATTGGCGATGGAGGTCAGTACGTCGGTTTCCGCCAGTTTGCGGTTTTCTTCGAGTTGGATTTGCAACTGCTCATTGACCCGAGACAACTCGCGGGTGCGTTCTTCGACGATGGCTTCGAGGGATTGATTGCGCCGTTCCATTTCTTCGAACAGGCGTTTCTTGTCTTCGATACTGCGGTGCGCGCCGACCATTCGTGCCACCGAGCCGTCGGCATTACGTGCCAGCACATAGCCGCGATCTTCGATCCAGGTGTAAGTGCCATCGCGCATGCGGCAGCGATACTCGGCTTGATAACCGGGTGCGCGCTGATTCAGGTAGTCATCAAACAGCGCCATGACCTGTGAATAATCGTCGGGGTGGATCACGTTTTCCCAGGTCAGCACAGTGTTATCCAGGGAATGAGGTGGATAACCGAGCATCTCGTACCACCCGGGGTTGCGGTAGACGAACCCGGTGTTGGCATTCCAGTCCCAGATGCCATCGCTGACCAGTTCCAGAATGGTGTGCAGCATGTCTTCGTTAAAATCTGACAGATTGAACTTCAACGGCTCGATATTCGATGCCTCACCCATCATCGGTCTCCCTGCCGAACTGATATCAACGTGACTCGCCAGTCGGGGAGATTAGTTCATGGGGTATTGCTACTGCTAGGGGGCGTTCTCAATTAGTTCCCCCACCGCGGCGGGGAAACTCATTGAGAACGCCCCCTACTGCTTGCCCCACCTCTGCAGCGCAAAGTCGACGAAGCTGCGTAATTTCGGCAAACGGTAGCGGTCTTGGGCGTACACCAGGTTCATCGGGCGGCTGGGCAGTTGGTAGTCCTGCATCAAGGCCACCAGTTTTCCGTCCTGAAGATCCTGCTCCACCAAGGCGTCGGGCACCATCACGATGCCCATACCGGTGCGCGCCGCTTGGTGCAGGCCCGCCGAACTGTTGATCAGCATCGGCCCGCTGACTGCCACCATGACTTCGCCTTCGGGTCCCCTCAGGCGCCATTGTTTGGCTACCGAGTGCCAGTCGTCTCCGGCCGGGTAGGCGAAGGCCAGGCAGTCATGGTGTTGCAGGTCGGTGGGTTTTTCAGGAGTGCCCCGGCGCGCCAGATAGTCCTTCGATGCACACAGGGTCATCGTGTAGTCGATGAGCGGGCGGGCGATCATGTTGGACATCTCGGTAGTGCCCAAGCGAATCGCCACATCGAAACCGTTGTCGAGCAGATCCAGGCGCTGGTTGGTCAACACGACGTCGAGTTTGACCTGCGGGCAGCGCAAGGTGAATTCGCTCAAGGCCGGCGCCAGCCGTTCGGTGCCGAAGGTCAGCGGTGCGGTGATGCGCAGGGTGCCGCTCGGCTCGTCGAGGGTCTGTTCTGCCAGGCGTTCGGAATCGGCCACCAGCCCCAATACCTCAAGACAACGTTGATAGTACGCCGTGCCGAATTCCGTCAGCCGCTGGCGTCGTGTCGTACGGTTAAGCAGGCGCACACCCAGACGTTGCTCCAGGGCCCGAAGATGATTGCCGACCATGGTCGTGGACATTTCGCACTGCAAAGCGGCGGCGGTCATGCTGCCGGCTTCCACCACTCTTACGTAAACGGTCATTGCCTGGAACAAATCCATTATCAAGCCCAGCTTTAAAATGATTGAAGTGTTGCAGTGTTTATCCAGCTCAGGTGGCTAACCATACTGCAAAAACACCGACTATTAATGGAGTTTGATGTCATGACCGCCGCCTGCCTGATGAGCACTTATCAACCCTTGGCCCTGAGTTTCAGCAAAGGCCTGGGCACGCGCTTGTGGGATCAGGCCGGTCGCGAATATCTGGACGCGGTGGCGGGCGTAGCGGTGACCAACGTCGGCCATTCCCATCCGCGAATCGTGGCAGCCATCAGCGAACAGGCCGGGCTGTTGTTGCACACCTCCAACCTGTACAGCATCGACTGGCAACAGCGGCTGGCGCAGAAACTGGTTCGGCTTTCCGGCATGGATCGGGCGTTCTTCAACAACTCTGGCGCCGAAGCCAACGAAACCGCGCTGAAACTCGCGCGGCTTTACGGCTGGCACAAAGGCATCGAGCAGCCGCTGGTAGTAGTCATGGAAAACGCCTTTCACGGCCGTACTCTTGGCACCCTGTCCGCCAGTGACGGCCCGGCGGTGCGTCTGGGGTTTAACGAATTACCGGGGGACTTCATTAAAGTGCCATTCGGCGACCTCGCTGCGCTGGAGGCGGTCCAACAAGCCCACGGTCCACGCATCGTGGCGATTCTGATGGAGCCGATTCAGGGCGAAAGCGGTGTGCAAGTGGCACCGCCCGATTATCTCAAAGCGGTACGCGAACTGTGCAACCGGCGCGCCTGGCTGCTGATGCTCGACGAAATCCAGACCGGCATCGGCCGCACCGGCCAGTGGTTTGCGTTCCAGCACGAGGGGATTGTCCCGGACGTCATGACGCTGGCCAAAGGCCTCGGTAACGGCATTCCTATCGGGGCCTGCCTGGCCCGGGGCAAAACCGCCGACCTGTTCACCCCCGGCAGCCACGGCAGCACGTTCGGCGGGAATCCATTGGCATGTCGAGTGGGGTGCACCGTGCTGGAGATCATTGAGGAGCAAGGGCTGCTGGAAAACGCCAAACTGCAGGGTGAACGCTTGCTCGCCAGATTGCGCATCGAATTGGCCGATGATCCCAACGTTCTGGCGATTCGCGGCCAGGGTTTGATGATCGGCATCGAACTCAAACAACCGATTCGCGACCTGACCCTGATTGCAGCCCGCGATCATGGCTTGTTGATCAACGTGACACGGGGCAAGACCATTCGCCTGCTGCCACCGCTGACGATTGATGAGCGGGAAGTGGAGATGATTGTCAGAGGCGTTGGTCGGGCGGTGAGCGCAGCCTGACTTCTATTGAATGCATGCATTCCCCTGTAGGAGCTGTCGAAGGCTGCTCCTACAGAATCGGGTCTGCGTCAGTGGAATCAGGAGCAATCAGTCGATTTGTTGCACTGTGCTGACGAAAGCCGTGACTTCATCCCGATTCATCAGTTGAAGTTTCGAGCCGCTAAACCCTTCGAACAAACGCTGATGCGCAGCAAATCCACTGGACTCTTCGCGAGTACGATAGCTGCCGGCCCATTCCAGTAACGCTATCAGTAACTCGTCATGCTCATCGCGCTTCGCCTCTCGCTGGCGAATATGGTTGGCGCAGTCTTCATCTTCCAGACACAGCCAGATCAGCGCTGTCGCCTGCTCCACAAGTTCACTGATCATCCAGTCGTAAACACCCTCGATAACCCAGCGCTCTCCACTCGCCGCCACTCGCGCCATTCCCAGTGCTTCGGCGCGGGGACGAGCAATGCTGTGTTCATCGGATACCCAGTGAATCAGGTCGAGATCGGTCCAGGGCGCTTGCAAGTGCTCAGCCAGTTGTTTGGCCAGCCAACTCTTGCCCGAGCCGGAGTTGCCGATGATCAGGGTTCGGGTGAGGTTCATGGTGTGCAGGTAATAATTGCTCATGGCAACTCGGGCAAAGTCATTCAACCGCTTCGGAAATTTCAGGCGCCACCATCCGCGTCTTCGGCGAGCCATCCGCGTTGTGCTGATAAATATCCTGCGGCTGGCCTTTTTCATTAAAGAACACCTGGCCGATCCCCGCCGAATTCCATAACCGCTCGCCCGCCTCTGCATGCTCTGGAACATGCGGAACAATGCGCATCCGCCGGCGCTTGGTCAGCCAGTTGAGGGGCGAGCGGGGCGAGTAGAGCCAGCGGTTGAGGCGGTCGAACCATTCGAGCAGCGCTGGCGGAAACTCGTTTTTGATACCGCTGCTGGTAATCTGCCAGATTCGTGGGCCAGCCTTGCGGTGTCGGATCAATACTTCGTAGACGAAGGAATAATGCACATCACCGGACAGCACCACGTAGTTACCGGGAGTGCGGGAGTGTCGGAAAATGTTCAGGATTACCTGGGCGGCGCCGCGATGGGCCATCCAGTTTTCGGCGTCCACCAACAGTGGATAACCGCACCAGCTAAACACCCGTTGCACGGTTTCGATCAATTTGACGCCGAAAATCGGTGCCGGCGAAACGATGATCGCCGAGGGATGATCGAGCAATTCCTGCTGCAGCTCGCTGAGCGCTTCCCAATCCAGCAGACCGGACGGTTGCTTGAGCGTCATTTCGCTGCGCCAGCGCCGAGTGCGAGTGTCGAGCACCACCACCGCAGGGCGAGTGGGCAGCACGTAATGCCACTTCTGAAAGCTCAGCAGCTCGTCGATCAAGCTATCCTGGACATCGCTGTCCAGGTAAGGATCTTGCCCCGAGGCACTCAATAGGCGGGTTTTTTCCAGCATGCCGCCAAACGCGTCCGGGTTGTTGCCCCAGCCTTGGCACAGCATATAAGCGAGCAGCGCGTTGCCGATGATGCGCTTGGAGAACGGATGGCCGTAGGCCGTTTCCTCCCATTGCGCGGAAAGATTCCAGTCATCGGTGATGTCGTGGTCGTCGAAAATCATCAGGCACGGCAGGTGCGCCATCGCCCGCCCAACACCACCCAGTCCTTTTTTGAACTCCTCGATGCGCGTCTGCTCCAGGGCATAACGCTTGCGTCGTTCGGGTGTCAGTGCTGGTGGTTGCGGCGCGATCAGTATCCAGGACGTGGGCGACCATACTAATAGGTACATGGCCATGACCTCGGCGAAGGTCACCAAATGGTTGTCGGCGCTGCTACTGGTAAAGATCGGCTTACGCGCTCCACCGAAAAATCGTTCGCGCAGGGTTTCGTTGCTCTCAAGCGCCGGTAACAAATCCGCACGATGGTAGTAACTGGCAGGATGCTCGTAGAGTTTGGCGCTGTCGCTGACCACTGCACCGTCGAGGTGTTCGCCGAACAGCCCCAGACGCTCAATCAAGGCATGAATCGCCCGCAACATCGGCCCCGCGACATCATCCGCATATACCTGATCGCCGCTCATCATTAATAGCGCGGGGCGCTTGCAAGCCTCCGGCTCAGACTCCAGCAATCGATCGACGCACAGCAAACCATCAGCCGCCGAATGGTGAGGTTTACGGCAGGAGCCATGCAGCAATTGATCGATCCGCGAGCGCAACACGAAATTCGGACATTGCGCCTCGCCATATAGTAGATGAGGCGCCCATTCGAGAATGCCCGACTGAGTGCCATCCGCGTCGGTGATCAGCAGGTCGTACTCGATCAACGTGTCGCAGGGCAGGGCGGCATCCAGTGGCACATCTATCAAATGAATGAAGGCATGAGTACCGACCGGGATAACCGTGCGTTGTCCCGCATCGAGACTGATGTCGACTCCTTGCAGGCGCAGCGTCAGCGGCAGCGCACGCGACCCTACCAACCACAGTACCAGCCGCGTGGGTTCCAGGCGCCGTAATAGTGGACCGACGAGGACCGGTGGCAATAGGGAGTGATCGGCGGGCAATGGCAAAGATACGGACATCCGGGCTCAAGACTCTTGGTGCAGAGAGGCGGGCGATGATAACGCAGCTAGTGGTGAGGATTGTCTGATGGCCAATGGCTTATGCCTGAATCTGTAACAGATGATCGCGTCGCGAATAGATCTGCCATAGGAACTGTGACGGACGCATGCTGGTTTCACCCTGTCCACATCTGGGTGTGTCGATGAGTAAAGCAGGGCTGCTTAATAGAGGCAGAAATCAGTACTCGCCTTGAGGGGTTTCGTTAAGGGAAAAATTAATCGCAACAGGTGGTTGACCACGAAATAAAATGCTGTACTATTCGCCTCCCGCTAACGAGAGATCGGAAGCGCAAGTGGTTGAAGTTACAAAGGAAACTTTGAAAACTTCTGAAAATAACCGCTTGACAGCAACAGAGGCTGCTGTAGAATGCGCGCCTCGGTTGAGACGAAAGATCTTAACCAACCGCTCTTTAACAACTGAATCAAGCAATTCGTGTGGGTGCT